>NZ_JARESV010000220.1:0-382 GCF_046026985.1 Paraburkholderia sp. RL18-101-BIB-B
ATCGATCGGCGCGGGCAGGCCGAAGTTGAGAATCTGGCTGACGATGTCGGCGGGCAGGAAAGCGAACGTGACGCCGGGGAAGTCTTTCGTCAGCGTGGTGCGCAGCGTCGCCACGTATTGCGCGGTCGGCTTGTGTTTCGGCGCGAGCGTGATCATCACGTCGGCATCCTCGGAGCCGATCGGGTCCGACGAGTCGTAGGTCAGATTGATGCCGCTCACCGGCACGCCGATGTTGTCCAGCATCGCCGCGAGTTCCTGCTTCGGGATCACGTCGCGCACGCGGGCTTCGACCTGGTCGGTAATGCTCGCGGTGTCCTCGATCCGCGTGCCGGTCGGCGCGCGCAGATGCAGGCGGATTTCGCCGGTGTCCACCGCCGGGAAG
>NZ_JARESV010000221.1:0-373 GCF_046026985.1 Paraburkholderia sp. RL18-101-BIB-B
CTCGGCGTCGCCGGGGAAGTAGCCAAGACCATAAAAAGCGTACTCGTTCTCTACGTTCGCACCCAAAAGGTACGTACCCTTTCCGACAAAGCCACCCATATTGCTTTCCATAATGGAGACCTCCAGATAGGTGCCATCCGCATAAAAAATCCATGTGGGTGATTGTCCTTTTGCCCGTATCCATTCCTCCATAGTCGGCGTGTAAGTGGAATCCAGCGAATATATCCAATCCACAGCGGGCGAAGCCGCATAATTCCACGCCTGTCTGCCGTTAATTCGCGGTCTATGAGGTTCGATAAATCTCTTCCAGCCTGCAGCGCGCAAATTCGCTAGAAAAGCCATCACCCTATCGCGGGAGAACTGATGAGTCTCT
>NZ_JARESV010000222.1:0-373 GCF_046026985.1 Paraburkholderia sp. RL18-101-BIB-B
GTCCGCGTCGCCGGGGAAGTAGCCAAGACCATAAAAAGCGTACTCGTTCTTTACGTTCACACCCAGAAGATACGTACTCTTACCGACGAAGCCTCCCATGTTGCTCTCAAAAATCGAAAACTCAAGATATACGCCATCCGCATAGAAAACCCACTTTGGAAATTTCCCTTTTGCTTTGATCCATTCATCCATCGTTGGCGTGTAGGTAGAATCCAGCGAGTACGCCCAGTTTGCTGCGCGCGAAGCGGCGAAATTCCAAGCCTGCTTGCCAGTAAGGCGTGGGTCTTCTACGTCGATATATCGCTTCCAGCCCGCTGCCCGCAATTTGGCAAGGACCTCCATGACGCGATCACGGGCAAGCTGGTGCGCGTCA
>NZ_JARESV010000223.1:0-362 GCF_046026985.1 Paraburkholderia sp. RL18-101-BIB-B
ATTTGTTTCGTTCCGGCGCAGTTCGTTTAATCCGAGCGAACCATCCGGGCAATCTGCCGGAGAGACAGTTGCCTTGCGACACTGCTCACTGAGGAGCAGTCCT
This sequence comes from Paraburkholderia sp. RL18-101-BIB-B, assembly GCF_046026985.1. NCBI lineage: Bacteria > Pseudomonadati > Pseudomonadota > Betaproteobacteria > Burkholderiales > Burkholderiaceae > Paraburkholderia > Paraburkholderia sp. RL18-101-BIB-B. Next base: position 104 of record NZ_JARESV010000223.1, read on the forward strand.
GACGCGGACAACCGAAGCGGCAACGGGGGGGATAAATTCTGCGCGAACGGCATCGCCCACTTTCAGGCTGTCGAGCGATAACGTCGGGGCAACATCGAACTCCTGTGTCTGAGTCGGGCCGCGCAGTGTGACCTGCCGGTTCTTCCGGTCGATTTTTAGCACCGTGGCCACGAACTCCACGCTTCGGGTCGAACTGACTTCTCCATCCGACGCTGGCTGCAAGACTTCTGTTTCGATTCGCTCGCGGATGCCACCCGAT
>NZ_JARESV010000224.1:0-339 GCF_046026985.1 Paraburkholderia sp. RL18-101-BIB-B
CTCGAAAGCGCTGAGGGGGATGTCGCGGAAGACGCTTGTCGACCCACTTCGGCCTTTCAAAGTTGGACTGCGAACGTCCGAAGCTCGGCCGGTCTGTGACACTCGAAAGGCCATTCAGCGCCCTTGATTTCCGTATCGAGCTCTACACTCGCCGTTGAGCCGGCGTGCGTCCGCCGAACGGCGCATCGCGGGGTAGCGCGCTGAGTAGTGTGCAGAAGAAAGTCTGTGGGCACAAAGGGCCCGAGCAACTGGTGCCCTGCTGAGCGCCAAACGAATCCGAATGATCGGACATGCACGACGACGACCCATATGCGCCGCCGCACGCATATGGGACCAAAG
>NZ_JARESV010000225.1:0-338 GCF_046026985.1 Paraburkholderia sp. RL18-101-BIB-B
ATAACGCTTGCAAGGCGGAGTTGGGCTCGCTAGAATCTCGCTCTTTCGTGCTCCGGACAGCGGGGCACGGGAGGCGGGAGAGCCAGCAGTGGCAAGGCTTTCAGCGAAGTGGGCAGGTTCAGGAAGTTGGAAAAAACCTGTTGACGACGTAGCGAAAGTTCTTCATAATCTCGTTTCTCTGCTGCTGATGCAGCGACGCAGAACGAAGCGGTGCCGGGTAGTTGTGATGTTGACGATGCGCGGTGCCGGTCCGGTGGTGAATGCGTAACCGATCTTTAAAAATTAACAGCCGATAAGTGTGGGCGCTTGATGCGCGACGCGAGGTGGATCCTTCGGGG
>NZ_JARESV010000226.1:0-335 GCF_046026985.1 Paraburkholderia sp. RL18-101-BIB-B
GTTGCCCCCGTGCTGCCGTTCGACTTGCATGTGTAAGGCATGCCGCCAGCGTTCAATCTGAGCCAGGATCAAACTCTTCAGTTCAAACCTGTTACTGTTTTCGGTCCAGTTACGGACCGGTCGCTCACTCAACGTACTGACGATGATTTGATTGCTCAAACCTTCCTCTAATACTGTGTGAGACTTGATACTTTCGCTTGGTCGGCAGACCCCGAAGGACCCACCTCGCGTCGCGCATCAAGCGCCCACACTTATCGGCTGTTAATTTTTAAAGATCGGTTACGCATTCACTACCGGACCGGCACCGCGCGTCGTCAACATCACAACCACCCGGC
>NZ_JARESV010000227.1:0-325 GCF_046026985.1 Paraburkholderia sp. RL18-101-BIB-B
CTGGCAGTCTGTTGCCGCTGTGCCGGATAAAGACATGCTTGCAGTGGCCGCGGTTGAAGATGAAACGCCTGAGCTTGGTGCGCCGACAGAGGCGCACGACATCGTCGCTGATTACCGGTCAGTTGGTCTCACTCTCGGTCGACATCCGCTTGAATTGCTGCGGCCGCAGTTGCTAGCAAACCGCCTGATGCCAGCGTCAACTTTGCGCACATACCGTGATGGACGACTCGCTCGAGGCTGTGGACTTGTTACGGTGCGACAGCGGCCGGGCACCGCGAAAGGCGTCTTGTTCGTGACGCTGGAAGATGAGACGGGGAACGTGAAT
>NZ_JARESV010000228.1:0-325 GCF_046026985.1 Paraburkholderia sp. RL18-101-BIB-B
GTTTACATTGCCCGTCTCATCTTCCAGCGTCACGAACAACACGCCTTTCGCGGTGCCCGGCCGCTGTCGCACCGTAACAAGTCCACAGCCTCGCGCGAGTCGTCCATCACGGTATGTGCGCAAAGTTGACGCTGGCATCAGGCGGTTTGCTAGCAACTGCGGCCGCAGCAACTCAAGCGGATGCCGACCGAGAGTGAGACCAACTGACCGGTAATCAGCGACGATGTCGTGCGCCTCTGTCGGCGCACCAAGCTCAGGCGTTTCATCTTCAACCGCGGCCAATGCAAGCATGTCTTTATCCGGCACAGCGGCAACAGACTGCCAT
>NZ_JARESV010000229.1:0-322 GCF_046026985.1 Paraburkholderia sp. RL18-101-BIB-B
GGCCGGCGCGACCTTGACGATCAGGCGCGGATCGAACGGCTTCGGAATCAGGTATTCCGGGCCGAACGAGAGGTCCTGAATGCCATACGCCGTCGCGACGATATCGCTCTGCTCCTGGCGCGCGAGTTCGGCGATCGCGTTGACCGCGGCAATTTCCATTTCCCGCGTCACCGTCGTCGCGCCCGCATCCAGCGCGCCGCGGAACAGGAACGGGAACACCAGCACGTTGTTCACCTGGTTCGGGTAGTCGGTGCGCCCCGTGCACAGCACGGCGTCCGGACGCACTTCCAGCGCCAGTTCCGGCAGGATTTCCGGCGTCGGA
>NZ_JARESV010000023.1:0-117053 GCF_046026985.1 Paraburkholderia sp. RL18-101-BIB-B
TTCGGTCACGTCCACCGTCAGCGGCGCGCCTTTTTCCTTCCAGTCCGGAATGAGTTCGTTGATCGCGCGCGGATCCATCACCGCGCCCGACAGGATATGCGCCCCGATCTCCGAGCCTTTTTCCAGTACGCACACGCCCAGCTCGACGCCTTTTTCCGCCGCCAGCTGCTTCAGGCGGATCGCCGCGGACAGGCCAGCCGGGCCGCCGCCGACGATCACGACGTCGTATTCCATCGACTCGCGTGGACCGTATTGCTCAATGAGACTTGCGGGGGTCATTGATGCTCCTCTTACCGTTAGAATGCTTTTTTCGGGTTCGTATTGTGGGCGATGCACACCCGCACTGCAACCAGATGAGCACAGATTAGCACGATCGTTCTATTTTTATGATACGGTATGACCCGTAGTGACGGTCTTACCGCACCCGTCAACCGCATCTGTAACAACAACCGAACAAGGAACGACAATGGGCCGTTCGATCAATCTGGAAGGCAAGGTTGCGCTGATCACCGGCGCCTCGAGCGGGTTGGGAAAGCGCTTTGCTCAAGTGTTGTCGCAGGCGGGCGCCAAGGTCGTGCTGGCGAGCCGGCGGACCGAGCGTCTGAAGGAATTGCGCGCCGAGATCGAGGCGTCCGGCGGCGCGGCGCACGTCGTTTCGCTCGACGTGACCGACTACCAGAGCATCAAGTCGGCCGTCGCCCATGCGGAAACCGAGGCCGGCACGATCGACATCCTTGTGAACAATTCGGGCGTGTCGACCACGCAGAAGCTCTCGGAGGTCACCCCCGCCGACTTCGAATACGTGTTCGATACCAACACGCGCGGCGCGTTCTTCGTCGCCCAGGAAGTCGCCAAACGCATGATCATGCGCGGCAACAACGCGCAGAAACCGTCGTACCGGATCATCAATATCGCGTCGATGGCCGGCTTGCGCGTGCTGCCGCAGATCGGCCTGTATTCGATCAGCAAGGCGGCTGTCGTGCATATGACGAAAGCCATGGCGCTCGAGTGGGGCAAGCACGGCATCAACGTGAACGCGATCTGCCCGGGCTATATCGACACGGAGATCAACCACCACCATTGGTCGACGGAGCAAGGGCAGAAGCTCGTGTCGATGCTGCCGCGTCACCGAGTCGGCAAACCGGAAGATCTGGACGGACTCCTGCTGCTGCTGGCCGCCGACGAATCGCAGTTCATCAACGGCTCGGTGATTGCCGCCGACGACGGATTCGGGCTCTCCTGAGCGCAAGACGGCGCAGCCGGCGCTCGCGTTTTCAGGTCGTGCCCGCCGGATTAGCGTCCGTTCGAAGAAACTGTTTTACGCGCTCCGGCCTTTCCTGCGCCTGAAGGCGCGCGCTATGTTGATGTTTGTCTCTACGCCGGGTCACGCGCCGGCTTCAACCTGGTTTCAATCCGATAAAGAAGTACGATGAGCGATTTTCACGCAGTTTTCGAGATGTCGATGCCGATCCGCTGGGGCGACATGGACGCCTTCGGCCATGTGAACAACACGGTCTATTTCCGCTACATGGAGCAGGTGCGGATTTCCTGGTTCGAACAGCTGGGCCTGGCCGGCAGCAACGCCGACGGGCAAGGGCCGGTGATCGTCAATGCGTCGATGGAGTTTCTCAAGCAACTGCATTATCCCGGCGACGTGATCGGCCGGATGACGGTGGCCACGCCCGGCCGCAGCAGCTTCGACACGGGTTTCGAGCTGGTGCGCGCCGACGATCCGAACACCGTGTATGCACGCGGCGCCGCGCGCTGCGTATGGATCGATTACGCGGCCGGCAAGTCGGTCCCCGTGCCGGACATGCTGCGCGAAACCATCGAGCGTGCCGCGCTGGTCAAGGCGGCCTGAGCGGCGATAGATAGACGAGTCCCGCGCGCTTGCCTGGCGGCGGCTTCAATGCCCGAGCAGGCGCTGCAATAGCTCCGTCGCGTTCCCCGTATCGTATTTGCGCATCAGCCGCGCCCGGTAGACATCGACCGTACGCGGGCTGATATCCAGCACGCGGCCAATCTGCTTGCTGGTTTTCCCCGTCACCAGTTGCGCGGCGATTTCGCGTTCGCGCGGCGTCAGTTCGACCGCCACGCGGCGCGTCGCGCTCAAGTCCTCGAAGGTCCAGACGCCCGCGGCGTGCGGGTCGGCGCGTTCCTGCGCGCGGCCCGTCACGTGGCACCAGAACAATTCCCCGTTGGCCCGCTTCATGATGCGGTCGTCCGCGTAGCTGCCTTGCGCCGTCATGATCGGCGGAATCCGCGCGCCGATCCGCTCGAATTCGTCCGTTGACGGATACAGCACCTGGAACGACTGGCCGAGCAGCGATTCGCGCGTGCAGCCGAAAATCGACGCGAGCTCGTCATTACAGTCTTCGATAATCCGTTCGCGCGACAGCACGAGTCCGATCGGAGCGAGGTGGAACGCGGTTTGGTAATCCAGTGCGGGCATGGGCTGGCGGCAAGTACTTATGTATTTTTGCGTATTGTGCCGCATGGCGCGCCCAGCGTACTCTTTCGAGCACATGACAACGCGGCGAAGCTGTCCGCGGCGGGCATTTGCACGATGCGCAGGGAAACCTGGGCGCACAGCCCGCCGGGGATGACTAGAATGACGTGTCGGGCTCAGGCCCGCGCAACGTCGTACCAGCCGCAACGATCCGAATTCGGGTTTCCATAAAGGAAGGGACATACTGATGAACAAGGTCTATCCAGGCGCCGCCGAGGCGCTGAAAGACATCGTCAAGGACGGGCAGACGTTTGCCGTCGGCGGCTTCGGGCTGTGCGGCATTCCGGAGGCGCTGATCGGCGCACTGCGCGATTCGAAGGTGCAGGGCATCACCTGCATCAGCAACAATGCCGGCGTCGACGGCTTCGGCCTTGGTCTGCTGCTCGAAACACGCCAGGTCAAGAAGATGATCTCGTCGTATGTCGGCGAGAACAAGGAGTTCGAGCGCCAGTATCTGGCCGGCGAACTCGAACTCGAATTCACGCCGCAAGGCACGCTCGCCGAGAAGCTGCGCGCGGGCGGTTCGGGCATTCCGGCGTTCTTCACCAATACCGGCTACGGCACGCTGATTGCCGAAGGTAAGGAAACCCGCCAGTTCGGCGAAAACCACTACGTGCTCGAACACTCGCTGACGGCCGACGTCGCGTTGGTGAAGGCGTGGAAGGCCGACAAATCGGGCAACCTGATCTATCGCCGCACCGCGCGCAACTTCAATCCGATGTGCGCGATGGCCGGCAAGATCACCGTGGCCGAGGTCGAGGAAATTGTCGAAGTGGGCGAACTCGATCCGGACGCGATCCATACGCCTGGCATCTTCGTGCAGCGCATCGTGTTGAATGCGCATCCGGAAAAACGCATCGAACAACGCGTCGTCCGCGCGAAAGGAGACTGATCATGGCATGGACTCGTGACGAAATGGCCGCGCGCGCGGCGAAGGAATTGCAGGACGGCTTTTATGTGAACCTCGGCATCGGCCTGCCGACGCTGGTGGCCAATCACGTGCCGCCGGGCGTCGAAGTGTGGCTCCAGTCGGAAAACGGCTTGCTCGGCATCGGCCCGTCGCCGACCGAAGAGGAAGTGGACGCCGACCTCATCAACGCCGGCAAGCAGACGGTGACCACGCTGCCGGGCTCGTCGATTTTTTCGTCGGCGGATTCGTTCGCGATGATTCGCGGCGGCCACATCAATCTGGCGATTCTCGGCGCGATGCAGATCAGCAAGAAGGGCGATCTGGCCAACTGGATGATCCCGGGCAAGATGATCAAGGGCATGGGCGGCGCGATGGATCTGGTCGCGGGCGTCAAGCGCGTGGTCGTGCTGATGGAGCACGTCGCGAAGGGCGACCAGCACAAGATCCTCGAAGAATGCACGCTGCCGCTTACGGGCGTGGGCGTGGTCGATCAGATCATTACCGATCTCGGCGTGATCGACGTCACGGACGACGGGCTGAAGGTGACCGAATTGGCGCCGGGCGTGAGCGTCGACGAAATCAAGGCGAAGACGGGCGCGCCGCTCGATGTGAGCGCAGTGAGTTAAATGGCGTGCAGTGAGGCCGTCAGAAGCGGTTTGAGGCTGGTTGAGGCCGATGTGTGGCCGATCCGGCTGGTGTGAGCGGCAGGCGGCCGCAAGGCGGTTCCGAGGCGGGCGAGGCGTGAGTCTCGCCCGCTTTGTTTTCTGCGGAGCACTTCGTTCAGAGGCGTCCTATGCCTTTCGGCCGACTCTTGCCGCGCGGCAAAGCGGTTTACAATCGTTTGAAGATTGGACGCATATCGATCCCTGCTGTGCCCAAGCCAAATCCGCAGCGCTTTTGCAAGGAACCCAGATGACCGAAATCACGTCGGCTTCCACCGCCGGGCGGCTCGCGCCGCGTCAACGCTACGTGCAGTGCGCGAGCGCCGGTGGCTTGCACCGCATCGCCTACACCGAGTGGGGCGACCCGGCCAATCCGCGCGTGCTGCTGTGCGTGCACGGCTTGACTCGCTCAGGGCGCGATTTCGACCGCGTCGCGGAGGAATTTGCCGGGACTTACCGCGTGGTGTGTCCGGATGTCGCGGGGCGGGGCTTGTCATCGTGGCTGGCCAACCCCAACTTGTATACGGTGCCGCAATACGTCGCCGACATGGTCACGCTGATCGCGCGGCTGAATGTCGAAACAGTCGACTGGTTCGGCACGTCGATGGGCGGCCTGATTGGGCTTGGGCTCGCCGGTCTGCCGGAAACGCCGATCCGCAAGATGTTGTTGAACGATGTCGGTCCGCATCTGGAGCCGGCCGCGGTGCAGCGCATCGGCGACTATCTCGGCAAGCCGGTGCAGTTTGAAACACTGCAGCAAGGCATCGACTACGCGGCCTTGCTCGCGCAGACTTTCGGCCCGCTCACGCCGGACGAGTGGCGCGAGATCAACACACCGCTTCTGCACGAGCAGGGCGGCAAGTGGCTGTTCCGTTACGACCCGCGTATCGCGCAGCCCTTTACCGCGACCACCGAGGAAGCGTCCAAACTCGGCGAGGCCGCGTTGTGGCATTCGCTGGCGTCGTTCCAGGGGCCGGTGCTGGTGGTGCGCGGCGAGCTATCCGATCTGCTCTCGCGTGAAACCGTCGCGAAGATGGTCGAGACCGGGCGCGCGATGTCGAGTGCGGAAATCCCAGGCGTTGGGCATGCGCCGGCGTTTTTGTCGGCCGATCAGATCGACATCGCCAGGCAGTTCTTTATCGGACCTGCCGCCGACGCGTCATAATATGCAGTTCCGCGCCGCGTTCTTGACGGGGCCCGATGCGGAACGCATCTCCGATCAATTTTCAAACCAACTCAGGATTCGTCATGGCAGTCATTCGTCACCACGTCGGCAAGCGCCTCTCGGAAATCGCCGTGCACAACGGCACCGTGTACCTCGCGGGCCAGATCGCCGAAGACGCGGATCAGGACATCACGGGTCAGACGCGCGAAGTGCTCGGCCACATCGACCGTCTGCTGGGCGAAGTGAACAGCGACAAGTCGCATTTGCTGTCGGTGCAGATCTACATCGCGGACATGGTGCATTTCGCCGACATGAACGCCGTGTGGGACGAGTGGGTCGCGCAAGGCGCCACGCCGCCGCGCGCTACCGTCGAAGCGAAGCTCGCCAATCCGAAGTGCCTGGTCGAAATCTGCGTGGTCGCTGCACAGCGCAGCTAAGCGGGCACGTGTTGTTGAAATTCCGTTGAATCGTCTGGCCCGGTGGGCCGTCGCACCATGAATACCGAAACTGTTACGAGCACGCCGAACCCCCTTCCTTCTTTCGATGAAGCGATGGCGTTCGTGCGCGAACATGCGGGCGAGGTGCGGCTGTCGTCGGGCGAAATGCTGGCGGATCACGCGGCGGGTACGGCGTCGATCATGCGCACGCTCAACGTCGATCCGCCAGCGGTACTGGCGGCGGCGTTGTTTGCGTTGACGCCGCATCTGCAAGACCCGGAGCGCGTGATCGCCGACAACTTCGGCGAAGAAGTCGCGCAACTGGTCGGCGACGTGCGCAAGTTGTTGCGTCTCGGCACCGTGAGCTTGCGTGCCGCGCAGAACGCCATGCCCGAAGCCGGCCGCGATGCGCAAGCTGCGCGCCGCGCGCAGGTCGAGGCGTTGCGCAAGATGCTGCTCGCCTTCGCTCAGGATATTCGGGTGGTGCTGATCCGGCTTGCGTCGCGCCTGCAATCGCTGCGTTACTACGCGGCGGCGAAAATCACGCCTTCACCGGACGTGGCGCGCGAGACGCTCGATATCTATGCGCCGCTCGCCAACCGTCTGGGCATCTGGCAGTTGAAGTGGGAGCTCGAGGATCTCGCGCTGCGCTTCGAAGAGCCGGTTACTTATAAGCGCATTGCCAAGCTGCTCGACGAGAAACGCGTCGAGCGCGAGAGCTATGTCGCGCAGGCTATCGAACGCTTGCAAAAGGAATTGGCCGCGGCGCATATTCGCGCTGAAGTGAGCGGCCGGCCGAAACACATCTACAGCATCTGGCGCAAGATGCGCGGCAAGGAGCTGGACTTCGCCGAGCTCTATGACGTGCGTGCATTTCGGGTGATCGTGCCGGACATCAAGGATTGCTACACGGTGCTTGGCATCGTGCACAACCTGTGGCAGCCGGTGCCGAAAGAGTTCGACGATTACATCTCGCGGCCGAAGCCGAATGGCTACAAGTCGCTGCACACGGTGGTGATCGGCGACGACGGCCGCGCGTTCGAAGTGCAGATCCGTACGCAGGAAATGCATCAGTTCGCCGAATACGGCGTGGCTGCGCATTGGCGCTACAAGGAAGCCGGCACGCGTGGTTACGGCGGCCAGTTCGCCGCCAACGAGAAGTACGACGAGAAAATCGCGTGGCTGCGTCAACTGCTCGCGTGGAAAGACGAAGTCTCCGAGGGCGAGCATGGCGAGAAGCGCGCGGCGCAGCCGTGGGAGCAACTGCGCCAGGCCACACTCGACGACGACCACATCTATGTGCTGACGCCGCAGGCGCGGGTGATTCCGTTGCCGCATGGCGCGACGCCCGTGGATTTTGCTTATCACTTGCACAGCGAGTTGGGACACCGTTGCCGTGGCGCGCGCGTCGATGGCGCGATGGTGCCGCTCAACACGCCTTTGCAAAACGGTCAGACAGTCGAGATCGTCGCGGTGAAGGAGGGTGGGCCGTCGCGCGACTGGCTCAACCCGCAACTCGGCTATCTGCAAAGTCCGCGCGCGCGGCAGAAGGTGCGCGCGTGGTTCAACGCGGTCGAAGTGCAGGAACATATCGCGAGCGGCCGCGCGATGGTCGAAAAGACCTTGCAGCGCGAAGGCAAGACCTCGGTCAATCTCGATCAGCTTGCGGCCAAGCTCGGCTTCAAGACTACCGACGATCTTTTCTCGGTAGTGGGCAAGGAAGAATTCAGTTTGCGGCTCGTCGAGCAGGCGCTGCACGATGCGCCGCCGCCGGAACCCGTGGTCGAAGCGCCGGAGCAATTCGAGAAGCGCAGCAGCGGCGCGAGCGTGGCGCGCGGCGCGTCCACGGGCGTACTGGTGGTCGGTGTCGATGCGTTGCTCACGCAACTCGCGCGCTGTTGCCGGCCTGCGCCGCCCGACGATATCTGCGGCTTTGTCACGCGCGGCAAGGGCATGTCGATTCACCGCAGCGATTGCCCGACGTTCCTGCGCATGGCCGACCGGGCGCCGGAGCGCGTGTTGCAAACGGCTTGGTCGGCGGAGGTGATGAGCGGCCGCGGCCAGTCGGTTTATCCCGTCGATCTTTCGATCGACGCAACGGATCGGCAGGGTTTGCTGCGCGATATTTCCGAAGTGTTCGCGCGCGAAAAGATGAATGTGATCGGCGTGAAGACGCAGACGCGCCGTAACGCTGCGTTCATGCAATTTACCGTCGAGGTGTGGAGTGCGGCGCAGATTCAGCGCGCGTGCACGTTGCTCGGCGAGGTCACAGGGGTGGTGCGCGCTTCACGCAAGAGTTGATGCGTGTGCGACGCGCGCATGGCCCGTCGACGTATCCGCTGGACGTGAGTAGAAATTTAAAGTCGGTGCATAAAAGTACTTGCCAAGCAGTGTGGGGCTCCATATAATCTCGTTTCTTCAGGCTCGTAGCTCAGCTGGTTAGAGCACCACCTTGACATGGTGGGGGTCGTTGGTTCGAGTCCAATCGAGCCTACCAACGAAAGAGAAATTCCGGTTTTACCGGGGTTTCGCAAGCTGCAGCAAGCGCCTTTGGCGCAAAAGGCGAATACGGTTATGACACCGCGAACGTTGACCGAAACCACTTCGGAGCGACGCTAGTCGAGGACCACTTTCGCCAATGTAGTTTGCAGGAAATGTGAATGCGGCCCCTCGAAAGTGGGGCCGCATTTTTTTTGGCTTATTTGATGGTTGTATGTGCCGCCGCCGGTCGGCACCACGGAGAACGCAATGGTTTCGATACGTCTGCCTGACGGTTCTGTTCGACAGTACGAGCATCCGGTGACGGTCGCCGAAGTGGCCGCCTCGATCGGCCCCGGCCTCGCGAAAGCCGCGCTCGGCGGCAAGATCGATGGTGAGCTGGTCGATACGTCCGCGCTGATCGACCGCGACGTGGCGCTCGCCATCGTCACCGAGAAAGATGCAGACGGCCTCGATATCATCCGCCACTCCACGGCTCACTTGCTCGCGTACGCGGTGAAGGATCTGTATCCGGAAGCGCAGGTCACGATCGGCCCGGTCATCGACAACGGTTTTTACTACGACTTCGCGTATAACCGTCCCTTCACGCCGGAAGATCTCGAGAAGATCGAAAAGCGCATGCAGGAACTCGCGAAGAAAGACGAGCCGGTTTCGCGCCGCGTGGTGTCGCGCGACGAAGCGGTGGACTACTTCAAGAGCATCGGCGAAAAGTACAAGGCCGAGATCATCGAATCGATTCCCGCCACCGACGAAATCAAGCTGTACTCGCACGGCGGCTTCACGGATCTGTGCCGCGGCCCGCACGTGCCGTCCACCGGCAAGCTGAAGGTCTTCAAGCTGATGAAGGTCGCGGGCGCGTACTGGCGCGGCGATTCGAAGAACGAACAATTGCAGCGCATCTACGGTACGGCCTGGACGAAGAAGGAAGACCAGGAAGCGTATCTGCACATGCTCGAAGAGGCGGAGAAGCGCGACCACCGCAAGCTCGGCAAGCAACTCGATCTGTTCCACATGCAGGACGAGTCGCCGGGCATGGTGTTCTGGCATCCGCGCGGCTGGACGCTGTGGCAGCAGGTCGAGCAATACATGCGCCGTCGCGTGAACGACGCGGGCTACCTCGAAATCAAGACGCCGATGATCATGGACCGTTCGCTCTGGGAAGCGTCGGGCCACTGGCAGAACTATCGTGAAAACATGTTCACGACGGAATCGGAAAAGCGCGACTACGCGATCAAGCCGATGAACTGCCCGGGTCACGTGCAGGTGTTCAACCACGGTCTGCGCTCGTATCGCGATCTGCCGCTGCGCTACGCTGAATTCGGCTCGTGCCACCGCAATGAATCGTCGGGTGCGTTGCATGGGCTGATGCGCGTGCGCGGTTTCGTGCAGGACGACGCGCACATTTTCTGTACCGAAGACCAGTTCATCAGCGAATCGATCGCGTTCAATACGCTGGCGATGAGCGTCTACAAGGACTTCGGCTTCGACAATGTCGAGATCAAGCTGTCGCTGCGCCCGGACGCGCGCGCCGGTACGGACGAGACGTGGGATCGCGCGGAGCAGGGTCTGCGCGAGGCGCTGACGGCCTGCGGCGTGACGTGGGAAGAGTTGGCGGGCGAGGGGGCATTCTATGGCCCGAAGGTCGAATACCACATCAAGGACGCGCTTGGCCGCTCGTGGCAATGCGGCACGTTGCAGCTTGATATGGTGCTGCCGGAGCGTCTGGGCGCCGAATACGTCGCCGAAGACAACAGCCGCCGCCGTCCGATCATGCTGCATCGGGCAATCGTCGGATCAATGGAGCGATTCCTCGGCATTCTGATCGAGCACCACGCCGGTGCAATGCCCGCATGGCTTGCGCCGATGCAGGTCGTCGTGATGAATATCGCGGAAAGTCAGGCCGAATATGCGAAATCTTTAGCCCAATCGTTGCAAAAACAAGGGGTTAGAGTAGAGGCCGATTTGCGCAACGAGAAGATTAGCTATAAAATACGCGAGCACACGCTGGAAAAGGTGCCGTACCTGCTTGTGGTCGGCGACAAAGAGCGTGAAGCCCAAACGGTAGCCGTGCGTGCCCGTGGTGGTGTCGATCTGGGTGTAATGCCTCCCGACACTTTCATTGAGCGTCTGCGCCAGGACGTGCAGTCGTTCAATTGAGCCACTTGGCAGCCCGGCTCGTTTTTTAATTTTTAGAGGAAACGTAACATCGCTACTGATAAGTCTGCGCACCGCATCAACGGTGAAATTACGGCACCCGAGGTGCGTCTGGTCGGCGTCGAGAACGAACCACTCGGCATCGTGAAACTCGCTGATGCGTTCCGCATGTCGGAACAGCAAGACGTGGATCTGGTCGAAATCGCTCCGCAAGCGGTTCCGCCGGTTTGCCGCTTGATGGACTACGGCAAGTTCAAGTACTCGGAAGCGAAGAAGCAACACGAGGCCAAGCTGAAGCAGAAGATCGTTCAGGTCAAGGAAGTCAAATTCCGCCCGGGCACGGACGACGGCGACTACAACGTCAAGCTGCGCAACCTCATCCGCTTCCTCGACGACGGCGACAAGACGAAAATCACGTTGCGTTTCCGCGGCCGCGAAATGGCTCACCAGGAAATCGGTATGCGCATGCTCGAGCGCCTGCGCACGGATCTCGACGAAGTCGGTCAGGTCGAGCAGATGCCGAAAATGGAAGGGCGCCAGATGATCATGGTGCTCGCTCCGAAGAAAAAGAAGTAACTGGCTGGAGCGGTGGCGCGCCATGTGGTGCGCGCTCCGGTTGTGAAAGATTGAAATGATGCGGCGCCGGGTGTCCGGTGCGGTGTCAGCAGGTTTCGGAACGACGTGTGTACAATGCGCGTCGTTTCCCGAAAAGCGGCTGCCGGCGGTTCAGGCGGTCTGCATACCAAGTGGAGTGGGTTTCGAAGGGCGGGTAATGGCCAACTGGCCGACCGCACACCCATATCCATCAAATAATGGAGTTGTCATGCCGAAGATGAAGACCAAGAAGAGTGCTGCAAAGCGCTTCGTGGTGCGTCCGGGCGGTACCGTCAAGCGCGGTCAAGCCTTCAAGCGCCACATTCTTACCAAGAAGACCACCAAGAACAAACGCCATTTGCGCGGTTCGACGGCAGTTCATGAAGCAGATATGAACTCCGTGCGCGCAATGCTGCCGTTCGCTTAACCCTTAACCGAAACTCATAGGAGCGAAACATGCCTCGAGTAAAACGTGGGGTTACCGCACGGGCCCGTCACAAGAAGATCATCAAGCTGGCCAAGGGTTACCGCGGCCGTCGCAATAACGTCTATCGCATCGCCAAGCAGGCGGTCATGCGCGCAGGCCAATACGCCTACCGCGATCGCCGCAACAAGAAGCGTGTGTTCCGTGCATTGTGGATCACGCGTATCAACGCGGCGGTGCGTCAGCACGACATGACGTACAGCGTGTTCATCAACGGCCTGAAGAAGGCTTCGATCGAACTCGACCGCAAGGTGCTGGCCGACATGGCTGTGTTCGACAAGGCTGCTTTTGCTGCGATCGTTCAGCAGGTGAAAGCCGCCGTTGCAGCCTGATTGCGCTTTTGGCAATTAACACTGCGTGGTTCGTTGCAGCGAAGATCCGGTAGTCTCGGTGACGTTGCAGCAAAAACGGGGCTCCTCACCGAGCCCCGTTTTTGTTGGTGGAACCAGTTTTGCTTCGATTGAACACTGACGTTGAAATGATGGGATCAATGGATCTGGACCAGATTGTCGCCGACGCGCAAAAAGCCTTCGCAGAAGCCTCCGACGTCACCACCCTCGAGAACGAGAAAGCGCGCTTTCTCGGCAAATCGGGTGCGCTGACCGAGCTATTGAAGGGCCTTGGCAAACTCGATCCCGAAACGCGCAAGACCGAAGGCGCACGGATCAACCTCGTCAAGCAACAAGTGGAAGCCGCATTGACGGCCCGCCGTCAGGCGCTCGCCGACGCGCTGCTGAATCAACGCCTCGCCGCTGAAGCCATCGACGTCACGCTGCCGGGTCGCGGCACCGGCGCAGGCAGTCTGCACCCGGTGATGCGCACGTGGGAGCGCGTCGAACAGATTTTCCGCACGATCGGATTCGACGTGGCCGACGGCCCCGAAATCGAAACCGACTGGTACAACTTCACCTCGCTGAACAGCCCGGAAAATCATCCGGCGCGTTCCATGCAGGACACCTTCTACGTCGACGGCAAAGATGCCGACGGCCGCCAACTGCTGTTGCGCACGCACACCAGCCCGATGCAGGTTCGCTACGCGCGCACCAACACGCCGCCTATCAAGGTGATCGTGCCGGGCCGCACCTACCGTGTGGACAGCGACGCGACGCATTCGCCGATGTTCAACCAGGTCGAAGGCCTGTGGATCGACGAGAACATCAGCTTCGCGGATCTGAAGGGCGTCTACACCGACTTCCTCAAGAAATTCTTCGAGCGCGACGACATTCTCGTGCGCTTCCGTCCGTCGTACTTTCCGTTCACCGAACCGTCGGCCGAGATCGACATGTTGTTCGAAACGGGCAAGAACGCCGGCAAGTGGCTCGAAATTTCGGGCTCGGGCCAGGTTCACCCCACGGTGATCCGCAACATGGGCCTCGACCCGGAGCGTTACATCGGTTTTGCTTTCGGCAGCGGCCTCGAGCGGCTCACCATGTTGCGTTACGGCGTGCAAGACCTGCGTCTGTTCTTCGAAAACGACCTGCGGTTCCTGCGTCAATTCGCCTGAACCGGCGCGTACGAACGCGTCAAGCATTGAGCGCGGCAAGGCACGCAGTGCATGCCGCCACAGCGTCCCCGGCAGTGACCGGCGATTCTCACGAACACCGAGTCACGCCAGGCACTGCCGGACGTGGACCTAACCTGATCAGAACGTACACAGAACCATGCAATTCCCGGAATCTTGGCTGAGAACTTTTGTCGATCCGCAACTGACGACCGATGAACTGTCGCACGCGTTGACGATGGCGGGTCTCGAAGTCGAAGACCTGCGGCCGGCCGCGCCGCCGACTTCGAAGATCGTCGTCGGCCAGGTGCTGGAAGTCGTCAAGCACCCGGACGCGGACAAGCTCAACGTGTGTCAGGTCGACGCCGGCACGGGCGCGACGCTGAACATCGTGTGCGGTGCGCCGAACGTGGCGCCCGGCATCAAGGTGCCGGTCGCGCTGGTTGGCGCGCAACTGCCGCCGGCCGAAGAAGGCGGTACGCCGTTCGCGATCAAGCTCTCCAAGCTGCGCGGCGTGGAAAGCCAGGGCATGCTGTGCTCGGCACGTGAACTGAAGCTCTCCGAAGATCATAGCGGCCTGATGATCCTGCCGGACGATACACCGATCGGCCAGGACATCCGCGAAACGCTCAATCTCGACGACACCGTTTTCGAGATCAAGCTGACGCCGAACAAGGCGGACTGCCTGTCGGTGTTCGGCGTGGCGCGCGAGACTTCGGCGATCACCGGCGCGCCGCTGCGCCCGCTCGAGATCAAGCCGGTCGAAGTGAAGCTCAACGAGACGCTGCCCGTCAAAATCTCGGCGCCTGATTTGTGCGGCCGTTTCTCGGGCCGTGTGATTCGCGGCGTGAATGCGCGCGCCAAGTCGCCGCACTGGATGGTCGAGCGTCTGGAGCGTTCGGGCCAGCGCAGTATCTCCGCGCTCGTCGATATCTCGAACTATGTGATGCTCGAATTGGGTCGTCCGTCGCACGTGTTCGATCTCGACAAGATCCATGGCGGCATGGACGTGCGCTGGGGCCGCAAGGGCGAGACGCTCAAGCTGCTGAACGGCAACACGGTCGAGCTCGATGAAACCGTTGGCGTGATCGCCGACGAGCAGCACATCGAAAGCCTCGCGGGCATCATGGGCGGCGACAGCACAGCGGTCACGCTCGACACCACCAACATCTATCTCGAAGCCGCGTTCTGGTGGCCCGACAGCATTCGCGGCCGCTCGCGCAAATACAACTTCTCGACCGACGCCGGCCATCGCTTCGAGCGCGGCGTCGACTACGCGACCACCGTCGATCATATCGAACGCATCACGCAACTGATCCTCGACGTCTGCGGCGGCGAAGCCGGCCCGGTCGACGATCAGGTCGTCAACGTGCCGAAGCGCGAGCCCGTGAAGATGCGTGTCTCGCGCGCGAATCGCATCATCGGCATCAAGATCGACGCGGAGGAAATCGCGCAGATTTTCACGCGCCTCGGCCTGTCGTTCGAGCGTGATGAAGATACGTTCTCGGTGATACCGCCGTCGTATCGCTTCGATATCGAAATCGAAGAAGACCTGATCGAAGAAGTCGCGCGTATTTACGGCTTCGAGAAAATTCCCGCACGTCCGCCGGTCGCGACCAGCGAGATGCGAGCGACCAACGAAACGCAGCGTTCGATCCACGTGATCCGTCACGCGCTCGCGGCGCGCGACTTCGCGGAAACGGTGAACTTCAGTTTCGTCGATGCCGAGTGGGAACAGGACTTCGCCGGCAACGACAAGCCGGTACGTCTGCTGAATCCGATTGCAAGCCAGCTGTCGGTGATGCGCACCACGCTGTTCGGCAGCCTGATCCACGTGCTGCGTACGAATCTGAACCGCCGCGCGGCGGATCGCGTACGCGTGTTCGAAGCCGGCCGCGTGTTCCTGCACGATCCGTCGATCAAGGCCGGTGAACTGACGGTCGAAGGATTCGCGCAGCCGAAGATGATCGGCGGCCTCGCGTACGGTCCCGCGCTCGAAGAGCAGTGGGGCGCGGCGACGCGCACGGTCGACTACTTCGACGTGAAGGGCGATCTGGAAGCCGTGCTGGCACCGGCGGTCGCGCGCTTCGTGAAAGCGGAACATCCGGCGCTGCATCCGGGACGCAGCGCGCGTATCGAACTGAATGGCCGCGCAGTCGGCTGGATTGGCGAATTGCATCCGCGCTGGATGCAAAAATATGATTTACCGCATGCGCCGATTCTGTTTGAAATCGAAGCGGAAGCATTAATGCAGCGCGTATTGCCCACTCCGTCGGAAGTGTCTAAATTCCAGCCGGTGCGTCGTGATATTGCCGTGGTCGTCGATCAGAAAATCGAGGTTCAGGCACTGCTGGACGAGCTTCAGAAGGCCCAGTCCGAACCCGCCTGCAAGACTGTTCAGAAGGTTGCGCTTTTCGACGAATTCCGTCCAAAATCAAACACTTCCGGTGGTCTGGCCGCTCACGAGAAAAGCCTTGCGTTCCGTGTGACCTTGCAAGATACTGGCGGAACCCTTCAGGATGAAACGGTCGATCTGGCCATTCAAACTCTGGTGGAACGTCTGGCTCGAGTATATGGCGCACGGTTGCGCGGATAACCCGCATTTAACAATTGCACGGCTGTTTCCGCATCCATTGTTTTCTGCTTGGCGCGCCATTTGATAGATATGAATGAAATGAACTCGAGTGATTTCGAAGCCCTTCTTACGGCGCAACGCAGCGCCATGATTCGCGAAATTCCGACATCACCCGCCGTCGTTTCCACTGAAACGCCGACGCTTACCAAGGCGGAACTTGCTGAGTTGCTGTTCGACAATGTCGGGCTCAACAAGCGGGAAGCGAAAGACATGGTCGAAGCTTTTTTCGAGGTGATCCGCGACGCGCTGGAGAGTGGCGACAGCGTGAAGCTGTCGGGGTTCGGCAACTTCCAGTTGCGCGACAAACCCCAGCGTCCCGGTAGAAACCCAAAGACGGGCGAGGCGATTCCGATCGCCGCGCGCCGCGTTGTGACGTTCCATGCAAGTCAAAAGCTGAAGGCGCTGGTCGAGAACGGCGCTGAAGCAAGCTTCACGCGCTGATCGACTGGCGCGTTCCTGCGCAACCCACCACGACGGCTAACTGACGATGACAGCGACGATCGAAAAAGTCGTCTTGCCTCCGATTCCGGCGAAGCGCTACTTCACGATTGGTGAGGTCAGCGAACTATGCGGCGTGAAACCGCATGTCTTGCGCTACTGGGAACAGGAGTTCACGCAGTTGAGGCCGGTTAAGCGACGTGGCAATCGCCGGTATTACCAGCATCACGAGGTGCTGTTGATCCGGCGGATTCGCGAACTATTGTATGAGCAGGGCTTCACGATCAACGGCGCGCGCAACCGGCTCGATTCACATGGCGGCGGGGCGCACGGTGCGGCGGGCGATATGGTCGAGGAAGGCGAGGGCGCAGCAATGCCGGCTGCGACCACGGCCGCTGTCACGGTGGACGTCGAGCAGTTGCGCAAGGAATTGCTGCACGTGATCGATTTGTTGGGGCACTAGTCGCCTTTGTTAGCAGAAGGCGGTTCTAATCGAATGAAGTGTCTGTTATAATTTTGTGCTGTTCGGGGCGTAGCGCAGCCTGGTAGCGTACCTGCATGGGGTGCAGGTGGTCGGAGGTTCAAATCCTCTCGCCCCGACCAAAGAAATCAAGGCCTTACAAGCAATGCTTGTAAGGCCTTTTTCTATTCTGCCGTTGATTACCATCTGGTTACTGGATCGTCCGCCTCAATCTGTCGCCGACAACGGGTGGCTATTTGGTCAGTCCGCTCAACTATTCGCCGACGCTTTCCGCGCTGGGCACGTGCTCAAGGCAACCCAACTTCGGCGGCAAGGCGGGCTACACAACCCGATCAATAGCTCGAGCGCCTATCAATTCTCGAAGATCGCGTACTGTTTTCGACAGCGGCGGACAGTGCAAGAACGAATGCGAAGCAAACGGCGGCGTGATTCTCCGCACGTTTTCCAGACATGTATGCGCCTCGAAAAAAAGCGCTTAAGAATCCATAATAATATTTAAACCTCAACGGCACAGTCCTGCCAATATCGACCACGTCACTCGTTTTCGAGCAAGCGCTCTACGGATTTGCCCGTCACCTCAATCCCGGATCATCTCCACGCGACTACCATGCACGTTTCGCTGCCGCGTCCGGCGCGTCGCTACCACCAGGTGTCCGCATGAGTCTGCTACTTCGTTTGTTGCTTCTGATACTCACCAGCCGGCGCCGCAGCCGGCTGCATGTGCTCGATACGTGCGTCACGCCTTTTCGCGTCTGGTTGAATGACCTCGACGTCTTGCTCCACATGAACAACGGCCGTTATTTCACGATCCTCGATCTGGCGCGAGTCGATCTGATGATGCGCAGCGGCTTGTGGCGCCAATTGAAGGCTCAACGCTGGTATCCGGTCGTCACGCTGGAAACGATGCGTTTTCACCGCTCGCTCGAACTCGGTAACCGTTATGACGTCCGGACCCGTGTGATCGGCTGGGATGACAAGCACATCTTCATCGAGCAAGGGTTCGTGCGCGACGATGCGCAAGTCGCGTTGGCCGTCGTGCGAGCGCGCTTCCTGAAGCGAAGCGGCGGTGTCGTCACGACGGCCGAGTTACTGCAACTGTCCGGCGTGACGCAACCATCGCCGGCGCTGCCCGAATGGGTCGCGCGCTGGAGCGAGGCCGAAGGCGGGATGGCGTTTCCGTCTCCTTCTACTTCGAGCCCGGAGACGAAGACCGTCACACGACGGTAAGCAGTCTGTTGCGCGGTCCTACGAGCCCGCACGAAACGCCATTTCAGACCAGCGTCCTAATCGAACTGCTGATACCACGCGCGCAATCGATCACCGCCGGCGCCAGCCGCGCTTCCGCTTCCGCGAGCGTCCAGCGGCTCGTCGGCGCGACGACATGAACCGCACCGACAGGCCGGCGCTCTCCGTCGAGCACGGCCGCCGCAATCGTCATATCGCCGATGAACAACTCCTCGCGGTTCGACGCGTAGCCATTGCGCCGCCCAAGCGCGAGACGCGTCCCGATCTCCTCGAGATCCGTGACGGTGTACTGCGTGTGCGTTACACGATCGCTGGCCACCAGCAGCGCGCGTGACTCGTCTTCCGGCAGCGCAGCGAGATACGCACGCCCCGACGCCGTGCAGTACATCGGAATACGGCTGCCGATCGGCATATGAATCGGCACGAACTTCATGCAGACGAAGCGCGCGACGTAGACCATGTCGACACCGTCCGGCTCGGTCAGATTGGTCGTCTCCCCAGTGACGTTGGTGAGCTCAGAGAGAAACGGGTTGGCGACGTCGATCAGCGTGTCGGCCGCAAGATAGTTGAAACCGATTTGCATCACGCGCGGCGCGAGCTGATACCGCTTCGTACGCGGATGCTTTCTCACATAGCCGAGCTTCTCCAGCGTGTAGATCATGCGCTGCGCAGAACTCTTGGTGATGGACGTCGCCTCCGCGACTTCCGGCAGCGTCATCGACCTGCGCTGCGCACTGAACGCGCGTAGCACCGCGATTCCCTTCTCCAGCGACTGATTGAACAGTGCGTCCGGCGTCTCATCCGGCTCCGGAGGCGCTTGCCGCTGCGCGTCGGGCGTCTTGCGTGTCATGGAATTACCCAATTGTTTAGGTGCGTGATCGAGACTAGCATATCGAATATCGATACGCAATTTACGATTGTCGATATTTTTGATTCGAATATCATGCTCTAACCGATGGCTGCCGATATTTCCATCGGCCCTCACCAACCCCGTGGAGAGACTCATGTTCCAGTTTGCCAAACGCTTCGCTAGTGTCTTTGCAACAGGATTGCTGCTCGCCGGTGCGCCGGCCTGGTCGGCGGCCGCCACCACCTACGAGGTCGGCTCGACGGCCACCGGGGTGCCCTTTACCTTTCTCGACGTGAAGAGCAATTCGATCCAGGGGCTGCTCGTCGATGCGATCACCGCGACCGGCAAGGCGGCAGGCTTCGATGTGAAGATCGAGCAGACCACGTTTTCGTCGCTGATTCCGTCGCTGACCACCAAAAAGATCGACATCATTTCGGCGGCCATGCTGAAGACGCCGGCGCGCGAGCAGGTCGTCGATTTCTCCGACACGGTCTATTCGTATGGCGAAGGCCTGATCGTACGCGCCGACGACAAAGGCCAGTACACGTCAATGGACGATCTCAAGGGCGAGATCGTCGGCGCGCAGGTCGGCACCGCTTTCGTCGACGCCTTGAACAAGAAGGGCATCTTCAAGGAAGTGCGCACCTACGATTCGGTCGCCGACATCATGCGCGACGTCGCGTTGGGCCGCATCAAGGCGGGCTTCGGTGACCATCCGATCATTGCGTATCAGCTTCAGCACAATCCGAATCCGCAACTGCGCCTCGTCAGCGGATATCAGCCGTCGGTAAAAGGTCAATTGTGTTTCGTCGTGCGCAAGGGCGACACGGCCACGCTGGAGCAGTTGAACGCCGGCATCAAGAAGATCAAGGCTGACGGCACGCTGACGCAGATCGTCAAGAAGTGGCAGGTGGAATGACGCCGTCTTCAGAATAAGGACTGCCCGCCATGTTCTTCCAGAACGCCGTCGAATTCCTGCCGATCCTGCTGAAAGGCGCGGTCGTCACGATCGAGATCACCTTCTGCTCGTTCATTCTGAGCACCGTGCTCGGTCTGGTGCTCGCGCTGATGCGCGTGTCCGACAACCGCATCGTGTCGAACGCAGCCGCCACGTTTATCAACGTGATTCGCGGACTGCCGATCATCGTTCAGCTCTTTTATATCTACTTCGTGCTGCCCGATCTCGGCGTGCAGTTGTCGGCCTTCCAGGCCGGCTTCATCGGGCTCGGTATCGCGTACTCGGTGTATCAGGCGGAGAACTTCCGCGCGGGCATTCAGGCGATCGATCACGGGCAGATCGAAGCGGCGCAGTCCATCGGCATGCGCGGCGCGATGATCATGCGGCGCGTGGTGCTTCCCCAGGCGTTCAGGATCGCACTGCCGCCGTACGGCAATACGCTCGTGATGATGCTCAAGGATTCGTCGCTCGCCTCGACGATCACGGTCGCCGAAATGACGCGTGCAGGGCAGCTCATTGCATCGTCGACGTTTCAGAACATGACGGTATTCACGCTGGTCGCGCTGCTTTATCTCGGACTCAGCCTGCCGCTCGTCTATGGACTGCGGCGGCTCGAACGCCGCCTTGGCCTGAAGGGAAAACGATGATCAAGGTCGACTCGATTCACAAGCGCTTTCACGATCAGCACGTTCTGAAGGGCGTCAGTCTGAGTGTCGAACGCGGCCAGGTCGTGTGTCTGATCGGTCCGTCGGGCTCGGGCAAATCCACGCTGTTACGCTGCATCAACGGACTGGAGCGGCATGACGCCGGCGCGATTACTGTCGAAGGTTGCGCCGTCGATGCGAAATCGAAGCAGATTCACGAACTGCGTGCGCAGGTCGGCATGGTGTTCCAGCGCTTCAATCTGTTTCCCCATCGCACGGCGCTGGAAAACGTGGCCGAGGGGCCGGTGTTCGTCAAGAAAGAAGTGCGCGCTCAGGCACGCGAGCGGGCGCGGCATCTGCTCGACAAGGTCGGTCTCGCGCATCGGATGAATGCTTATCCCGCGGAAATGTCGGGCGGTCAGCAGCAGCGTGTGGCGATTGCACGCGCGCTGGCCATGGAGCCGAAAGCGATTCTCTTCGACGAACCCACCTCGGCGCTCGATCCGGAACTGGTCGGCGAAGTGCTCGGTGTGATGCGCCAGCTTGCCGACGACGGCATGACGATGATCGTCGTCACGCACGAAATGGCCTTTGCGCGCGAAGTGGCCGACCGTGTGTGTTTTCTTCATGACGGTGCGATCCATGAAGAAGGCAGCGCGCGGGAGTTGTTCGACCATCCGCGCCATGCGCGCACGCGCGAGTTTCTCGGCAAGATGCCGGCGCCGACCGAAGCCCATCGGATTTGAATACCATCATGAGTCAGGTTGAAGTTGCAAAACCGTTGCCCCCGTCTCTCTGGGCAGCGACGGCGGAACCCGCAATCGAGACGCCTCCGCTCGACGATTCGATTACGGTCGACGTGGCGATCGTCGGCGCCGGCTATACCGGTTTGTCGACGGCGTTGCATCTGGCGGAGCAGGGCGTGCGCGTCTGCGTGATCGACGCCAACGAACCCGGTTGGGGGGCATCCGGCCGCAATGGCGGCCAGGTCATTCCCGGCCTGAAATACGATCCCAATGAGCTCATCCGGCGCTACGGTCCGCGCGACGGCGACGCGCTCGTGCAAATGGCGGGCGGCGCCGCGGATACGGTCTTCGATCTGATTGCGCGCCACGGTATTCGCTGCAATGCCACACGCGCGGGCTGGATTCAGCCGACCCATTCGCACAAGCTGCTGGACACGCTGCACGCGCGGGCGCGGCAATGGGAATTGCGCGGCGCGCCGGTCGAACTGCTCGACCGCGCGCAGGTATCGGAGCGGCTCGGCACGGATGCGTTCGTCGGCGGCTGGGTCGATCGGCGCGCGGGCAGCGTGCAACCGCTGAGCTACGCGCGCGGCCTAGCGCGCGCGGCGCAAGCGGCGGGCGCGGCGATTCACGGCGGAACCCGAGCCGCGAGTGTCGAGCGTGGCGTGAACGGATGGCGGATTCGCACGGCGCATGGTCCGGTCATCGAGGCGAAACAGGTGCTGCTCGCCACCAACGGCTATACCGACGGGCTTTGGCCAGGTCTTGCGCAATCGGTAATCGCGGCCAACAGCTGCATTGTCGCGACGAAGCCGTTGCCGGGCGAAGTCGGCGCAACGATTCTGCCGGGCGGCGAAGTGGCTTCCGATTCGCGGCGCCTGCTGCTGTACTTTCGCAAGGACGCGGATGGACGCTTGCTGATGGGCGGTCGAGGACCATTTCGCGAACCTCGCAACGCAGGGGATTGGGCGCATCTCGAGCGTGCCGCGCAGTTGATGTTTCCACAGCTGAAGGGCACCGAGTACGAATTCCGCTGGGCGGGCCGCATCGCCATTACGCGTAACTTCTTGCCGCACGTGCATGTGCCGGCGGAAGGCGTGACGATCGCGCTCGGCTACAACGGACGTGGCATCGCAATGGCGACTACGTTGGGAAAGCATCTGGCCGCATTTATCGCCGGGACGACGAGAGGCTTGCCGTTTCCGCCGACTTCGATCGAACCGATACCGTTGCATGCGTTGCAGCGGTTTTATATCAGCGCGGGAGTGGCATGGTATGCGTTGCTCGACGCGCTTTCGTGAGTGCGCCGTGCAGCTTCGCGTCGGCACGATTGTCGCGCACAGAAGGGAGCCTGACTTGTGTCGATGGATCGACTAGCCCCGCCGACGCAGTTCGACGCGCAGGTTCCGCGGCACCATCGAAAACGCAAACACTTCCTCTACCTCGGGCGCGTCTTTGACCTGCAACAGGTCGAAGTTGCGGCACAGCATGGCCACTGCCGATCTCACTTCCATCAAAGCGAGGCTGCGTCCCGGGCACAGCCGCGGTCCTGAGCCGAACGGCATGAAGCCCGCTCGATGATGACTGGCGGCGCTCGCGCCAGTGAGCCAGCGGTCCGGATCGAAAACGTCGACCGCCGAGTTGCCGCCTTGCTGCAGTCCTGCCTCGCGCGTCAATAACGACAGTACTACCCCCTTTGGAATCGCGATGTCGCCGACCTGGACGTCGTAATTCGGCTCAACTGCGAGAACGGGCGTGACCGATTTGAGCCGCATGGTTTCGTTGATTACGGCGTTCAGATAGGTGAGGGCGTCGCCCGCGTCGAAATCTTCGAGCATGGCCGCAGGTGCGATGACAGTGTCGATTTCTTCCTGCATTTTGCGCTGGACCTCTGGGTGAGAGGCCATGAAATACGCAACCCAGGCGATGGTGCTCGCCGTTGTGTCCTGCCCGGCTAGCAGGATGGTGAACACGTTGGCCAGCACTTCGTCGTCTGTCAGCGGCGCCTCCCCCTCCTGTTGCGCCATGAGCAGTGCCTCGAGCAGGTTCGCGGGAATCGTGTCTGCTGCCGAGCGTTGCGCGAGCCGCGCACGGTTGGCGGCGATGGAGTTCCTTCGTGAGCGCCTGAACGGCGATCAAGGCGCGATCCAGCGCTTTGTCGGCGGGTCGCCTCGTGTCACGCCAAACGGGGAAGGGCGCATTGATTCGCCGGTTGATCGCCGGGAACATGACTTCGAGATGCCGCTGGATCACGTCGCCCTGGCCTTGGCCGTCGATGGTGCCCATGTCATATCCAAGGGCAAGATTCGTCGTGACGTCCAGCGTATAACGCATCAAGTCGTTCTGAATATCGATGGCTTGCTGAGCGAGAGTCGCGCTCTCCCATCGCTGCAGCAATCGCCTTGTCATCTCGCACAGCGACGGGAAGAGAGCCCGCAGATGCAGCGGATCCAGTGCTTTTGCGACGAGTTGGCGCTGCCTTCGCCAGGTGTCGCCTTCCGTGGAGAAGACGCCGTTGATACCCAGTTCCCGCGCGACCGTTTCGATCGTGTTCCAGCGGCGATAAGCGCCGGGTCGATCGCGCAAGACCTGATGGATGAGAATCGGATCGGCGATCGCGACGAAGGGGCGGCCGATCAACCTGAACGTGTACACAGGGCCGAATTCGCGGGACCACTGTTCGAGTACGAGATGCAGCCTCTCGGGTTGTAGATGCAATGTAGTGCCACGAAACGGAATTCGCTTTGGGCCAGGAAGCTGGGAAAGCGATCTTACGGGAGAGGCGCGGTGCGGCGTCTTATGGTCCGGGGCAGAGCGCTTTGCATTCCATGCCTGCACTTCGTTGCGATCGACTTTCACGTCGCCGTCTTCGATGATCGCGTCGAATCTCTTCAGATCCGATACACCCAGTCCTTGTTTGCAGCCTGACGAGCAATTGAACTGCCAATCGTGCGCCCGGCAAGTTAAAAGGCCGTCTTTTATCGTTCCTTCGGAAAGGAGGGTGCCTTCATGCGGACAGCGACCCTGAAAAATCGAAATGGCGTTGGCGTGCCTGAGTACGATCAAATCGATTCCGTCGATGTTCACCGCCTTGACGCGACTGTCTTTGAGTTCTTTCGTGCGAGCAATCACGACCGTGTCTGGAGAGCGCGGTCGCATCGCCTGAAGACTCGCGTTCATTTTGTCGCTCCTTCGTCAGACAGGCATCGTTTCATCCGCCGCCTAAGCAACAGGTAAGTCGCAATCCATGTTGTGCGCCACAGCGTCGGAGGCGATTGGTCACCAGACCATACTAGTCATTTGTCGAATGGAGCCAAGCACGCTATCTAGTGTCGTGCCGCCTTTTCATTTGGGCTCGTCGGTACTAAGTAGAACGATGCCGGCGCGTCGGTTCCGCAGTGCGCGAATCTCAACTGCTGTCGCTGTTGTTAAAGCCAGCGCCCCAGGTGGCATGCCGCTTGCGGAAGCAAGCCGGCGGCGCGTTCTCAGCGCTGACGTAACCTTTACCCTAAGTCGTTGATAACGATTCTCATTTTTTGCCTTGCCGTTTCGATGCGCTATGCTGGGATAGACGGCAGCAAACATAAGACGTGAGGCCGGTTCCGTGTTGGTGCAACGCCACCGAAGGACCTGCCCGACCAATCGTCCTTCGCCGGCACCGGGGTCTTCGCACACGAAACAGGGAGGTAATATGCAAGGCGACCCAAAGGTCCTGGAATACCTGAACTCGCAACTGAAAAACGAACTCACCGCGATCAATCAGTATTTCCTGCACGCGCGCATGTACGGCCACTGGGGGCTCGACAAGCTCGGCAAGCATGAATATGACGAATCCATCGGCGAGATGAAGCACGCCGATCTGCTGATCGAGCGCATTTTCATGCTGAACGGCCTGCCTAATCTGCAAGACCTCCACAAACTGCTGATCGGCGAGGAAACCAAAGAGATCATGGAGTGCGATCTGAAGCTGGAACAGATGTCGCAGGCCACCTGCAAGGAGGCTATCGTTTATTGCGAATCGGTTCGCGACTTCATCTCGCGCGAGATACTGACCCATATCCTCGACGACACCGAAGAACATATCGATTGGCTCGAGACCAATCTGGAGTTGATCGACAAGGTCGGCATCCAGAACTATCTGCAGTCAGGAATGGATTCGCCGGAGTGAGGTCGCTTTAGCAAGCGGCCTACGGATGACCTGAACGCCGGCGCGCTGGCCCGAGCGTGAGGCGCCCATTATTGGGCGCCCGGCGGCATCGGCCAGGTTTGCGTGTTGTTGCTTCCACTTCCGCGATCGCCTGAGAATCATCAAACGCGGCCTTCTCGGGCCGCCGTCAACGCCGTAGACACTCTATGCGCCTTATTTCGTGGCGGGAAGAAGCCGATCGAGTTTTAGATGCGAATGCTTGGTATGTAAGACGTTCGATACAAAAGGGGTTGGTCGATGTCTGCCGTCCTACTCGACGCGCAACAGAGTGTGCGCGCCCTGTACCCGTGATCATCACGGACGGTCGCAGGCCTGGTTGCACAGAAACAGGCCGACGCGATCGACATACTCCAGCAAACATCTACCCGATTCATTGATGGCGTTTCACTACCTCGCGCTTCCCGCTCATTCGCGCCCCAGCGCGACGAACCGCTCGAGATGATGGTCCTCGTCGCCGAGCTGATGATCGATCATCACGAGGCGCTTCGCGTAATGGGCGAGCGGCAGTTCCCACGTCATGCCGATCCCGCCATGCAGCTGAATGCATTCCTCCGCCACTAGCGCGCCGATCCGCCCGATGCTGTACTTGGCCGCCGACACGGCGCGCTCCCGCACCTTGCGTTCGGCGCCGAGCGCCGCCGCCGCGTTGATCACCGCCGAGCGG
This sequence comes from Paraburkholderia sp. RL18-101-BIB-B, assembly GCF_046026985.1. Taxonomy (NCBI): domain Bacteria; kingdom Pseudomonadati; phylum Pseudomonadota; class Betaproteobacteria; order Burkholderiales; family Burkholderiaceae; genus Paraburkholderia; species Paraburkholderia sp. RL18-101-BIB-B. The sequence continues at coordinate 25,784 of NZ_JARESV010000023.1, forward strand.
GCCTGCTCGATCTCCAGCAGCAAGTCGGCCATGCGATGCTGCAACGCCTGGAAGCTGCCGATCGGCACGCCGAACTGCTTGCGCGTGCGCAGATAGTCGAGCGTGTAGTCCTTGGCGACATCCATCGCGCCGACGGCTTCGGAACACAGAGCCAATACGCCGCAGCCAATCGCGTATTCGAGCGTCGCGAAGCCCGCGTCTGCCGTGCCGAGCAACGCGTCGTCGCCGAGCGTGACGTTGTCGAATGTCACTTCGGCCGCGCGTCCGCCGTCGATCTTGCGATAGCCGCGCACGCTGACACCGGCCGCCTCGCGCGGCACGAGAAAGAGCGTCACGCCTGCTTCGCTATCGTCGTCACCGCGCGTGCGCGCCGAGACCAGAAAGAGCGAAGCGTGTTCGCCGTGCTGAACCACCGCTTTCGCGCCATTCAGTTGCCACGTATCGCCGCTGCGCTGCGCGCGCGTCGTCACGCGGGACAGTTCATAGTGACTGTCCGGCTCGCCGTGCGCGAGTGCGACGATGCGCGAGCCGTCGATCAATTCCCCAAGCGCGGCCTTTTGCGCCTCGCTGCCGCTCCGCGCAACGGCGCGGCCGACAATCAGCGTATCCAGAAACGGTTCGACCACGAGCCCGCGTCCGAGGCTCTCGAACACCACGGCGATATCGAAGCCGCCGCCACCGTAACCGCCGTCCGCTTCATCGAACAGTGCGCCGATAGTGCCGAGCTCCGCAAAGCGGCTCCACAACTCGCGGCTGAAACCTTCCGCCGACTGCGCGACCCGGTCGCGCGTCGCGAAGCCGTATTGCTCGCTGACAAAACGGTTGAGCGTATCCGCCAGCATGCGGCGGTCTTCGGTGTGCTGGAAATTCATGACGTGCGCCTCTTACAGTCCAAGGATCATTTTGGAAATGATGTTCTTCTGGATTTCGTTCGAACCGCCGAAGATCGACAGCTTGCGATTGTTGAAGTACAGCGAGGCGGCGCTCGCCGCTTCGTCGGGGCCGACCTGCGTGCCTTCGAAGCCGTCGTGCAAGGCTTCCTCGACGAACGGCTGCGCGTACGGACCCATCGCGCGACGCGTGAGCGACGAGATTTCCTGACGGATCTCGGTGCCGCGAATCTTCAGCATCGAACTCTCGGCGCCGGGCACGCCGCCGCCCGCCACCGCCGCGATCACGCGCAGGTTGGTGGTCTTCATGTTCTCCAGATCGATCTCGACACGCGCCATGCGCGCCGCGAACGCGGGATCTTCCGCGAGCGGCCGGCCGTTGCGCCGCTGTTTCGCGGCGATCTTGCGCAGGCGGTTGAACGCGGCCACCGAGAAGCCGACGCCCGCGATATTGGTGCGCTCGTACGTGAGCAGATACTTGGCGTAGGTCCAGCCCTTGTTCTCTTCACCGACCAGGTTTTCGACCGGCACGCGCACGTCGGTGAGGAACACTTCATTGACTTCGTGCTCGCCGTCGAGCGTGATGATCGGGCGCACTTCGACACCCGGCGTCTTCATGTCGATCAGCAGGAAGCTGATGCCTTCCTGCTTGCGCACGTCCGTGGCGCTGCGCACGAGGCAGAAGATCATGTTCGCGAAGTGGCCGAGCGTGGTCCACGTCTTCTGTCCATTGACGATGTAGTGCTCGCCTTGCGCATCCATGCCGCGCACGGCGGTGGTTTTGACCGAGGCGAGATCCGAGCCGGCGCCCGGTTCCGAATAGCCCTGGCACCACCAGTCAGAGCCATCGAGAATTCGCGGCAGCCAATGGCGCTTTTGCGCTTCGCTGCCGTATTTGATCAGCACCGGGCCGAGCATGTTGACGCCGAACGGCACCACGCGCGGCGCGCCGGCCAGCGCGCATTCGTTTTCGAAGATGAATTTCTGCACCGAGTTCCAACCCGGGCCGCCATACTCTTTTGGCCAGTGATTGGCGAGCCAGCCTTGCGCGTTGAGAATCGCGTGCCACTCGGCCATGTCGTCGCGCGTGAGACGGCGCCCGCCGTGCACCTTGTCGGCGAGACGCTGCGGGAGTTTGTCGCGCAGAAAGGCCTGCACGTCGGCGCGGAAGGCTTCTTCCTCGGGAGTGAAGTTCAGATCCATGGCGGGTTCGTCCGGATAGGGTAGAGCGACCGGCGCGCGGGGCGGCCGGTCATCATGATGCACGTCGATGATGATGCGCCGTTTCAGACGCTCTGGTTCAGGCTCGCGAAATCGGCGCCGCGTTCCACCAGTTCGACGAGCAGCGGCGAAGGCTGCCAGAAGAGCGGATCTTCCTTGGCGAACTCATGGATGTCGGCGAGGATTTTCGGCAGGCCGACCATGTCCGCGTACTTCATCGGACCGCCGCGATAGCGCGGAAAGCCGTAGCCGTACAGGAACGTCACGTCGACGTCCAACGGCCGCAGCGCGATCCGCTCATGCACGACGTTGGCGCCCTCGTTGATCATCGCGGCCATGTAGCGGCGCATGATCTCTTCATCGGTGAAGCTGCGCGGCGTGACGCCGGCGCGTGCGCGCTCGGCGTCGATGATCGACTCGACTTCCGGATCGGGCGTGCCGCTGCGCGATCCTTCGGGATACAGATAGAACCCGCGCCCGGTCTTCTGGCCGAACCAGCCGCGCTCGCACAAACGATCGGAGATTTGCACATAACGTGCCGCGGGATTGCGCGTGGCCGCGCGCCGTTTGCGTGCCGCCCAGCCGATGTCGCCGCCTGCCAGATCCACCACCTGGAACGGGCCCATCGGAAAGCCGAAGGCGCGCACGGCCGCGTCGATCTGATAGGGCGAGGCGCCGTCTTCCATCATGGCGTCCGCGGCGCTGCGATACACGGCCAGCACACGGTTGCCGATGAAGCCGTCGCACACGCCCGCGCGCACCGGCGTCTTGCGCAGCTTCTTGGCCAGCTCGAACGCAGTGGCGACCACGTCGGCGCTGACCTGTTTCGGCACCACCACTTCCAGCAGCTTCATGATGTTGGCGGGCGAGAAGAAGTGCAGGCCGATCACGTCGGCGGGACGCGAAATGCTCGCCGCAATCGCGTCGATGTCGAGATACGACGTGTTGGTCGCGAGCACCGCGCCCGCTTTGGAGACGCGATCGAGTTCAGCGAACACAGCCTGTTTGACCCCGAGGTCTTCGAACACGGCTTCGATTACGAGGTCGGCGTCGGCGAGCGCATCGTACGACGTGCTGCCGCTCCAGCGCGCCATGAGCGCGGCCTTCTTCTCCGCGCTCATGCGGCCTTTGGCGATCAGCCCGTCATAGACTTTCTCGATGTGCGCGCGGCCGCGCGCGAGCGACGCGTCGTCGCGTTCGATCATCGTCACCGGCAGGCCGGCGTCGAGCGCCGCGACGGCGATGCCCGCGCCCATCGTGCCGCCGCCCACCACGCCGATCGTGTTCAGCGCGCGCGATTTGGCATCACGCGTTTCCGGCGCCTTGAGCACTTCGCGCTCGGCAAAGAACGCGTGAATTAGGCCGGCCCGCTGCGGGCTGTCGATGCATTCGAGGAACAGCTTGCGTTCAAGCCGCAGACCCTCGTCGAAAGGCTGTTCGATGGCGGCCTCGACGGCGTCGACGATTTTCAGCGGCGAGAACAGACCGCGCGATTTCTTCACGGTTTCCGCACGCGCCGTGGCGACGGCGGCGAGGCTCGCGGCGTGATCGCCGAGTGCCGCGGCATCACGCGTGCGGCGCGCTGGCGCGTGGGCGGCCAGCAACTCGTGCACGTAGGCGAGACCTTCGGCGAGGATGTCGTCGCTGCTGCCGACGCGGTCGATCAGACCGATCGTCAGGGCTTCCTTCGCGCTAGCATGACGGCCGCTCAGGATCAGATCGAGCGCGGCCTGCGCGCCGATCAAACGCGGCGTGCGCTGCGTGCCGCCCGCGCCCGGCAACAGGCCGAGTTGCACTTCGGGCAAGCCGAGCTTCGCGCCGTCGACGGCAATCCGGTAATGCGCCGCGAGCGCCACTTCCAGGCCGCCGCCGAGCGCCGCGCCGTGAATCGCGGCGACCACCGGCTTCGTGCACGCTTCAATGCGATTGCACACGTCCGGCAGTGAGGGTGGCACCGGCGGCTTGCCGAACTCGCGAATGTCCGCGCCGGCGATGAAATTGCGTCCCGCGCCGACGATCAGCACGGCTTCCACGGCCTTGTCGGCGTCCGCGGCCTCGACGGCGGCGAGCAGGCCGCGCCGCACGTCGGCTGAAAGCGCGTTCACCGGCGCGTGGTCGATCGTTACGAGCAGCACCCTGCCGCGCAATTCGCGCGTCACAACATCGGCCGAAGGGGTGGGGGTCATGTGTTGTCTCCTGATTGTGATCGGCTGCGTGGCAAAGCATGCCGGGTCTGGCGAATGTCCCGATTGTGGGTCGGTCAAGGTTTATTGACAATTACATGGACGGTTGACAGACTGTCAAAATTTCTTTGACAAAGGTGCCGCCATGGACGTCAATTCCCTGACCTTGCTGGTGGACATTCTCGACGCGGGCAATCTCAGCGAAGCCGCGCGCCGGCTGAAAATGAGCCGCGCGAACGTGAGCTACCACCTGAACCAGCTGGAGCGCTCCATCGGGCTGCAACTGGTGAGGCGCACCACGCGCCGCGTCGAACCGACCGAGATCGGCCTGCAGCTCTACGAGCATGGCCGCACGATCCAGAACGCGCTGCTTGCCGCGCGTGAATCCGTCACCACGCTCGGGCAAAGCCTGCAAGGGCGCGTGCGGCTGAGCGTGCCGAGCGGTTACGGGCAACTCGTCATGTCGGACTGGTTGATCGCGTTCAAGCGGCTGTATCCGGGCATCGTGCTGGATGTGATGTTCGAGAACCGCGTCGAAGACCTGATGCGCGATGAAGTCGATATCGCCGTGCGCGTGATGTCCGAGCCGCCGCAAAACCTGGTCGCGCGAGACATGGGTCCGGTGCGGTATGTGGCGTGCGCGTCACCGGACTTTGCGCAAAGGCACGGCATGCCGCAGCGCCTCGACGACCTCGGCACGGCGCCACTGATCACAGCGGCGGTGGTCGGCAGGCAGCTACGCGTGGCCGCTTATTTGCGCGACGAACGGCATGAAGTGCTGCTGGAGCCGAGCCTCATCTCCGAGAACTTTCTGTTCTTGCGCCAGGCGGTGCTCGCCGGCCTCGGCGTGGGCCTCGTGCCGGACTATGTGGTGCAGGACGATCTGCGCCGTGGCGACGTGGTGACCGCGCTCGATGAATGGCGCTTGAGCATCTTCGGCACGCATATGTACATGCTGTATATGCCGAACCGGCATCACACGCGCGCAGCATCGACATTCATCGATTTCATTTTGCAGCAGGCGCACGGCACGGGGAGAGGTTTGCCCACGTAAACGACGACGTTCATCTTGTGTTTCGCGCAGGTACGCTACGCAAAACAGCGGCGCGTCACTTCACAACCGTGGTCGCGGAGACAAGAGATGAAATGGATCATCGGACTTCTAGCCGTGCTGGCACTCGCCGTAGTCGTTCTGTTGATCTCCCGCTTGCCGAGTGAAGACATGATTCGCCTCGCCGGTTACGCGGCGACTGCCGCCTTTGCCGCACTCATCAGCGTTCTCTTGCGCTGGCGGGCCAGCCGGGCGCAACAGCGGAGCAAACGGGCAGGGTGAGTCGAACGTGTCATTTCAAGCCACGTCACGCTACATGGCCTGAACACTCTCGCGCAACTCGTCACCGAGAAAGTCGATAAACGTTCTCAGTTTGGCCGACAGACGGTGCCGCTCCAGATAGACGGCGTGAATATCCGCGTTCGGCAGCGTCCACTCGGTCAAGAGCGGTACCAGTTCGCCGCGCCGTAGATGTCCGGCGATTTCCCACGCCGAACGCACGGCGACGCCGCGGCCGTCGAGCGCCCACTTCAGCACCGCGCTGCCGTCGTTGCTGCTCAACGGACCATCCACCTTCACCGTCTCCGATTTCTTGCCGCGCGAAAGATGCCACGTGCCGTACGCCGATTCGTTTTCGCGTAAGACGAGGCAGGCATGGCGCGTGAGATCGTGCGGCATCAGCGGTGCGCCGTGCCGTTTCACATAAGCCGGCGACGCGCACACGACACGCTGATTCTTCAGCAGCAAGCGCGCGTTGATGCGCGCATCCGGCACTTCGCCGAAACGAATCCCGAGATCGAAGCCTTCTTCCTGCAAACTGATCGGCCGGTCCGTCAGATGCAATTGAACCTTCATCGACGGGAAACGCTCGCTGAAACGCGAAATCGCCGGGGCGATATGCGCGCGTCCGAAGCCAAACGACGCATTCACGCGCAATAGACCGGCCGGTTCGGCGCGGCTTTGCGTGACCAGTTGTTCGAGTTCGGCGAGGTCGTCGAGGATGCGCGAGCCATTCGTCAGATAAATTTCACCCTCCGCCGTCAGACTCACGCGCCGCGTGGTGCGGTTCACGAGCCGCACGCCAAGGCGCTGTTCGATCTGCGCGAGCCGCTTGCTGATGGACGGCGGCGTGACGCCGAGTTCGCGCGCGGCCGCGGCGAGGTTGCGGTGGCGAGCCACCAGCGCGAACAGATTCAGGTCGGAAAAGCCGTCCATCGATTCGTTCCAAAAAGTTAATTCCGGATTGCCTTAGGCGAAACCATATCGCTGCAGGCATCAATTAGACTTCATCCAAACATGGGAGGCAACGATGTTTACAGATTTCACAGACGCGTCGGCGGAGGTCGACGGCATCCACATCAACGCGATTCGCGGCGGCAACGGGCCGGCTTTGCTGCTGTTGCATGGTCATCCGCAGACCCACGCGATCTGGCACAAGGTCGCGCCGACGCTGGCGCAGCACTTCACAGTGATCGCCGCGGATTTGCGCGGCTACGGCGACAGCGGCAAACCGCAGGGCACGCACGATCACGGCAACTATTCGAAGCGCCGCATGGCCGCCGATCAGGTCGCGCTGATGCGCGCGCAAGGTTTCGACCGTTTCGCCGTGATCGGTCACGATCGCGGAGGGCGCGTGGCCGCTCGCATGGCGCTCGATCATCCGCAGACGGTGACGCGACTCGTGACGCTCGACGTCGCGCCGACACTCGCGATGTACGAACAAACCTCGTTCGACTTCGCGCGCGCTTACTGGCACTGGTTCTTTCTCGTGCGTCCCGCGCCGTTTCCCGAGACCCTGATTCGCGCGGACCCCGATCTCTATCTGAAGCAGACCATCGGCGCGCGCAGCGCCGGCCTCGCGCCGTTCACCGACGCGGCCTACGCCGAGTATCTGCGCTGTCTGAGCGACCCCGGCACCGCGCATGGCATCTGCGAGGACTACCGCGCGAGCATCACAATCGACCTCGATCATGACCGCGCGTCGCTCGCTGAAGGGCGGAAGATAGAATGCGAATTCCTGGCGTTGTGGGGCGCGCAAGGCGTGATCGAGCAATGCTTCGAGCCGCTCGCCGAATGGCGGCAATGGGCGGACCATGTGAGCGGCGCAGCGCTGCCGTGCGGTCACTACATTCCCGAGGAAGCGCCCGAGTTGCTGCTCGAACGCGTCTTTCCCTTTCTGCAGTCCTAGCCGCTCGTGCATTCATCATGTCGACCCGTAAGCGCCGCCCGCTCACTTCCAACCCGCCGCCTCGAACCGCTTCACCGCCCCGATGACCTCGTTGCGAAACTGCCGCAACGCGGCCTCCTGCGCTTCTCGCGCCCTTCGCAAAGAATGAGCGCGCATAAACCGGTGCCGTCGACGGTCAGCCGGTAGAGGTGCATCCGCACCAAATGCGCGAACCTGTTGCACGTGCCCGCGATCAGCGGCAATTTGTTTTCAACCTGACTGATGATCTCGTCGTATCGATTGCCGAGCACGCGAACGCAGAGATCGCGCGTACTGGCGAAGTACGTGAAGATCGTCGCCTGCGACACGCCGACGTCCCCGGCAGTCTCCGTCAAGGTGGCCGATGCAAAGCCGACTTCGGAAAACACGAGCCAGGCCGCCTCCAGAATCGCCTTGAGTTGTTGTTCGGAACGCGTCTGCACGGGCACGCGACGGGAGAGGGAGGAGACGTTCATCGAAAGGGATAGGCGGGCCGTTGAGTGAGCGCGAATTGAGTCTGGCTCAAAGATTGTTTCAATGCTAATGGCGTGGTAGAGGAAACAAAAATTGCAGGCGTGCGCAACGCGCGGATGAAACTTGAGCTAAACTCAGAAAACATCGAAAGCGCAGCACATGGAGGAGACACCCGAATGCCCGCAGCTTCGTCGAGTACCTCACCGCCGTCAAACGGCTACCGTTCAGTTTTCCGCGAAGGTCTTTTCGCCGGCAAGGTGATCATCGTCACCGGCGCAGGCAGCGGGCTCGGCCGATGCACGGCTCACGAACTCGCGTCCTTAGGGGCGACCCTGGCGCTGGTCGGCCGAAGCGAGGACAAGCTGAAAGCAGTGCAAGCCGAACTGGCCGAGGATCATCCGTCCTCCGCCAACGGCCACAAGCTTTACTCCTGCGACATCCGCAACGAGCAACAGGTCCGTGAAACGATCGCTTCGATCATCACGGATTTAAGCCGCGTGGATGGTCTCTTCAACTGCGCAGGCGGCCAATTCCCCGCCAAGCTCGAAAAGATCTCCTTGAACGGCTGGGACGCGGTCGTGCGCAACAATCTGCACGGCACGTTTTTGATGTCCCGCGAGTGCTATACCCAATGGATGCAAAACCACGGCGGCGCGATCGTCAACATGCTGGCCGACATCTGGGGCGGCATGCCCGGCATGGGGCATTCAGGCGCGGCGCGCGCCGGTGTATGGAACTTCACGGAAACGGCCGCATGCGAATGGGGCCACGCGGGCGTCAGAGTCAACGCGGTCGCGCCCGGCTGGATTGCGTCCGCGGGCATGGACAGCTACAACGACGAGTATCAGGCGTTGCTGCGCACGCTGAAACACAAGGTTCCGCTGCAGCGCTTCGGCACCGAATCCGAACTCGCCAGCGCGGCGGTCTTTCTGTTGTCCGAGGCGTCCGCGTTCATCAACGGCACGGTGATCCGTGTCGACGGCGGTGTGCCGAACGCGCGCCATTCATGGCCGCTCGCTGAAGCGCAGCGTACGATCGAATATAACGGCTTCCCGCGCTATCAACCGCCGACGGGCTTGCAGGAGCAGACACGATGAATCTCGACGGCCAGACCTACGAAACGCTCGCGGCAAACTTCGCGTGGCACATCCCGGCGCGCTACAACATCGGCGTCGACGTATGCGACAAATGGGCCGACGGTTCGGGCCGCCTCGCGCTGATCTACGAAGACGCCGAGGGCAACGCCACACGCTATACGTTCGACCAGTTGAAGGCGCTGTCCGACCGCTTCGCCAATGCGTTGCTCGCAGCGGGCGCGCAACGCGGCGACCGCGTCGGCATCTTCCTCTCGCAATCGATCGAAACGGCGATCGCGCATCTCGCCGCCTACAAGGCCGGCATGGTGGCCGTGCCGCTCTTCGCGCTATTCGGCGTCGACGCGATCGAACACCGGCTAGGCGATAGCGGTGCTGTAGCGTTGATTACCGATCGAGGCGGCGTGCAGAAGGTCGATGAAATCCGCGCGGCGTTGCCGGCATTGCGCAGTGTCTTCAGCGTGGATATCGATCAGGACAGCGCCGATCCGCAAGTACCCTTGCGTTCATTCTGGCAGGCGCTGAACAGCGCATCGGCCAGCTTCACGCCCGCCGACACCGGCGCCGACGATCCGGCGGTCATCATCTATACATCGGGTACGACCGGCAAACCGAAGGGCGCGCTGCACGGGCATCGCGTGTTGCTGGGTCATCTGCCGGGTGTCGAGATGTCGCAGCAGGGCTTTCCCGCGCACGCCACGCTGATGTGGACGCCGGCTGACTGGGCGTGGATCGGCGGCCTGTTCGACGTGCTGCTGCCTTCATGGCATCACGGCGTCGCGGTGTTGGCGCGCCGCTTTGCGAAATTCGACGGTCAGTCCGCGTTCGATCTGATGGCGCGTCATGCGGTCTCGCACAGGTTCTTGCCGCCGACCGCGCTGAAGATGATGCGCGGCGTCGAACATCCCGAACGCTGGAACCTCGCGTTGCGCTCGGTGGCAAGCGGCGGCGAATCGCTCGGCGAGGAGTTGATCGGCTGGGGCCGCGCGGCGCTGGGCGTGACGATCAACGAGTTCTATGGGCAGACGGAATGCAACGTCGTGCTGTCGTCGTGCGCGGCGCTGTTCGAGCCGTGCTTCGGCGCGATTGGCCGCGCGGTGCCGGGGCATCATGTCGCCATCGTCGATATGGACGGCAACGAACTGCCGCCGGGCGCAATCGGCGATATCGCGGTGGCCGCGCCCGATCCGGTCATGTTCCTCGGCTACTGGGGCAACGAGGCGGCGACCCGCGAGAAATTCCGCGGCAAGTTTCTGGTGACCGGCGACCTCGGCACGCGCGACGCGGACGGCTTCATCCGCTTCGTCGGTCGTGGCGACGACGTGATCACGAGCGCCGGTTATCGAATCGGGCCGGCTTCGATCGAAGATTCGTTGCTGCGTCATCCGGCTGTTTCGATGGCGGCCGTGATCGGCGCGCCGGATCGCGAACGCACGGAGATCGTGATGGCGTTCGTGGTGCTGAACGCCGGCTTTGTCGGCGACGAGGCGCTCGTGCGCGAGATCCAGCAGCATGTCAAAACGCGTCTCGCCGCGCATGAATATCCGCGCGAGATCCGCTTTGTCGACAGCCTGCCGTTGACGGCGACCGGCAAGGTGATCCGCAAAGCGTTGCGCGAGGGACTCGGAGAAGACGGGGACAATCCCACCGCAAAACGATGAGCACCGGCCCACGTCCACCCTCGACTCGCAGCGGCAAGGCGCTCCGGACGCCGGGCACCCAACCAGGCCCGGCCTCGCTCGACGACACCGACCGCAAGCTGCTCGCGCTGCTCGCCGAAGACGCCACGCGGACTTACGCCGAACTGGGCAAGCTGCTGTTTCTGTCGGCGCCCGCGGTCCACGAACGCGCCCGGCGGTTGAAGAAGGATGGCGTGATCAAGGCCACCGTCGCCGCGCTCGACGCCGCGAGGCTCAACCGTCCATTGCTCGCGTTCGTGCATGTCGATACCACGAGCTGGGCGGTGACGCGGCAACTGCTGGCACTGCAGGAGCTATCGGACGTCGAGGAGATTCACACCGTGACAGGCGAGAGCGCCATGCTGCTCAAGGTCCGCACGCGCGATACGCAATCGCTCGAACAACTGCTCGCGCGCATTCATGCGATCGAAGGCTTTACCGGCACGCGCAGCTACATCGCGCTGACCACCTATCTGGAGCGCGGCCCGAGTCCTGAACTCTGAACGCGACAGCGGCACGGCGTGTCACGCATGCAGTGAGAGACCTTTTACGGCTTTATCGACCGCCTTCTTCGGCCCGCGCACGGCAATGCCGACGAGGTCGGGCGCATCGGCGGGTTCGGCGCGGAACACCTCGCGGTTCGCCTGATCGTGGCCGGTCGCAAACATCGCGCGCACATACACGGCGCGCGTCAATTCGCGTTCGATGCCCTGGCGAAACGCGCGCAGCAAACCCGCGTTGTCCGCCTGATACACCATCATCGGCTGGCCGAGCAGACGCGCGTGCCGGCGGCCCGCCGCGTCCTCGTACGGCTCGCCCATCGCCTCCGGTGCGGCGCCGGCGATGCCCGTCGCGAGAAACGCGGTCACATTGAGCTTTTGCCAGACAGCGAGATCGTCCAGCACGATGATCGCGACTTTCGTATCGAATTCCATAACGCACTACGCTCCACAGCATTCAAGAAGACACCAACCGAATCTTAGGGAAACTCGAGGCGCGTGTGCATGGCCACGAGGCAAAAACGAATGGGCTTCACCGGATACGCGTTAGCACAACGTCGAGGTCGGGTTTTGCCTAATGCCATTCGGCGCGTGCTCGCTCGAACCGCTAGGTGTGCTGCAATGCAACCTGACGCGGCGCCCTGTCCGTCGCTGTTTGCGCCGTCGACGCGCGAACGAAAACCCCGCAAACGACGCTCTCGCAACATAGGGCAAGTCCCTGGCGCGATTTAGCCGTGCATTACCACTCGCGTGGGCGGCCTCCTAAACTTGATTCAAACAGGAGGAGACACCGATGGCCAAACTCATTCACACGATGATCCGTGTACACGATCTGCCGCGCTCGCTGCAGTTCTATCAAAAGGCTTTCAACTTCGACGTATCGCACCGGCTCGACTTTCCGGACTTCGCGCTCGTCTATTTGCGCAACGCGGAAGCGGACGCCGAAATAGAACTCACCTGGAACAAAGGCCGCGAGGAACCGTATTCGCATGGCGACGGCTACGGTCACGTCGCGTTTTGCGTGGACGATGCGAAAAGCGAACGGCAGCGTCTGCTCGATCTCGGCATGACGCCCAACGATCTGCGCGAGTTTCACAACGACAACGGCGAGTTGCTGGCGCGTTACTTTTTCATTCAGGACCCGGACGGTTACAAGATCGAAGTGCTGGAACGCTACGGCCACTATCAATAGTAAAAGCAATCCAGGCGGCCGCCGCGCATAGTTGCAATACCCCACAAGCAACCTTGCATGGGACCCGAGTAGGCACTAAAGCGCCAACTCGGGTCGACAAAGGAGACAGACATGAAGACAGCGATCATCCCGATCGTCACGTCCGATCACGCACGTCATGCGCTTGGTCATGAGCATGCGCATCCCCATGAACATTCCCATGAAACCGGCGACGAACATCGCGCGGCGAAGGCGGCCGCGGCCGCGTTGCGGATTCCGCTCACGCGGCGCGAGCTATTGAGAGGCACGGGTGTGCTGATGGGCACGCTGGCGTTCTCGTCGGTGTTGTCGACGCTCGCACCGAGCCGCGCCTGGGCGCTCGAGCTGCAAGGGCTGGACACGCACCAGGGCGAAGTGATTCTGGCCTTCACGCGGCAGCTCTATCCGCACCCCACGCTCGACAACGCGGTCTATGCGCTCGTGGTCAAGGACCTCGACGCGAAAGCGAAAGCCGATCCGGCGGTGCGCCAGCAACTCGCGGACGGCGTCAAACAGCTCGACGCGCAAGCCGGCTCGGACTGGCTCAAGCGCACGCCTTCCGACCAGGCGAAAGACGTCGCGTCGCTCGCGGGCACGCCCTTCTTCAACACGATACGCAGCACCGCGGTGGTCTCGCTGTATGCCAACACCATGGCGTATGCGCACTTCGGCTACGGTGCGTCGGAAGGCGACGGCGGCTATCTGAACAAAGGATTCAACAGTCTCTCGTGGCTGCCCAATCCGCCGGCCGCCGCCAGCGGCCCGATTCCAACGGATAGCTAATCGCCACGACGGCAAACATAGTGCATGGGACCAGAGTAAGGCGCTGAAGTGCCAACTCTGGTCGATGCGAGTGCATGGGACCAGAGTAAGGCGCTAAAGCGCCAACTCTGGTCGACAGCGGAGACAAGACATGAATCAGGACAACAACAAGGTGCGTTTTTCGCACAACGACGACAAGGTCGTCGTGATCATCGGTTCGGGTGCGGGCGGCGGCACGCTCGCCAACGAACTGGCACAGAAGGGCATCAACGTCGTGGTGCTGGAAGCGGGCAAGCTGCATACGCAGGCCGATTTCACGACTGACGAATGGGGCGCGTTCCAGATGCTGTCATGGCTCGACAAACGCACCACGTCGGGCTCCTGGCGCATCGCCAAGGACTTTCCGAATCTGCCCGCGTGGATCTGCAAGACTGTGGGCGGCACCACCGCGCACTGGGCCGGCGCGAGCCTGCGCATCCAGCCGTACGAGTTCAAGGTGAAGACGACCTACGGCAATATCAAGGACGCCAACCTGCTCGACTGGCCGCTCACGCGCGAAGAGCTCGATCCGTACTATGACCGCGCGTCGCAGAAAATGGGCGTGACGCGCACCAACGGTCTGCCGGGCCTGCCGGGCAACAACAACTTCAAGGTGATGTCGGCCGGCGCGATGAAGGTCGGCTACAAGGAATGCAATACCGGCCACATGGCGATCAATAGCGTGGTGCGCGACGACCGCGCGCATTGCTTCCAGCGTGGCTTCTGTTTTCAGGGCTGCCGCACGGGCGCGAAGTGGTCGACGCTCTACACCGAGTTGCCGCGCGGGCAGGCGACTGGTCATCTCGAGTTGCGCACGCAGGGCCACGTGGTGCGCATTGAAACCGATGCGCGTGGCAAGGCGAAGGAGGTGCTCTACTACGATGATAAGGGCAAATTGCAGCGGCAGAAGGCGCGTATCGTCGCGGTGGCCGGCAATTCGATCGAGACACCGCGGCTTCTGTTGAACTCGCATTCGAGCAAATTCCCGCAGGGGCTAGCGAACGGCTCGGGGCAGGTGGGCCGCAACTACATGCGTCACACCACGGGCTCGGTGTATGCGGTGTTCAACGACAAGGTGGATATGTTCAAGGGCACCACGATGGCCGGCATCATCGAGGACGAAGCGGTGTTCAATCCGCAGCGCGGCTTCGCGGGCGGTTACCACATGGAGACCGTTTCGCTCGGCCTGCCGTTTTACGCGGCCTTCCTCAACCCGGGCGCGTGGGGGCCGACATTTGCCCAGGCGATGGATCAATACGCGTACACGGCCGGCATGTGGATCGTCGGTGAGGATATGCCGCGCGAGAGCAATCGCGTGACCTTGAATACGGACGTGAAGGATCAATACGGCCAGCCGGTCGCCAACGTGCACTTCGACGATCATCCGAACGACGAAGCGATGCGCGAGCACGCATACAAGCAGGGCACCGCGGTGTACGAAGCGGCGGGCGCGAAGACGGTATATCGCGTGCCACCGTATCCGTCCACGCACAACCTCGGCACCGCCCGCATGAGCGCGCGCGCAGAAGACGGCGTGTGCAACCGCTTCGGCCAGACGCACGAGGTGTCGAACCTGTTCATTTCGGATGGCAGCCAGTTCACCACCGGAGCGGCGGAAAATCCGACCTTGACGATCGTCACGCTGGCGATTCGCCAGGCGGATCACATCGCGGGGCAGATGAACAAACGCGCGGTGTAAAGCGGTTCGACGGGGCAGGAGCGGCGTTCGGGTTCGATGCGATTGTCGAGCGCTGGATGCCGGCGTATGTTGACGAAGGCGGGCGGCGCGCCGTGGCCGCATGAAAAGCGCCACGGCGCGCGCGCCTGGAAACCGGGAGTGAACGTTATGTGTGGGATATACATCAACGCCGATCCGATCCTGTATGAATCGCGCACGCGCTCGTTGCGCATTCACGGCGTGATCACCACGGTCCGGCTGGAGAATCTGTTCTGGGACGTGCTACACGAAATCGCCGCGCGCGAGAGCATGACGACCAGCCAGTTCGCCGTGAAGCTCTACGACGAACTGATCGCGCTGCGCGGCGAAATGCCGACTAACTTCGCATCGTTTTTGCGGGTGTGCTGTTTGCGCTATCTGTCGATGCGCACGGAGAAGGGCGACAGTGCGCCCGATGCGGTGCCCGAGCCGGCAAGCGTGTTGAACGAAACGAGGCCGCGGATTCTGAAGACGGTTTGATGCGAGAGGGCAGCGCGAAGCCGCAGTTACGGTTTCTTCTGCATCGCATCAACGCATCATTGGTGCTTCGGGGCCTTCACAGAAGGAGCCTGCGTTTCGGGAAGTCGCCTTCGCTTTTCCACCGCCCCGGCCGTTGACGTCGCGTCAGTTGCCGCTTGACAGTGACAAAGCGGCGAGTGGCGTAGCGCGTTAGGAAGTAGTTACCCCGGCCGAGCGCGCCTGATAGCTGTCGGATTTCATCGGCGCCGCCTTGACGCGCGGGCACAATTTTCCAGTCCGCCTCGCCGGTTCCGGCGAGCATCGGCGCGCGGCTTTTGCCATCGTCCGCAGTGTATTACGCCGGTCCCACCGACTGCCGTCCCGGTATCAGGATTTCCGTGGCCGGGCCGCTGTACGAACCCATCGGCGCCACGGCGCCCACCTTCTTCAGAAGCAGGACCGGCGCAAGCTAGCGGTGCAAAGGCGCGGCTTCCATGCGAGCGAGCGGATAGTCGGCGTCGGTCAATATCGCGCCAGCCTGCTCGGCTTATGCGCCTTATGCGATTGTGCGCAAATGGGAAACTGATCGGAGGTGCAATTTAGGATTCCTCCTATTCTCTTGGTCGCTTCAACCTAGTGAAGTGTTGGCGGCAATATCAATTTCTAACACGCATTGGGGTTTGGGAGCTTGATGAACTACGAAGAATGTTTTAACGGGGCAACAAGAATACTAGCTCGGACTGCCACCGCACTTGCTTGCTTGCTCATGAGCGCTCATGTGAGTGCAGACGGTGGCGACTCGCTTTGTCTCGGCCTCTACGGCAAATCCGGCGCTTCACCGGGTACGCCTGCGTGTGTTCTAACCGTTACGTCAAATACCCCAGTCGGGATGGGTAGCTATAACTGCCCAAACAATGGACCTCTCATTGAGAGCTGGTGCGGGACCCCCTCTCCGGCCGATCCCGACAAAAATTGTGCGGCCGCCGATCCGGTCCTTCCGGCAAATGGGGTGACCATCTTAACGGAAACTGATTTTGCAAGCGGCGACGATACACCTTTAAAGTTCATTCGCTCATATCGGTCATCACCGTTTATCAGGACCGACGCGGGTATTGGTGTCAGCTGGTTCCATAATTGGCAAAGACAGCTCGGGCTGGCAAATGCGGGCGGAAATCCACCGCAAGTTAGCGCGTACCGACCGGAGGGAGGTCGAGTCGTCTTTGCGAAGTCCGGCGACGCATGGCGAGTCGTGGATGGTTCGCCGCTGAGCCTAACGCAGCAGTCGTCGTCGTGGACGCTGAAAGACCTGCTTACCGACGAAACGGAAACGTATTCGGCTCAGGGCGTCCTACAGTCCGTCAGTACCCGGACGAACATGACCACCAGTCTCACCTATAGCGACTCCAGTACGCCGATGAGCATTGCACCGGCATCGGGGCTCCTCATATCCATTAGGCAGCACGCCGCCGGTTCCAATCCGAACATCGATCTGAGGATTCAACTCGCCTACGATTCGCAACAGCGCATCATTCAAATGACCGACCCTACCGGTGCTGTTACACGGTACGGGTATGACACGCACAACAATCTCGTTTCCGCTACGTTGCCGGACGGCAATGTACGCCGCTACGTCTATGACGATAAGCGATTTCTTGCGGTTCTCACTGGAATCATTGATGAGGGCGGCTCGCGCGCAGCGACGTGGGCATACGATGAGCAAGGCCGAGTTGTTGCTGTAAGCCATCCCGACACGACAAAGAATGTGCAACTATCCTATGGCGGTGGTTCGACCACACTTACAGACGGCAAAGGATATACGTTTCTCGCGTCGTCGCTGATCGCTGGTATGCAGCGACCAACCGTAGTGAATTCGACGTTTGCTAACTCAGACGTCGGGCAATGGAGATAGCGCCACCTATACTTACGATGATGCTGGGCGTCCGACAAGATCGGTGAGAACGACGACGTCTGGCACTGCCATAACCTCGATACGGTATGCCGACGCAACGAGTCTATTGCCCTCGTTGATCGCATCCCCTGGATGGATGCGTTCTTACGTCTATGACACGAACGGCAACACAACGGGGATTAGCGAACTGTCTACGGACGATCCGACGGGTGTCAAAGGTTTCGATGCGTCAACGGCCGGAGGTCAAACGCGCACCTATGGGATGGCCTACGACCCAACGAATCTACTGCTGTTCGCTCAGATGTACGAGAACGGAATCAAAACGGGAGAATGGTCATATGTGGTGGACGCGTACGGTAGCCTCCGCCAGAGCACAAATCGTATCAATCTTTCCTCTCAAACAATATCGATTCGGGATCAAGCGCATAGAGCCGCACAGATCAATGGTCCGGGCTTCACCGCAAGTATCGCTTATGACTCACGCGGACGAGTGACTATCTTCTGGTACAGCGAACAAGCCGGCGTGCTCAACGGAAATGTATCGCGCACATTGAAGGTCAATTTCGCCTACACAGCGAATGGGGATGTGTCATCACGGACCGCAACCGTTTCAACCAACCAAGGGCCTGACGTTGCAATAACAAGTGATGAGATTGACACATGGCTCAGCAATTACGAGAGGGGCATTACGCCCGCTGGGCCGCCACCGAATCATGTAGGGGCAGCAAAAAGTATGCTCGGGGCAGCGAACCAGACTGAACCCTTGTGTGTACTATGCTATCTGAGAGCGGCCAATCCAGTCGCCCAGCGGCTCTACTACGGAGAGTCCAATCGGTGGGCAAACCCGCTTGACACGGGACCAAATCTGCCCAGTACGCCGAAGAAAATCCTTGCTGCGGCTAAGTGCACTGACGGCTGTGCGGCTGAGAAGGCAGCGTGCAGGACTTTATGTTCTACAGCGCGTTATGATCCCGACATGCGCAACATCTGGGGCGGCTCAATGCGCAGATGTATGATGGGTTGCATCCCCGCTCGATGCGGGGGTAATTGAGGCAATACAACCGCGCACCGACGCAGCAAACGTTCACTTAGGAGCAGGCGGGCTCTTGCATCATCCGGGCCGCCTATTTGAAAAACACGCTCTATTCCGTTTTAAGGCAGACTTCTGGAATGAAAGATCGAAAACAAAAAAAGACGCCTTCGATAACTTCGATTCAAGCGCAATTAGTGGACAACCTGGATTCGAAGCAGTTATTTCAGATTGACGAGGCGATTCTGCAAAATGTTACGCACGACTGGCGGAAGGTGGCGATGGTCGCGGGAATGGCGATGATTCAAAACAAGGGCCACCTTAAAGGGGTCCCCGATGTCTTTTATGCGCGAAGGATCGAGATGCTGGCGTCGGATGGAAAACTTGAAATATCCGGCGATGCAATGGAAATGCGGCATAGTGAAGTCCGGTTGCCGACGAAGACATAGGCGCGGTCAATCACGGCGATGCCAGAGTTGGTCGATGCATTGCTGCTCAAAGGGGCGCGGCTCGGAACTTCGCGATGCTGCGTCGTATTGCCCTGAATCTGCTCGAACGCAATACGTCCTCATGGGTAGGACTGAAGAGCCGCTGTCTCAAGGCTTGCACCGACGATCGATATCGCGCCAGTCTGATCGACTTATGAGCCTTGTGCGATTGCCCTGATGCCGCCGCGGCGGATCCACAACCGGCGCGCACCTCCGCGCGTGCTACGATGTCTAGCTCATCACGCACAAAAGTCGGAGACACAGATGCGTCCCGAGAGCGCCGCCCGTTTCGATGAACAATTCGCGCCTCGCATCGCCGAGGCGATTGCCGCCTGTTTCGCCACTACGGTGCATACCGAAGTGCTGCCGTACGGTGGCCATGGACGTCCCACACGCGTGCGAATTCATGCAACGCCCATCGAAGATATGGGACATTACCCGTATCCGTTGAATCTGTATCTGACCTGGGACAGCGACGAGATCGAGAGACTGATGGGCGAGGAAGGGCCGTCGCGTTTCGCCGGCTACCTGGCCGCGTTGCCGCGCAAGCTTGCAGGCTGGGATCATGCGCGCGAACTGGATTTTCTCTCGCATACGCAGGCCGATCCTCTGGTTTTGATCGGCGGACTCGACTTCGAGTCGTAAGCGGCGCATTGCGCGCCGCTTCATCCTCACACGACAACAGGCGCCGCGCGGCGCCGATCCCTCAAGCCGCGGCGCCCAGCCTGAAGAAACTCACGCTTTGCACCAGCCCCGATGCCTTGCTTTGCACCGCATCGGCCGCGGCGGCTGCCTGTTCGACGAGCGCCGCGTTGCTTTGCGTCACCTGGTCCATCTGCGTGACGGCATCGTTTACTTCCGCGATACCCGCTGCCTGATCGACGCTCGCCGTCGCGATCGATTCGACGATACGCGTCACGCTGCCGGCGCTTTCCACCACACCGTCCATCGTATTGCTCGCGTGATTGATCAGTTGCGTGCCAGCGTCGATCGTGGCGACCGACTCGCGAATCAACGCCTTGATCTCGTGCGCGGCATCGGCGGAACGTTGCGCGAGACTGCGTACTTCGCTCGCCACCACCGCGAAGCCGCGCCCTTGCGTGCCGGCACGGGCCGCTTCGACCGCGGCGTTGAGCGCGAGGATATTGGTCTGCGCCGCGATCGCTTCCACCACCGCGATGATATCGACGATGCGCTTGGACGCCGCGTCGATCTGGCCCATCGTGCGCACCGCGTCGCTCATGACGGCGCCGCCTTCGCGCGCGGCTTGCGCGGCGGTTTGCGCGAGCGTCGTGGCCTCGCGCGCATTGGCGGCGTTGCGCTGAACCGAGTCGGTGAAGTGCTGCATCGACGCAGCGGTTTCTTCGAGCGAGGCCGCTTGCTGTTCGGTGCGCGCGGACAGGTCGAGGTTGCCCGCCGCGATCTCCTGCGTGGCCGACGAAATCGTCGTCGCGCCTTCACGAATCTCGCTGACGATATGCCGCAAGCGCTGGTTCATGTCGTTGAGCGCGATGAGCAACTGGCCGGTTTCGTCGCGGCTCATCACCGCCACGTCCGCGCGCAAATCGCCTGCTGCGACCGCCTGCGCGACGCCCACGGCCTGCCTGACCGGCAGCGTGATGCTGCGGCTGAGAAACCAGACCGCGAATGCACCGACGCCGAGCGAACCGATCACGACCGACAGCAACAGCACCGTGGCGATCGTATAGGAGCGTTCCGCCGCTTCGCTCGTGCGCACATTGGAGTCTTGCGCCTGCTGCATCACCGTGGCGACGATGTCGTCGATCGCGGCCGTCGGCGCGCGGTCGATGCCCTTCACGAGACCGTCCACTACGTGCGCGGTGTTCGGATCGCCGGCATCGTAATGCTTGAGTGCATCGAGGTAGCTGTCCTGCAACGAGGCATGCGTGGCGAGCGCCTTGTCGACACCGTCCACGTTGGCACCCAACGCATTCAACTGATCCTTCAGGCGCAGCAGGGCGGCGTGCGTCGTGCCGCTTTCCTTGCCGAAGGCATCACGGTACTTGACGAACGCAGCCGGATCGGCGCCGCGCAACAACAGGTCCTTCCATTCCTGCACCTGCTTCTTGAACTCGACCTGCGCGACGCGCGCCGTGTCGGCGGCTTGCGCGTATTGACTGAGCGATTGCGCCGACTGGATTTGCAGCTCATGCGTTTTCAACAACGCGTGCCAGCCTTCCAGACCCACGATCATCGTCGCGGCTAACAACACCGCGCCGAGCAACGCCAATTTAACGGCGATCTTCAGATTTCTATAGAACGTCACTGCGATGTCCCAGGTAAGGCGTTTAATCGAGTTTGAATTGCGTCACCGCGCTTGCGAGGCTCACGGCCTGGCTTTGCAGCGCGGCGGCGGCCGCTGTGGATTCCTCGACCAGCGCGGCGTTCTGTTGAACCATCTCGTCGAGCTGGCTGACCGCGCGGTTCACTTCCTGAATGCCGCGCGTCTGCTCGTTGGCGGCCTGGGTGATTTCGGAAATGATGGTCGTCACGTTGGCGACGTTGCTGACGATCTCCGTCATCGTCTCGCCGGCCTGGCGCACCTGACCGGAACCCGACGTGACGCTGGCCACGGTCGATTCGATCAGCGCCTTGATTTCCTTCGCCGCCTGCGCGCTGCGTTGCGCGAGGCTGCGCACTTCGCCGGCCACGACCGCGAAACCGCGGCCCTGTTCGCCCGCGCGCGCGGCTTCCACCGCGGCGTTCAACGCGAGGATGTTGGTCTGGAACGCAATGCCGTCGATCACGCCGATGATGTCGGAGATCTTCACCGACGCATGCTGGATCTCGCCCATCGTCGCAATCACTTCGGAGATCACCACGCCGCCGCGCGAGGCGACCTGCGAGGCGGAGACGGCGGTATCGTCGGCCTGCTTCGCGGCGCTTGCCGATTGCGTGACGGTCGAGGTGATTTCCTCCATCGACGCGGCGGTTTGCTGCAAGCTCGCCGCGGCCGATTCCGTGCGGCCCGACAGATCGACGTTGCCCGCCGCGATTTCGTTCGCGGCCACGCGCACCGATTCGCTGGCGTCGCGAATCTGGCGCATCACGTGGCTGAGTTTGTCGATGAAGGTGTTGAACGAACGCGCGATCTGCGCGACTTCGTCGTTGCCGGCGGCCGGCAGGCGTTGTGTGAGATCGCCTTCGCCGGAGCCGATGGCGTCCATGGCGTCGCGCACTTTCGACAGACGCTGAAACGAAACAGCCGTGACCGCCGCCACGACCGCGGCGGCGATGCCGGCGATCACGATCAGCGCGATCACCGAAGCGGTCAGCAGCGAACGCATGCCGGCCGTCGCTTCGGCTTTGTCGAGCGCGACGACCGCGTACCAATCCGTGCCGGGAATCGCTTGGGCACGCATCAGCTTCGTGCTGCCGTTCACGTCCATTTCCAGCGGACGGTCGGTACTGAAGAGGGCGGCGAGCTTGTCGCTCGTCAGGGCCGGCGCCACGTCGGAGACCGGCTTCAAGGTTAGTTTCGCGTCGGGATGCGCGACGATATGGCCGCTCGCATCGATCAACATGCCGAAGCTCGCCGGCGTCGGATGAATCGACTTGACGTTGGCGATCACGCTGTCCATCGCGACGTCGCCGGAGACTACGCCTTTCACCGCGCCGTCGCGCACCACGGGCGCGGCGAACGCTACCACCAGTTTGCCCGTGCCCACGTCCACGTACGGCGGCGTCACCACCGGCTTGCCCGCCGCGGCGGCCTGCTTGTACCAGGGACGGCCGGTCGGATCGTAGTCGGGCGGAATGCCGGTCGGGTCGGAGAACTTGGCGGTCTTGTCCGCGTAGCCGACATACACGTTCGTGAACTTGCCGGCCGCGGCGATCTGCTTCAGCGCGGCGGACGGATCGGCTTGCAGCACTGCGTCCTGCAACGAGTTGATCATCTGGCTGTTGGCGGCGACCCAGTCGCTGATGCCGTCCGCGTGACCGCTTTCGACCGCGGTCAGGCTGCTGTCGATCGCATCGGCGTTGTACGAGTTGGCGACGACATAGTTGAGAACCGCGTTGGCGGCGAGCGCGACCACAACGATAGCGACGCACAGGGCGACGATGCGCGCGCGAATGGAGGTGAACATGTCGGGAGTCTTTCGGAGTGAGCGGTGAACCGGAGTCGGTGAGGCGGGGGCCTCACACGCTGTATACGGCTTCAACAAGTGGGACTTGAGCGGCGATTGCTTTCAATTGCTCACCAACGGCGGGAGAGCCGTGCGGGGCGGCGTATCGACTGTCGGCGAAATACTTCTTGCGGGTTGGCGTTTTCAATGCGTGCGGAAACAGCGTTTCGCTGCACGCTGGTAAGCGGCCGGTGATGCGCTGTATTCGTATGACAATAACGCCGATCGCCTTACATGACTGGAGAATGCAAATGATGCGGATGGTCGAGTGTCTCCGCCACGATGCGCAACGCCTCCTCGCATTCGTCGCGCGTTTTCGATCCGCCGAGACAGACGCGCATGGCGTTGGGCGGATTGCCATCGGTGGAAAATGCGGCGCCCGCCACGGCGGCGATCCCCTGATTGCGCAACTGCAAGGCGAGTTCGGACGCGCTCCAGCCGCTTTCCATCGGCACCGGCAACCACAAATGAAAGCCATCCTGATGCGCTTCGTAAGGCCACGCTTCGAGCATGCGGGAGGCAATCGCCTGGCGAGCGCGCGACTCGTTGCGGATCGCGTTGAGCATGTCCGCGGCGGTGCCGTCCGCGATCCACTGCGTCGCGAGCGTGACCGTGAACGGACTCGCCATTACGGTGGTGGCGCGCAATGCGCCGGCTAGCCGCTGTGTTTGCCGCGGCGTCGGCGCATGCAGATGCGCGACGCGCAAACCGGCGCCGAAGCTCTTCGACAAACCGGTCACGTAATACGTCAGTTCGGGCGCGAAACTCGCGAGCGCATCGGGCGCGCTCTGCGGCAGCATCGCGTACGCATCGTCTTCGATGATCGGCACGCTGTAGCGCAGCGCCACGTCGGCGAGCGCCTCGCGCCGTTTGTGCGTGAGCGTCAGCGTGCTCGGATTCTGCAGCGTCGGATTGCAATAGAACGCGCTCGGCTTGTCCGTCTTGCAGAGCGCTTCGAAGGCATGAGCGAGCGGCCCTTCGTCGTCGCGTGGCAACGCTTGCAGACGCACGCCGAGTTGCGCGGCGATCGCCTTGATGCCGGGGTAGGCAAGTGCATCGAGACAGATGGTGCCGCCAGGCCGCGCGAGTTGGGAGACGAGCGCCACCAGCGCGCTATGGATGCCGGGGCACACCAGCACGTTCTGCGCGTCGCAATGCGGCACGCGGCGCCTCAGCCATTCGGCACCCGCGTCCTTGTCGGTCGCCGAGCCGCCGAAGTCCTGATAACGGAGCAACTGATAAGGATCGCTATCGGCCATCTGTCGCGCGGCGGATTCGCGCAGGCGGATCACGTAATCGGGCGGCTCGGGCGGCGTGTTCATCGACATTTCGATGCTGCTGCCGCCTGCGAGCGGCAAGGTGGCCGTACGCCCGCGCACGAACGTACCGCTGCCGGCGCGCGAATCGAGCAGGCCACGTTTGCGTGCTTCGGCGTAGGCGCGCGCCACCGTCGTGTAGTTCAGCGCGAGTTCCAGGGCGAGATCGCGCAATCCCGGCAAGCGGTCGCGCGGACGCAGTCGCCCGGTGGCGAGATCTTCTTCGATCAGATCGGGAATCGCCAGATAGGCCGGCTTGCGAATGTCGGCGAGACGCTTGATCCAGTGATGTGTCGGGCTGCTCATTGCCTTCGGGTCTCTATTCACGTTGAAAGAAGTTGATCGCATTCGCATGCGATCAATGATCGGATTGATCGACCGTGGTGACTGACTGCACCATGCCGACACGTCGTTATGCGCGAATCGCACATGGGTGGTGCGGTAAGGCCGCGCCAACGGTGTTAGCGCGGTATGTCTGAGTCGTATGCAACCTTCGCGCCAAAAATTTTTTCGAGTCGCACTTCGAACCGAGACGGAATTGATTGCTGATTGATCGCATTCGCGCGGCCGATCAATGGCACGGCCGTTGCATTGGAAGAAGCGCGCACCGCTTGAACGCGCGCCCTCTTTTACTTAGCAAACCTGATCGGAGAGTGTCATGCCAGCCGTCAACAAACCGCTGCATCAGAAAGGCGATTACCTTGTCGACTACGAGGAGAAAGTCTTCGAAGACGTGAAAGCCGAGCCGGGCGAGAAGGCGCTCGTCACGTTTCACACGGTCGCGTTCGAAGGCTCGATCGGCTTCGTCAATCTGCTGCAGGCGACGCGCCTGCAACGCAAGGGCTTCGAAACGTCGGTGCTGCTGTATGGACCGGGCGTCACGCTCGGTCTGCAACGCGGCTTTCCCACGCTCGGCGACGAGGCGTTTCCCGGCCATCTGAACTTCAACAAGCAACTGATGAAGTTCATGGAAGAGGGCGGCAAGGTCTACGCGTGTCGCTTCGCGCTGCAGGCACTGTATGGCCACGGGGAAGCCTCGCTGATCGAAGGCATCCGGCCGATCAGTCCGCTCGACGTGCTCGACATCCAGTTGCTTCACCGCAAGGACAACGCGTTGATCATCCATACGTGGACGGTTTGACGAAAGGCGAGTGACCACCATGTCCGAAAAATCGACGGGCAAGCGCGTCGTGCGCGCCGCAGCGGTTCAGATCGCGCCCGACTTCGAGCGCAGCGGCGGCACGCTCGAAAAGGTCTGCGAGGCAATCGAAAAAGCCGCACGCGATGGCGTGCAACTGATCGTGTTTCCCGAAACCTTCGTGCCGTATTACCCCTACTTCTCTTTCGTGCGGCCGCCCGTTGCGTCCGGCGCCGATCACATGAAACTCTACGAAGAGGCCGTGATCGTGCCGGGCCCGGTGACGCATGCGGTGGCCGAGCAGGCGCGTTTGCATCGGATGGTGGTGGTGCTCGGCGTCAACGAGCGCGATCACGGCAGCCTTTACAACACGCAGTTGATCTTCGACGTGGATGGCCGGATCGTCCTCAAGCGCCGCAAGATCACGCCGACGTTTCATGAACGGATGATCTGGGGGCAGGGCGACGCAGCGGGTTTGACGGTGGCGAATACGGCGGTGGGGCGAGTCGGTGCGCTTGCCTGCTGGGAGCACTACAACCCGCTCGCGCGTTATGCGTTGATGACGCAACACGAAGAGATTCATTGCAGTCAGTTTCCCGGTTCGCTGGTGGGGCCGATCTTCGCCGATCAGATCGAGGTGACGGTCCGGCATCACGCGTTGGAGTCGGGTTGCTTCGTCGTGAATGCGACGGGGTGGCTCACCGAAGCGCAGATTGCGTCCGTGACGCCGGATACGAATTTGCAGAAGGCGCTGCGCGGCGGCTGCAATACCGCGATCGTGTCGCCGGAAGGCCAGCATCTTGCCGAGCCGCTGCGCGAAGGCGAAGGCATGGTGATCGCCGACCTCGATATGGCGCTGATCACCAAGCGCAAACGCATGATGGATTCGGTCGGCCATTACGCGCGCCCCGAGTTGCTGAGCCTCGCGATCAACCGGCGTCCCGCGGAAACCGTGGCGCCGATGCCGGCGTGGCCGGCCGCCGCGAGCGCCGATTTCAATTCAACCGAAGGAGGATGCGATGAGCGCCAGCGAGTCGCTGTCGGCGCAGAGCCGGCAATTGATGACTGAATTGCAGTCCGCCGGTCTGCGGCTCGTCTCGCCGGATGCGGGCGCGGCGAGCCGGCGCGGCGGCGCGGGACCGTCTGACCACAAGGCGGTGACGGTGGACGGGGTGACGATCATGGTGCCCGTGCATACGAGCACCGCGTGGCACTCGCCCTTCGTCGCGCAGACGCCCGATGCGAGTGGTTCGAGCGCGCTGCTGCGCGGCACGATTCCGATCGCCAACATCAGCTTTCCGAAAGCGCCGCGTTTTTACTCGATGCAGACGCTAGACGGCGTGCCGTACTCGCATATCGCCGCATTGCACAGTGCGGACGTGCTCGCGACCACCGTGTTGCAAACCTGTATTCGCTACGAGAGCCGGCGCAAGAGTTGCAAGTTCTGTGCAATCGGGCAGTCGCTCGCGGCGGGCCGCACGATTGCGCGCAAGACACCGGAGCAACTCGCGGAAGTGGCGCGCGCGGCCGTATTGCTCGACGGCGTGAAGCATATGGTGTTGACCACTGGCACGCCGCCCACGCCGGATCGTGGCGCGCAGATTCTGTGCGAGAGCGCATTCGCGATCAAGGCCGCGGTCGACCTGCCGATCCAGGCGCAATGCGAGCCGCCCGACGACGATCGCTGGTTCGCGCGCATGAAAGCGAGCGGCATCGACACACTCGGCATGCATCTCGAAGTCGTGACGCCCGCTTTGCGCGAATGGATCATGCCGGGCAAGGCGAGCGTGCCGCTGTCGCGCTACATGGAAGCGTTCGAGTCCGCCGTGGCCGTATTCGGGCGCGGGCAGGTCAGTACCTACATTCTCGCCGGGCTCGGCGATAGCGCGGAAGCCATCCTGACGATGTCGCGCGAACTAATCGAGCTCGGCGTGTATCCGTTCGTCGTGCCGTTCGTGCCGATCAGCGGCACGCCGCTCGAAGATCATCCGACGCCCACGCCTGAATTCATGAAGTCGGTGTTGCAGCCGCTTGGCGGCATGCTCAATGCCGCTGCCATGCGCTCGAGCGATATCAAGGCCGGTTGTGGCAAATGCGGCGCGTGCTCGTCGCTGTCATCGTACGAGGAGTGATCATGTTCGGTGAAGCGATTGCAGGCGAGGCGCTGGATGGTGACATCGTTTTCGCGCCATATGCGCCGGGCGAATTCCGGATCAAGTGGACCACGTTGAATTGGGAAGCCGAAGAGGCGTTCAAATTGCGGCGCGCTGTGTTCTGCGTCGAGCAGGGCATTTTCGTCGGGGACGATCGCGACGATATCGATCAGCACGCACAGCAACTGGTCGCCGTCAGTTGCCTCGGCGGCATGCCGGAGCAGGTGGTCGGCACCGTACGCATTCATCGCGATCACGACAACGTGTGGTTCGGTTCGCGCCTCGCCGTGCATGCGGCGTTTCGCCGACATGGAAAGATCGGTGCGACGCTGATTCGTCTCGCCGTGAGCAGCGCGCATGCGCTCGGCTGTGAGACGTTCCTGGCGCATGTGCAGAGCCAGAATGTGCCGCTCTTTCGCGCGATGTATTGGGACGTGCTCGCGGAGGAAACCCTGCTCGGCAGACCGCATCATCTGATGCAGGCGCAATTGGACCGCTATCCGCCGTGCGTGACGCCTAATAGCGGCTTTGTCACGCGCACGCAAGCGCAAGCGTATTCGCGTCGTCTCGAACCCGCGCGGAGTGGGGCATGAGCGTCGCCGATCTCGTCGCCGGCTTGCGCGAAAGCCGCGGGTTCCGGCACAAGACCGATATCGTCGACGTGGTCGACTCTCTGGCGAAGCGTTTGCCTCGCGGCACGCACGATCTCGCGCAAGCCGTGGCGCTCGGCGACGACTGTGCCGCGCTCGCCGATGGCGACGGCTATCTGCTCTTTGCGATCGAAGGCATGGTCAGCGATTTCGTGAGCACCATGCCGTGGTTCGCCGGCTACAGCAGCGTGATGGTCAACGTCAGCGATATCTATGCAATGGGCGGGCGGCCGTTGGCGGTGGTGGACGCGCTGTGGAGTCCGGGCATCGGCGCGGCCGACCAGGTGCTGGCGGGCATGGCGGCGGCCTCTGTCGCGTATGGCGTGCCGATTGTCGGCGGCCATACGAATACGCGCAGCGACGCGGCGCAACTGGCGGTGTCGATTATCGGCCGCGCCAAGGCGTTGCTGTCGAGCTTCAACGCGAAACGGGGCGACAGTCTGATGATGGCAGTCGATCTACGCGGCCGTTTCGAAGAACCGTATCCGTTCTGGAATGCTTCCGTGAACGCACCGCCCGAGCGTCTGCGCGGCGATCTCGAACTGCTGCCTCAACTGGCGGAAAGTGGTCTGTGCGACGCCGCGAAAGATATCAGCATGGCGGGCACGCTCGGCACTGCGCTGATGTTGCTCGAATGTTCGAAGATGGGAGCGCGGATCGATCTCGCGTGCATTCCCAAGCCTGACGGTGTGACGCTGGAGCGCTGGGTGACTGCCTTTCCGAGTTTCGGCTATTTGCTTTCCGTGCGGCCGGAGCATGTCGATGCCGTGCAGGGGCAATTCGACGCGCGTGCCCTCGCGTGTGCGGTGATCGGTTCCGTTGATGCAACGAGCGAGGTTGTTATGCATCAGCGGGACGATGTTGCAACGCTATGGGACTTTCAGCGCGAACCGTTCATCGTCGGGAAGGGTGATACGAAATGAACGCGTTGCGTATCGCCTTGCTGACGCACTCGGTCAATCCGCGCGGCGGCGTCGTGCATACGCTGGAACTGGCGGCGGCTTTGACGATGCTTGGGCACGACGTGACGGTGTTCGTGCCGGCCGCGCCTGGCGAGACGCTGTTTCGTCTGCCGGCGTGCCGCGTGGTGTATGCACCTATCTTATTGGCTCAGGCCGATACCGTTGCGATGGTCGAAGCGCGGATCGATGCGTTCCGGCGAGCACTCATCGAACAGGACGCAAGCGGGTTCGACGTGCTGCACGCGCAGGACAGCATCAGCGGCAATGCACTCGCCGAGTTGAAAGCGGAGGGCTTCATTCACGGCTTCATGCGTACGGTTCACCACCTGGATCATTTCAACGATCTCAAGTTGGCAGCCTGGCAACGGCGCGCGTATCAGGACGCGGATCAGGTGTTGTGCGTGAGTGATACATGGACGCGTGAAATGCAATCCATGTATGGCATCAATGCCATCACTGTGCCGAACGGCGTGGACATGAAGCGTTTTTCTTCGCAGCGGGACCAACACGACGCGCAAATCGGGCAGCGTTTCGGCATCGACGGTGGACCTATCGTGCTGGCAGTGGGGGGCATCGAAGCACGCAAGAACACACTGGCGCTGCTCGAAGCGTTCGCATCCATGCGCCGCAATGTGCCTCAAGCGCAGCTGGTTATCGCGGGCGGTGCGAGTCTGCTTGATCACGATGCCTATACCCGCCGCTTGCTGCAACGCGCAGGCGAGTTGGGTCTGTCCATCGGCCCGCATGAAAGCGTCGTAGTGACCGGTCCGCTCGAAGACGCTGCCATGCCCGCGTTGTTTCGATGCGCCGATGTTCTCTCAATGGTGTCGTTGCGAGAAGGTTTCGGTCTCGTCGTGTTGGAGGCGCTCGCGAGCGGCACGCCGGTGGTGGCCTCGTCGATTGCGCCATTCACCGAGTATCTCGACGAAACCACTTGCTACTGGGCCGATCCACTCGACGTGGCCTCGATCGCTGTGGCATTAACGCGAGCGTTGAGCGAGAGTTGTATCGACTTCGAGCACGCCGTGCCTGCGTTGCTCGCGCGCTTTAGCTGGGCCGCGAGCGCGCAGCATCACGTAGACGCCTACCGCCGTTTCCTCGCGAAGCGCGCTCTGCTTACTCATTGATTCGAGGATTAGCGATGCCTGTCATGCACTTTCGCATTCAATGGCCAGATGGCGACGAAGCGAACTGTTATTCGCCTTCGCTCGTGATCGGCGACTTTTTCACACCGGGCGAGGCCTACGCGTTGGAAGATTTCGTCGCGCGATCGCGGCAGGCGCTGGGTATCGCGTCCGAGCGTGTGCGCGAGAAATACGGCTTTGCCTGCTCGGCGGCGATGGACCAGCTTGCGCAGATCGAGCGCGACGCGGCGCGCTTTCGCGATCGTCCGGAGGCGACCGTCAAGGTCATCGAATTCAGCTAGGCGCTTATTCTTTCAGAGGACGCATCATGTCGAATCCAGCACATCGCGCACGCGCCGAGGGCCATTACAGCGTGCTCGTCATCGGCGGCGGGCAGGCGGGTCTGTCGGTCAGCTATTACCTCAAGCAGGCCGGCATCGACCATCTGGTCGTGGAGAAGAACACCGTGACGCACACGTGGCGTGAGCAGCGCTGGGACGCGTTCTGCCTGGTGACGCCAAACTGGCAATGCGCGCTGCCCGGTTATCCGTATCGTGGCGACGATCCACACGGTTTCATGAAAAAGGATGAGATCGTTGCGTATCTCGACGGTTTCATTGAACACGTCGATGCGCCGCTGATGGAGCGCACTGAAGTCAAGCGCGTCAAGCAGCGCGACGACGGCGTCTATTCGATCACCACGACGCAGGGCGATTTCACCGCGGATCAGGTGGTGGTGGCCTCGGGCGGTTATCACACGCCGATCGTGCCGCGCCTTGCCGAGCGCTTGCCTGCGCGGATCGTACAACTGCAGTCGTCGGCGTATCGCAATCCGCAGGCTCTGCCTGATGGCGCGGTGATGGTGGTCGGCACGGGGCAGTCCGGCGCGCAGATCGCTGAAGATTTGCATCTGGCCCGCCGCAAGGTCGTACTCGCAGTCGGCGAGGCGCCGCGTTGCGCGCGTTTCTATCGAGGCCGCGACGTGGTCGACTGGCTCGCCGACATGCAGTACTACGACATGCCGGTCGAAAAGCATCCGTTGCGCGAAGGCGTGCGCGACAACACCAATCATTACGTGACGGGCCGCGACGGTGGCCGCGATATCGATCTGCGCAAGTTCGCCGCCGAAGGCATGGAGTTGTACGGCCGCCTCGACGATCTGCGCGACGGGCAATTCCATTTCTCGCCCACGCTCGCGGCCAATCTCGATGCGGCGGATGATACGTATAACCGGATCAACGTGAGCATCGACGGCTTCATCGAGAAGCACGGTATCGACGCGCCGCAGGGTGGCGCATACGAACCGGTGTGGCGTCCGGCGCAAGAGCGCACTACGCTCGACGTGGAAGCGAGCGGGATTGCCGCGATCATCTGGTGTATCGGCTTTACGCCGGACTTCAGCTGGCTCGACGCCCCCGTGTTCAACGGTCGCGGTTATCCAGCGCATACGCGCGGCATCACGCCGATCGACGGCTTGTATTTCGTCGGCTTGCCGTGGCTGCATACGTGGGGCTCGGGGCGGTTCTCCGGCGTCGCGCGCGATGCGGAGTTCATCGTGCACGCGATTCGCGAGAAGGCACGCGAGCGCGCGTCCTTATCGGCCGCCGTCGCCGCGTGACGTTGCCAGGCGCAAGTGCCAAGGATGGAGCAAAAAAACGGCCGCTGCGTTCTACATCGCAGCGGCCGTTGTATTTCACCGAAACTTTCGGCTAAGGCTTAACTACCCAGCGCCGGATCGCTCATGCTGCTCTTGCCGGTCTCGACGTGTCCGGCAAAGCGCCGCGCGAACAGCGGATCAGTATTGACCGTAATGGCCAGGTCGTACCAACCGTGGGCGTTGCGCAGATCGAGGTAGAGCTGGTCAGTATCGCCGCCGCGTACCGTACGCCTGATCACGTTGTTCGGGTCGTACGCGTTGATGATCTTGAACTGGGAAGGCGCGCTGCCCACGTTCTCCAGGCGCAATTGCAGATTGCCGTTCGCGACGTCATAACCTTCCTCAACTTCAGGCCGCGCGATGTCGGAGCCGTTCCACCAGCTGCGCGAGACGGGCTTGCCCGCGAAGCGGCGCAGAAAGCCATTCGGGCCGTACACGGTGAAGTCATAGCTGCCGTCGGCGTTCAACGGAAGCTGATCCTGCAGACGCTTGCCGGCTTCGACCGTATACGTGCGCGGCGCGTCGAGACCGTGAGCGGCGTAGACGAGAAACACCGCGCCGGCGCGGCCCGTGTTGACGAAACGCATCGTGAGCTGGTTCGTCGCGCCTTCGCCATGCACGCGCACGAACAACTCGTACGGCACCGCGCGAGCGGGGCGCACGCCGGGTTCCTGTTTCGGCACCGCCTGGATGGCCGGCGGCAGCGGCACATAATCCGGATGGCGGTTCTGATCGGGCGGCACGTAGCCGCTCGTGCCCGGCAGCGTCGGGAAGGCGTCGTTCGGATTGCTGAAGTTGAAGGCCGACAGCAGGTCGCCGCATACCGCGCGGCGCCACGGTGTGATGTTGGATTCGCCGAGATTGCGCTCATGACCGAAACGCGTTTCGATGAAACGGATCACCGACGTGTGGTCGAACAGTTCCGAGCACACGTAACCGCCTTTCGACCACGGCGACACCACCAGCATCGGCACGCGCGGTCCGAGTCCGTACGGGGCGGCGGGAATCTTCGCATCGCCGGGATAGATTTCGTTGCTGGTATCGACGGTGGACAAACCGTTCGCGCTCGACGACGGTGCGAACGGCGGCGACACGTGGTCGAAGAAGCCGTCGTTCTCGTCGTAATTGATCAGCAAGACCGTCTTGCTCCATACCTCGGGATTCGACGTGAGAATCTGCAAGACCTGGTCGATGTACCACGCGCCGTAATTCGTCGGCCAGTTCGGATGCTCGGAATAGGCTTCGGGCGCGACGATCCACGACACTTGCGGCAAAGCATTATTCTGCACGTCGCGCTTGAGGATATCGAAATAGCCGTCGCCCTTTGCGGCGTTCGTGCCGGTGCGTGCGTTGTCGTAGAGCGGATTGCCGGGCTGCGCGTTGCGGTACTGATTGAAGTAGAGCAGCGAGTTGTCGCCGAAGTTGCCGATGTACGGGTTCTGCGTCCAGCCCCACGCGCCGTTCGCGTCGAGACCGGTGCCGATGTCCTGATAGATCTTCCACGAGATGCCGGCGTTTTGCAGCACTTCGGGATACGTGGACCAGCCGTAGCCGAGCTCGGAATTGTCGATCACCGGACCGCCACCGCTGCCGTCGTTGCCCACCCAGCCGCTCCACATGTAGTAGCGGTTCGGGTCCGTCGGTCCCATCAGCGAGCAGTGGTACGCGTCGCAGATCGTGAACGCGTCGGCGAGCTGATAGTGAAACGGAATGTCCTCGCGCGTGAAATAGGCCATTGTCGTGGCGCTCTTGGCGGGCACCCATTGATCGTAGCGGCCGCCGTTCCATGCCGCGTGCGTGCTGGTCCAGTCGTGCGCGAGATCCTGCAGGAATTGCAGACCCAGATTGGGCGCGGTGGGGCGGAACGGCAGCACGTAGCCGACGTCCGCCGCGAGCGGCTGATACCACACGGGCTTGCCGTTCGGCAAATTGATCGCGCGCGTATCGCCGAAACCGCGGACGCCCTTGAGCGTGCCGAAGTAGTGGTCGAACGAGCGGTTTTCCTGCATCAGCACGACGATGTGTTCGACGTCGCGGATCGTGCCGGTCTTGTTGTTGGCAGGAATGGCGAGCGCGTTGCGAATGCCCAGCGGCAGCATGCTCAACGCGGTGGCGGAACCGGCTGCATGCGCGGCGGAGCGCAGAAAATCACGGCGATTTTTTGAGGTCATGGTATTGGCTTTTGATCTTCGGTGGAGGAACGAGGCACGTGGCGCGCGAGCCTCGCCCGCGCGTCGCGTGACACGCAAAACTCAGTCGACGGTGTGGATCACAGGTGTGGCGAGCGGCGTCGACGCGGCGGCGGACAATGCCGGATCGGCGCTTGATGCGGGTAGTGCAGGGGTTTGAATCGTCAGTGCTGGGGGCGCGGGTGAAGCGGAAGATGGATTCGCCGACAGAACCGTGGCGGCGCTGCTGTCGCCGGCGGAACTCTCGGTAGAACTAAGGGCGCGTGTGTCGGGGGCTTTGTCGTCGTCGTTGCCGCAAGCGCCGAGCAGCATGCAGAGCGACACGGCGGCCAGTGCGCCCGCCAAACGTTTGCGATGGAAGGCAATAGACGGCTGCGACACAACAGACATGGCAATGTCTCCGGCACGGGGAAGTTGCGCCAGGGCATCCATGTGCCCAGGTCAGCGATGCGCAAGAATAGTCGCTTACCTGTGTAACTTTTGTGAAGATGTGGAAATTTGGGTATTTGTTGAGAATTGGGCGGCGGGCGATTACATCTAGGCCAGCCAATAGATATGCGCTGTTCGGCGTCGGGAAGGTGGCTGCTTAGCGCTGCGTCAGAACGAATGCCGCAATGGCTTCGTTCAACGGCCCTGGCGCGTCGCGATGCGGCGAGTGCCCGCAAGCGTCGAGCTTGACCAGTTGCGCATGCGGCACGTGTGCGGCGATCGTATCGATCTGCGCCATCGTGCCGTAGTTGTCGCCATGGCCTTGGACCGCGAGCAAGGGCTTGCGGATAGACGCCAGTTCCCCGGCAATGGACCACTGCCTGAAAGCCGGATTCAACCAGATGTCGTTCCAGCCATAGAACGCGGAATCGACGTCCGCGTGATAGCGGCTGAGCTTGCTGCGCAGGTCGGTGGTTTCGTAGAGTTGTTTGGTTTGCGCGATGCTTTCCACCGAAATATCTTCGACGAAGACATGCGGCGCAATCGCCACCGCGCCAGCCAACTCGTCGGGATGGAGCGCCGCGTACAACAGCGTGATCGAACCGCCGTCGCTATGGCCGATGACCCACATGCGCCGGCGTTCGCGCATATCGATATCGAGTGCGTCGAGCAACGCGGGCAGGATATCGCGCGCCTGCGCCGTCATGAAATCGACGGGCCACTTCACCTCATGCGGACGCGGCGTGGAAAGCCCGTAACCGGGCCGCGAATAAACGAGTCCGCGCATGCCGAGCCGCTCGCACAGCGCTTGCGGCCAGTCGCGCCACATCGCGATCGACCCGAGGCCTTCATGCAGGAAGACGGCGATCGGCGCGTTGCCCGCCGCTTCATTCACCCAGCGATACTCGATGCGCAACGGTCCATGCGACGCGGTAGCGGGCAAGTCAGCGAAATTGCTAGCGGTCGTTGCTGCAACGTTGCCAATGGCGGGATTCTGCATAAATCACCTTATGACTGCTCGCGCAGTTTGAAGCGTTGAATTTTTCCGGTGGCCGTCTTCGGCAGATCGTCGACGAACACGACATCGCGCGGATATTTATGCGGCGCGAGCCGGTCCTTCACGAAGGCCTTCAATTCATCCGCGAGTATCTCAGACGCCGCGAATTCACGCTTTAACACCACGAACGCGCGAGTCTTCACGAGGCCGCCATGATCGACACCGACCACCGCCGCTTCGAGCACCGCGTCGTGCTGCACCAGCACCATTTCCACTTCGACAGGAGAAACATACTGGCCGCTCACTTTGAGCATGTCGTCGCTGCGGCCCGCGTAGACATAGCAGCCGTTCGCCAGCCGGCAGTACTTGTCGCCGCTGCGAATCCACTCGCCGAGAAAGGTGGCACGCGTCTTCTCGCGGTTGTTCCAGTACATCACGGCCGCGCTCGGCCCCTTGATATACAGGTCGCCGACTTCGCCATCGGCCACGGCGTTACCGGCATCGTCGCGCAACTCGACTTCGTATCCCGGCACCGGGCGGCCCGTCGTGCCGTATTCGACCGCGCCCGCACGATTGGACAGGAAGATGTGCAGCATTTCTGTCGAGCCGATGCCGTCGAGAATCTCGCAGCCGAAGTGCGCGGTAAAGCGCTCGCCGATTTCACGCGGCAGCGCTTCACCCGCCGAGGTGCAGATCCGTATCGCGACGTCGGCGCGCGCGGGCAGGTTGGGCGACACCAGCATGTTCGCGTAGAGCGTGGGCACGCCATAAAACACTGTCGGGCGATGCTTGACGAGGCGCGTGAAAATCGCGTCGGCGGTGGGGCGCTCCGCCATCAGGATCGCCGTGGCGCCGACCGACAGCGGGAACGTCAATCCGTTGCCGAGACCGTACGCGAAGAACAGCTTGGCCGCGGAGAACACCACGTCGCTCTCGGTGATGCCGAGAATCGGCTTCGCATACAGCTCGGCGGTCCAGTACAGGTTCGCATGCGTGTGGACGGTGCCCTTCGGTTTGCCGGTCGAGCCCGACGAATACAGCCAGAAGGCGATGTCGTCACAACCGGTTGCGGCGGCCTTGGTGGCAGGCGCAGCGGCGTCGATTAGTTCTTCGAGCAAGGGCGCGAGGAGCGGCTCGCCTTCACACGGCTGCGAAACGATCAACTGACAGCCGTCATGTTCGGCGGACTCCAACGCCTGCGTCACGTTCTGCAACAGCGCACCCGAGGCGATCACGGCGCGCGCATGGCTATGCGTGAGCATGTACACATAGTCGGCGGGCGTGAGCAGCGTGTTCGCGACCACCGGCACGACGCCCGCGTAGAGCGCGCCGAGGAAGGCAACCGGCAGCGCAACGGTATCGAGCATGACGAGCAGTACGCGCTCTTCGGGATGCACGCCGAGCGTGCGCAGTGCGCTCGCGAAGCGCCGCGCGCGTTCCTCGAGTTCACCGTAGGTGGCGCTGCCGGTGTCGTCGATATAGGCGGTTTTGGCGGCGCGCGTTTCGTTCAGCCGAAACAGGTAGGCCGCGAAATTGAATAGCGCGGGCGGCGCTTCGACCGTCGCGGCGGGCTGATTCGCCGTCTTGTCCAACAGGGCTTCCATGTGTCTCCTCCATCGGGTGGGCGCGGTCCGGCTGTTCTGTGCTCGTGATCCGCTCGATGCTTGCAGGCTAATGGGTGGGCTCGGTCCTTATCGCTGAACGCGTGCGCGGTCAGGCCGCCGGAAAATGAGTCGCTTGCGTCAGCGCGTCGAGTGCCGCGCTCGCCGCCTGGATGGCCGAGCGCCGGTGATAGAAACCCAGCGCGCGCAAACCCGCCCAGTTCTTCGCCGCCGCCCGCGCGGCCAGGGCCGCCGTGCAGGGACATCGGCATCACGTTGCCGTGACCGGTTTGACTCTGCTGGACCGAGGGCGAAATGGCATGCACGCGGCCGTGCGAATCCGCGAGTTCCAGCGCAAGGCGGCCGAGATGCGCGTCGTCGTTCGAATAGATCGAGGCGACTAGCGATCCCTGGCCGCGTCGCGCGAGAG
This sequence comes from Paraburkholderia sp. RL18-101-BIB-B, assembly GCF_046026985.1. Taxonomy (NCBI): domain Bacteria; kingdom Pseudomonadati; phylum Pseudomonadota; class Betaproteobacteria; order Burkholderiales; family Burkholderiaceae; genus Paraburkholderia; species Paraburkholderia sp. RL18-101-BIB-B. Next base: position 63,490 of record NZ_JARESV010000023.1, read on the forward strand.
CGACCGCGTGTACTTCGGGCAGTGCGTTTGCATCAGCGTTGACGCGATAGGGCGCCACGCTCGCTACCGGTCCGAACACCTCGACGTCGTGCAGCAGCGTCGCGCTATCCGGATCGTTGACGACGAACAGATGCGGCGCGATGCAAGCCGCGATATTCGCGTCCGCATCGATGAGCGGTACAGCGGAGCCGTCGTAGGCGAGCACCGCTTCTTCGCGCAGCGCCGCGATGCCGGCCAGCACGTTCTCATATTGCTCGCGGCTCACGAGCGAGCCCATGCGTACCGCCTCGTTGCGCGGATCGCCGACGGTGATTTTCGCGAGCTTAGACTTGAGCGCTTCGAGCACGGCTTCAAGTGCAGCCTCGGGGACGAACGCGCGACGGATCGCCGTGCATTTCTGCCCGGATTTCACGGTCATTTCCCGTACCAGTTCCTTGATGAACAGCTCGAAGGCGGGCGTGTCGGGCGTGGCGTCGGCGCACAGGATCGCGCTGTTCAGGCTGTCGGCTTCGACGTTCAGGCGCGCGCCGCGCTGCACGAATGCCGGGTGTGCGCGCAACGTGGCGGCGGTTTCGGCCGAGCCCGTGAACGACACCACATCGAAGGACTGAATCTGATCGAGCAGGCCCGCCGCGCTGCCGCAAATCACCGAGAGCGCGCCGGGCGGCAGAATGCCGGCGTCGATCACATCGGCGACCATGCGCTGGGTGAGCCACGCCGTTGCCGTGGCGGGCTTGACGATGACGGGCACGCCGGAGAGCAACGCCGGCGCCGCTTTTTCCCACAAGCCCCACGACGGAAAATTGAACGCGTTGATAAAGAGCGCGACGCCGCGTGTCGGGGTGAGCACGTGCTGCACGCTGAACGATTGATCCTTGCTCAGCGAGACGCTGTTGCCGTCGCGCAGCGCATGCACTTCGCCGAGCGACGCGCCGAGTTTCGCGTAATACGACAGCGTGAAAATGCCGCCGTCGATATCGACCGCCGAATCGTTGCGCGTGGTGCCCGAGTTCGCGGTGGCGATCGCGTAGTAGTCGTCGCGCTTCGCTTGCAGCAGCTTGACGATATCGGCGAGGGTGGCGGCGCGTTGCGCGTAGGTCAAAGCGCGCAATGCGGCGCCGCCGTTATCGCGTGCAAAGCCGAACGCGCGGGTGAGATCGAGGCCTTCGCTCGATACACGCACGAGCGCCTCGCCCGTCACCGGATCGGTGAGCGTGACGCCGGCGCCGCCGCCGGCGATCCACTGGCCGGCGACATGGTTCTTCAAGAGTTTGGTCATGGCAGCGCTCAGGCGGGAGTGAATTCGATTGCGCCTTGCGGCAGGAGATACAGCACCAGGGCTTCGCCGTTCGCCACCGTCGGACGATGCGCGGTGCCAGGCCCGTACACGCACCAGCCGGCCGGGTGGCCGTCGAAGGTCGCGCCTTCGGTGAGCGGCATGATCAGATCGATCTCGCCGTTCGGGTGAACATGATGCGGACCGGCAATATCCTTCATATCGACGACGTCGACGGAAAAGCCGTGGGTCTCGGGTAGCGCCTTGAAGATGCGGCCGTAGCGAATGCCACCGCCTTCGCGATTGCACAGCCAGCCTTCGGCGACACCGGTTCGGCACGCCTCGGCAAGTTCGCGGAACGTGGCGCTGTCCGCGGGATAGGCGTCGTTCAGCCAGTCGGCCAGTTTGCTGTCGAGCGGTCGGCCGTCGAGTTGCTCTGTGACGCCCGCGATCAGGCGCTGGAATTCATGTGGGGACATGCGAGCCTCCAGATCAGCGCATTCGACCGCCGCACGCACGTTAATGCATGCGAGCCGCCGCGCCATCTCTGTGACGCTGCCGAAAAATCTCGACAGCGTTTGTTATTGGATCAATATTTGGCGAAAATTAACCGTTCACTCGGTGCCTGTCAAGCACTATAGTACATGTATAGCAGTTCGGAGGCAGCAAAACATGAATCAAAATTACTCTCCTGCACCGCTGGACGATTCCGCCGACGACGCCGCAGGCCGCACCGAACGGGCGGCAGAGCGCGATCCCTTTCTGACGGCGATGGGCGAACGCGTGCGGCTCCTGCGCGCGCGCCGCGGCATGACGCGCAAAACACTGGCAACGGAAACCGGCTTGTCGGAGCGGCATCTGGCGAATCTGGAATCGGGCGTGGGCAATGCGTCGGTGCTGGTGCTGCGGCAGATCGCGGCTACTCTGAACTGTTCGCTGGCGGAGGTGATCGGCGACGAAACCACCGCTTCCGCCGAATGGCTGCTGATCCGCGAACTGCTGCAGGGGCGCGATCAGGCGGCCTTGCAGCGCGCCCGCGTGGCGCTCGCCGAGATGTTCGCGCAGGCGCCGCGCGACCCGCATCGCAAGGACCGGATTGCGTTGATCGGCCTGCGCGGCGCCGGTAAATCGACGCTCGGGCGAATGCTGGCGCAGGAGCGTAAGGTGCCGTTCGTCGAACTCACGCGCGTGATCGAACAACTGGCCGGCTGCCCGCCGTCGGAGATTCATTCGCTTTACGGCGCGGCCGCTTACCGGCGTTATGAACATCGCGCGCTCGAGGCTGTGATTCAGGAGCACGAGCGCGCGGTGATCGCGTCGCCGGGCGGAGTGGTGTCGGAGTCGGGCACCTTCAATACGTTGCTGTCGCACTGCTATACGGTGTGGCTGCAGGCCGCGCCGGAAGAGCATATGCGCCGCGTCGTCGCGCAGGGCGATCTGCGGCCGATGTCGGGCAACAAGGAGGCAATGGACGACCTGAAGCGCATCCTGGCGGGACGCGGCGAGCTGTATGGCCGCGCGGACATGACCTTCGACACCAGCGAAAAAACCTTGGCCGACGCCTACCTGCAACTGCGCGACCGCCTCGCTGCAAGGCTCGCCGCGGAGTCACCGGACGAGGCGGGCGTGAGCTGACATGCATTTCGGCGTCAGGGTTTACGTGTAAATATGCACTAAAGTGCTTTACATGGATTTGATGATGCACTATTGTTCAAAAACAGTATTTTGCATCGTCCAGCCAGGAGAGGCCCCATGTCTACAGCAGAAACCGCCGTCGCGCCGGTCGACTACCGCACCGATCCCTCGCAGTACAAGCATTGGAAGCTGAGCTTCAACGGTCCCGTTGCGACGCTCGGCATTGATATCGCCGAGGACGGCGGCATCCGTGACGGCTACAAGCTGAAGCTGAATTCGTATGACCTCGGCGTCGACATCGAATTGCACGACGCAATACAACGCATCCGCTTCGAGCATCCGGAAGTGAAAACCGTGGTGCTGACGAGCCTGAAGGACCGCGTGTTCTGCTCGGGCGCCAACATTTTCATGCTGGGTCTCTCCACGCATGCGTGGAAGGTCAACTTCTGCAAGTTCACCAACGAAACGCGCAACGGCCTCGAAGACTCGTCGCGCTATTCGGGTCTGAAGTTTCTCGCCGCGGTGAACGGCGCCTGCGCGGGCGGCGGCTACGAACTCGCTCTGGCGTGCGACGAGATCTATCTGGTGGATGACCGTTCGTCGTCGGTCTCGCTGCCGGAAGTGCCGCTGCTCGGCGTGCTGCCCGGCACCGGCGGCCTGACGCGCGTCACGGACAAACGCAAGGTGCGTCACGATCGCGCCGACATCTTCTGCACGGTGGTGGAAGGCGTGCGCGGCGAACGCGCGAAAGCATGGCGCCTGGTGGATGAAGTCGTGAAGCCGAACCAGTTCGATCAGGCGATCCAGGCGCGCGCGCTCGAACTCGCCGAACAAAGTGACCGTCCCTCGGACGCACAGGGCGTTGTGCTCACGCGTATCGAACGCACGGATCGTGAAGACGGCCTCACTTATAAAACGCTCGACGTGACGATCGACCGCGCGAAGCGCATTGCGACGTTCACGGCCAAGGCACCGCAATCCGAACCGCCCTCGAGTATCGATGCCATCGTCGCGGCCGGCGTGAACTGGTGGCCGCTGCAATTCGCCCGCGAACTCGACGACGCTATCCTTTGCATGCGCACCAACGAGCTCGCGATCGGCACGTGGGTCTTCAGGACCGAAGGCGATGCCCGCAATCTGCTCGCCGCTGACGCCTCGCTCATGCAGCACAAGGACCACTGGTTCGTGCGCGAGACCATCGGCCTGTTGCGCCGCACGCTGGCGCGCATCGACGTTTCGTCGCGTTCGCTGTTCGCGCTGATCGAGCCGGGTTCGTGCTTTGCCGGCACCTTCGCGGAACTCGCGTTCGCCGCTGATCGCACTTACATGGCGGCGCTGCCGGGCAATGAAGAGGAAGAGCCGGCTATCACGCTGTCGGAAGTCAACTTCGGCCTCTATCCGATGGTCACGCATCAGTCGCGTCTCGGCCGGCGTTTCTATGAAGAAACCGAGCCGCTCGACGCCGTGCGTTCCCTGATCGGTCAGCCGATCAAGCCGGTCGAAGCCGAACGCCTCGGCCTCGTGACCGCATCGCCCGATGACATCGATTGGGCCGACGAAATTCGCATCGCGCTCGAAGAACGCGCCGCGATGTCGCCGGATGCATTGACCGGACTCGAAGCGAATCTGCGCTTCAACGGTCCGGAAACGATGGAGACGCGCATTTTCGGCCGTCTCACCGCGTGGCAGAACTGGATCTTCAACCGGCCGAACGCGGTGGGCGAGAAGGGCGCGCTCAAGGTGTACGGCAAGGGCAGCAAGGCGCAATTCGACGTCTCGCGTGTTTGATACGCATTTGATGCGCGCTTGATGGGCGACCGATCGCCATCAACGCAACGAGCGCGAAACGGGCCACCATCAGCCCGACACGCGCCTCTCACCGTCACTGCAGTTTCTGAACCAGGAACCGACCATGTCATCGATCAACTACAGCGAAAAGATTCCGAACAACGTCAACCTCGCCGACGACCGGGCGCTACAGCGCGCGCTCGAACAATGGCAGCCGAATTTCCTCGCGTGGTGGGGCGATATGGGCCCGGAAGGCTCGCATGGCTACGACGTGTATCTGCGCACCGCGGTGAGCGTCGATGCGGGCGGCTGGGCGCATTTCGATCACGTCAAGATGCCGGACTACCGCTGGGGCATTTTCCTCACGCCCGGCGAGCAGGACCGCAAGATTCACTTCGGCGAACACAAGGGTGAAGCGGCCTGGCAGGACGTGCCGGGCGAGCATCGCGCGAATCTGCGCCGCATCATCGTGACGCAGGGCGATACCGAACCGGCGTCGGTCGAGCAGCAGCGCCACCTCGGTTTGACGGCGCCCTCTATGTACGACTTGCGCAACCTGTTCCAGGTCAACGTGGAAGAAGGCCGCCATCTGTGGGCGATGGTGTATCTGCTGCATCGCTATTTCGGCCGCGACGGACGTGAGGAAGCCGAAGCATTGCTCGGCCGCCGTTCAGGCGACGACGACAATCCCCGCATTCTCGGCGCATTCAACGAGAAAACGCCGGACTGGCTCGCGTTTTTCATGTTCACGTACTTCACCGATCGCGACGGCAAATTCCAGTTGTCGGCGCTTGCGGAGTCGGGATTCGATCCGCTCGCGCGCACCACCAAGTTCATGCTGACCGAAGAAGCGCATCATATGTTCGTCGGCGAATCGGGTGTGTCTCGTGTGATCCAGCGTACGGCCCAGGTGATGAACGAACTCGGCACGGACGACGTCGCGAAGATCCGCGCGGCCGGCGTGATCGATCTGCCGACCATTCAGCGCTATCTGAACTTTCATTACTCGGTCACGATCGACCTGTTCGGCGCGGATCATTCGTCCAACGCCGCCACGTTCTATAGCTCGGGCCTCAAGGGCCGCTACGAAGAAAACAAGCGCGACGACGATCATCAGTTGAACGGGCAGAGCTACAAGCTGCTCGACGTGCAGGACGGCAAGCTGGTCGAGCGCGAAGTGCCGATGCTCAACGCCATGAACGAAGTGCTGCGCGACGACTACATCAAGGATTCGGTGGCGGGCGTGGGGCGTTGGAACAAGGTGCTCGAAAAGGCCGGTATCGAATTCCGCATGACGGTGCCGCATAAAGCGTTCAATCGGCAAATCGGCACGTTCGCCGGCACGCGTGTGTCGCCCGACGGCCGCGTGGTCAGCGAAACCGAATGGGCCGCCAACGAAGCGAAATGGCTCGCCACACCGGATGATCGCGCTTACGTCGCGTCGTTGATGGGCCGCGTTACGGACGCGGGCAAATTCGCCAACTGGATTGCGCCGCCTGCGATGGGCGTGAACCGTCAGCCGGTCGATTTCGAATACGTGCGCTTCAACTGAGTGCGCGAGCGGCGCGTGGCACGCTGGCGCCGCATCTCAAGGTGGAGGAAGTCATGAACGGCCCAGTATCGATCGAAGTTCTCCGGCAGCATCTGATCGATCCGGAAATCTGCATTCGCTGCAATACGTGCGAAGAGACTTGCCCGGTCGATGCGATCACGCACGACGACAACAACTACGTGGTCAAGGCGGATATCTGCAACGGCTGCATGGCATGCGTGCCGCCGTGTCCGACCGGCGCGATCGACAACTGGCGCACCGTGTTGAAGGCCGATGCGTATCCGATCGAAGAGCAGTTCACGTGGGACGTCCTGCCGGAACAGAACACGATGGCCGTGCCCGCCGCGGACGAATCGTCGGGCGCGGGCGCATCGGGTGATTCGCCGGCCGAGGCGAGCGGCATCGAAGTGGATACCGTGCGCGGCTCCGTCGTGCCGCCGTGGTCGGCCGCAAAGCCGTATGTGAACCTCTATACGCACAAGGAGCCGACTAGCGCGACGGTGGTCGGCAACTATCGGCTCACCGATGGCTCGACCGATAGCGACATTCATCACATCGTGCTCGATTTCGGGTCAATGCCGTTTCCGGTGCTGGAAGGCCAGTCAATCGGCATTCTGCCGCCCGGCGCGACCGCCGATGGCCGTACGCATCACGCGCGCCAGTATTCGATTGCGAGTCCGCGCGATGGCGAGCGGCCCGGTTATAACAACGTCTCGCTCACTGTCAAACGCGTCTCGCAGCAGCACGGCGACTCGACCGATGGCGTGTGTTCGAATTACCTGTGCGATCTGAAGAAGGGGGACGTGGTCAACGTGATCGGCCCGTTCGGCGGCACCTTCCTGATGCCGAACCATCCGAACTCGCATTTGCTGATGATCTGCACCGGCACGGGTTCAGCGCCGATGCGCGCGATGACCGAGTATCGCCGCCGGCGCCGTTTGAAGGGCGCGACCGGCAAGCTGATGCTTTTCTTCGGTGCGCGGACCAAAGAAGAGTTGCCGTACTTCGGGCCCCTCACGAATCTGCCGAAAGACTTCATCGATACCAATCTGGCGTTCTCGCGTACGCCGGGTCAACCGAAGCGCTATGTTCAGGACGCCATGCGTGAGCGCGCGGTCGATGTGGCGCACATGCTCAAGGACGACAACACGCATATCTACGTATGCGGGTTGAAGGGCATGGAAGATGGTGTGTTGCAGGCGCTCAAGGAGATCGGTGAGCAGCATCAGCTGGACTGGGAAGCGCTGTGGGGCAAGTTGAAGAAGGAGGGGAGGTTGCACCTGGAGACGTATTAAGGTGCCGTGCCTTCTAAGGCTCCGCTGTTCATCATCGACAGCGGGGCCCTTTCAGTTACTTCTATCTCGCCGGGTCGGCGCCATCCTCATGCTGTGCGGGTGACACCGCCCCGCACGCCCGAATCACCAACTGCACCACTTCCTCCGTCGTCGCATCGAACGCCTTTTGCGTCAACGCACGCTTGCCTTTAAGCGCGCGAATCTGCGCATCAAAGTCGGCGTAATGCTGAGTCGTCGCCCAGATCATATACATCAACGTTTGCGCGTTCACCGGTGCGAGCAACCCGCGCGCGATCCAGTCGTCGATCACTTTCACGCGGCTGTCGAGCCACGGCTTCACGCGTTCGGTGAGTATGTCCTCCATGTGTTCCGCGCCGTGAATGATCTCGCTTGCCCACACTTTCGAACCGAGCGGACGGCGGCGCGACAACTCCATTTTCGCGCGCACGTACCCACCAATCGCTTCGACCGGGTCGTCGCTGCATTCGAACGTATCGGCCGCGCGATGCCAGTCTTCGAACAGGTCTTCCAGCACACGCCGGTAGAGCGCGAGCTTTGTCGGGAAGTAGTAATGCACGTTGGCTTTCGGTAAGCCCGCACGCTCCGCGATCATCGCGGTGCTGGTGCCGTCGAGTCCGCGCTCGGCGAAAACCGCCTCGGCGCACGCCAGAAGATGGGCTTCATTCGACTCGCGAATGTGCGCCTTGCGCCGCCGCAAAGGTGCGCGTGTTTCCTCGTTTTCCGTGATGTCGGCCGCCACGTCGTCGTCTCTCATGTTCGCCTTCGGCGGCATGGGTGCCGCGTCGCGCTTCATTCTAGTCGTTTGGCGCGCTGCCCACACGCGCATTCGTCGCACGCGCCGAAGTCATGCTGCGGTGCAATGGCACACTTCTCGCTATGTTTCTCACCGCACGAAAGGTGTTGATTTGGCGAGCTTAATCGTCTACAACCTGTCCAACTGGACAGGATTGGAAGAGCGGCCGATGCCCCAGGGTTTGCCCTCTGTATAAGAGGCGATCGAAGGTGTCGAATGTGCACTGCCCCCGTGCGAGCACGCCCCAAAACCCGCCACCAATGCACCAGTTTCAAGTCGGTTCACCGAAAGGAGCGAGACGAATGAACGCGGTATCCGAAGCGCTGAAGCACGCTGAACCCACCACGTCGATCAAGGTCGACGGCAAGCGGCTGTGGGACAGCCTGATGACGATGGCGAAGATCGGCGCGACGCCCAAAGGCGGCGTCTGCCGCCTGGCGCTCACCGACCTCGACAAGCAAGGACGCGACCTGATCGTCAGTTGGGCGAAGGAAGCCGGCTGCGCGGTCAGTGTCGACCAGATGGGCAATGTATTCATGCGCCGCGCCGGGCGCAATCCCGATGCGTTGCCGGTCATGACCGGTTCGCACGCCGACTCGCAGCCGACCGGCGGCCGCTTCGACGGCATCTACGGCGTGCTGGGCGGTCTCGAAGTGATTCGGAGCTTGAACGATCACGGCATCGAGACGGAGCATCCGGTTGAAGTGGTGATCTGGACCAACGAGGAAGGCTCGCGCTTCGCGCCCGCGATGGTGGCGTCGGGCGTGTTCGCCGGCGTGTTCACGCTCGACTATGGCCTGTCGCGCAAGGACGTGGACGGCAAGACCATCGGCGAGGAACTCAAGCGCATCGGCTATGCGGGCGATATTCCGTGCGGCGGACGGCCGCTGCACGCGGCGTTCGAGTTGCATATCGAACAGGGGCCCATTCTCGAAGCCGAACAGAAAACCATCGGCGTCGTGACCGACGCGCAAGGTCAGCGCTGGTACGAAATCACGCTGACAGGGCAGGAGGCGCACGCGGGTCCGACGCCCATGCCGCGCCGTCGCGATGCCTTGCTCGGTGCCGCGCGCGTGGTCGATCTGGTCAATCGCATCGGTCTCGACAATGCGCCATTCGGCTGTGCGACGGTCGGCATGATGCAGGTCTATCCGAACTCGCGCAACGTGATTCCGGGCCGCGTGTTCTTCACGGTCGATTTCCGTCATCCGGACGATGCGGTGCTCGCGAAAATGGATGCGGCCTTGCGCAAGGGCGTGGCCGACATCGCCAACGGCATTGGTCTTGAAACCGAACTCGAACAGATCTTTTACTACGCGCCAGTCGCATTCGACGAAGCCTGCGTGAAGTCGGTGCGCGCGGCGGCCGAACGCTTCGGTTATCCGCATCGCAACATGGTGTCCGGTGCGGGACACGATGCCTGCTATCTGTCGCAAGTCGCGCCGACCTCGATGGTGTTCGTGCCGTGCGTGGACGGCATCAGTCACAACGAGATTGAGGACGCCACTTTCGAATGGATCGAGGCCGGCGCCAACGTGTTGCTGCACGCCATGCTGGAGCGTGCGTGCGAGCCGGTTTCATGACGCTGTCATAACTCTTTGGCGGTTGCGGTCGCTTTACCCGCTTCACCGTAGTGCCCATAAAACATGCCGTCCCGGCTCCGCTTTAAGCGTGGCCGGCAGGAGCGGCTACGTCCTCACATCGAAGAAGGAACGAGTATGGCCATCAAGCAAACCGGCGACATTGCCGCTCAGCGGCTATCGCCCGAGCAGCTCTCGTGCGAGTTCTCCGACATCGCGCCCTTGCTCGACGCAAACGCCGCGGCCGCGGCGGCGAGCCGCTGCCACTACTGTTACGACGCGCCGTGCGTGAACGCCTGCCCGACGCAGATCGACATTCCCAGCTTCATCCGCAAGATCAGCAACGGCAATCTGAAGGGCGCGGCCGTGGATATTCTGTCGGCCAACCCGTTGGGTGGCATGTGCTCGCGCGTCTGCCCGACGGAGATTCTTTGCGAAGGCGCATGCGTGCGTAACCATCAGGACGCGAAGCCGGTGGCGATCGGCGCGCTGCAACGTCATGCCACCGATTGGGCGATGGCGCGCGGCGAAGTGCTGTTCAAGCGCGCGGCTGAAACCGGACGACGCGTCGCGGTGGTCGGCGCGGGTCCGGCGGGACTCGCCTGTGCACACCGGCTCGCGCTGGCCGGTCATGACGTGACGATCTACGACGCGCATGAAAAGGCCGGCGGTCTGAATGAATACGGCATCGCCGCCTATAAAACCGTCGACGATTTTGCTCAGCGTGAAGTGGAGTGGCTGTGCTCCGTCGGCGGCATTGAGATCAAACACGGCGTCGCGCTTGGTCGCGATGTCGACCTCGACACGCTGCGCAAGCAACACGATGCGGTGTTCCTCGCGATCGGCCTCACGGGCGTGCGCTCGCTTGCCATGGAAGGCGAGGATCTCGGCGGCGTGATGAACGCGGTGGACTTCATCGAACAGGTGCGCAGCGCGAGCGACTTCGGCACGGTGCCGGTGGGCCGGCGCGTGGTGGTGATCGGCGGCGGCAATACGGCGGTCGACGCGGCCGTGCAAAGCCGCAAGCTCGGCGCAACATCGGTGACGATGGTTTACCGGCGCGGCGTCGAAGCAATGAGCGCCACTTGGGCCGAGCGCGACTTCGCGCAGACCAACGGTGTCACGCTCGTCACGCACGCCACGCCGATGCATTTGATCGGCGACGGCGGCGTGGTCACGGGTGTCGAATTCGCGCGCACATCGCGTGAAGGTGGAGAGGAGCGCTTCATGGTCGAAGCCGACATGGTGCTCAAGGCGATCGGTCAAACGCTGGTGCCGGTCGGCATCGAGCGTGAATTGCTGACGCTGGACGACAGCCGTATCGCTGTCGATGCGAACGGCCAGACCTCGCTGGCGGGTGTATGGGCCGGCGGCGATTGCGCGGCCACCGGCGGCATCGACCTCACGGTGCAAGCGGTGCAGGACGGCAAGATCGCGGCTGCCGCGATCGACGCGCAGTTCGCCCGCACGGCGGCGAAAGCCGCCTAGAGCGACCCAAGCCAAACCAAGCGAAGCAGCACCTCAGACAAAGAACAGCAGTCCCCAAGGAGCCGAACATGGCCGATCTGCGCTGTACGATTGCCGGCATCACTTCGCCGAATCCTTTCTGGCTCGCCTCCGCGCCGCCGACCGACAAAGCCTATAACGTGAACCGCGCCTTCGAGGCGGGCTGGGGCGGCGTGGTGTGGAAGACGCTCGGCCTCGACCCGCATGTGGTGAACGTCAGCTCGCGCTACGGCGCGGTGCAATGGAACGGCCAGCGCATGGCGGGCCTGAACAACATCGAACTGATCACCGACCGTCCGCTCGACGTCAATCTCAAGGAAATCGCGCAAGTCAAACGCGACTGGCCGGACCGCGCGATGATCGTCTCGCTGATGGTGCCGTGCAACGAACGCGACTGGAAGTGGATTCTACCGCTCGTCGAAGACACCGGCGCGGATGCGGTCGAATTGAATTTCGGCTGTCCGCATGGCATGAGCGAGCGCGGCATGGGCGCGGCGGTCGGCCAGGTGCCCGAGTATGTCGAGATGGTCACGCGCTGGGTGAAAGAAGGCACCAAGCTGCCGTGCCTTGTCAAACTGACGCCGAATATCAGCGACATTCGCCTCGGTTCGCGTGCGGCCTACAAGGGCGGCGCGGATGGCGTGTCGCTGATCAACACGATCAACTCGATCGTGGCGGTCGATCTCGATGCGATGTCGCCGTTGCCGATGGTCGATGGCAAAGGCACGCACGGCGGCTACTGCGGACCAGCTGTGAAGCCGATCGCGCTGAACATGGTCGCGGAAATCGCGCGTGACGTGGAAACGCCGAATCTGCCGATCTCCGGCATCGGCGGGATTTCCACATGGCGCGACGCCGCCGAATTCATGGTGCTCGGCGCGGGCAGCGTGCAGGTCTGCACGGCGGCGATGCACTACGGATTCCGTATCGTTTCCGACCTCGCGGATGGCCTCTCCAACTGGATGGACGAAAAAGGCTACGCGACGCTCGACGACATTCGCGGTCGCGCCGTCCCGAACGTCACCGACTGGAAGTACCTGAACCTCAAATACGACATCAAGGCGCGCATCGATCAGGACAAGTGCATTCAGTGCGGCCTGTGCCATATCGCCTGCGAGGACACGGCTCACCAGGCGATCATGAAAGAAAAAGATGGCGTCCGTCATTTTGAAGTGATGGACTCCGAATGTGTCGGCTGTAATCTGTGCATGCACGTGTGTCCGGTCGAACAGTGCATCACGATGGAACGCGTGGACAACGGCGAGTACGCGAACTGGACCACGCATCCGAACAACCCGGCGCGCGTGGGCGCACAGGAGGGCGCAGCGGCGGACGCGGCCGAAACCGCGGAGCACGCGCATGCGCACGCGGCAAAAGCGGCCTGAAACACGATGTGGTTAGAAAGAAAGCAGCGCTAGCACTGAACCTGTCATTCCCCAAAGGTCCCGACGCGCCGACAGAAGCCGCGCGGGCCTCAACGATCGAGTGGAGATCTTTAGATGAAGCAGACAGCGCAACCCGCCGACCCGCAGTTCGCGGCCGGCGTGCAGGGCAGCAGTCTTTACAACGACGATCTTGCGCCGACCGGCGTCGCGCAGCGCACCTGGAAGTGGTATCACTTCGCCGCGCTGTGGGTGGGCATGGTGATGAATATCGCGTCGTACATGCTCGCCGCCGGTTTGACGGAAGAAGGCATGTCACCGTGGCAAGCCGTGATCACCGTGCTGCTCGGCAACCTGATCGTGCTGGTGCCGATGCTGCTGATCGGCCACGCGGGCGCGAAGCACGGCATTCCGTACGCGGTGCTGGTGCGCTCGTCGTTCGGCACGCAGGGCGCCAAATTGCCGGCGATGCTGCGCGCCATCGTCGCCTGCGGCTGGTACGGGATTCAGACGTGGCTCGGCGGCAGCGCGATCTATACGCTGCTCAACATTCTCACCGGCAACGCGCTGCACGGCGCGGCTTTGCCGTTTCTCGACATCTCGCTCGCTCAGCTCGCGTGTTTCCTGGTGTTCTGGGCACTGCAGATCTACTTCATCGTGCATGGCACCGATTCGATCCGCTGGCTCGAAAGCTGGTCCGCGCCGATCAAGATCGTGATGTGCATTGCGCTCGTGTGGTGGGCGACTTCAAAAGCGGGCGGCCTGGGCTCGATGCTGTCGGCGCCGTCGCAATTCGTGCCGGGCGGCAAGAAAGAAGGCCTCTTCTGGGTCACGTTCTGGCCCGGCCTCACGGCCATGGTCGGCTTCTGGGCCACGCTCGCGCTGAATATCCCCGACTTCACGCGCTTTGCCAGAACGCAGCGCGATCAGATCATCGGCCAGTCGGTCGGCTTGCCGGTGCCGATGGCCTTGCTCTCGGTGATCTCGGTGGTCGTCACGTCGGCGACGGTGGTGATCTACGGCAAGGCGATCTGGGATCCGATCGACCTGACGAGCCGCATGACCGGCATCGGCGTGGGCGTCGCGCTGATCATCCTGACGCTCGACACCATGTGCTGCAATCTCGCGGCGAATCTCGTCGGCCCGGCGTACGATTTTTCGAGCCTGTGGCCGAAGGGCATTTCGTATCGCGTGGGCGGCATGATTACCGCGACCATCGCGATCGTGATGATGCCGTGGAAGATTCTCGCCACCACGCAGGGCTATATCTTTACGTGGCTGGTCGGCTACTCGGCGCTGCTTGGTCCGGTCGCGGGCATTCTGATGGTCGACTATTTCCTGATTCGCGGCACGCGTCTCGACACGCGTGAACTCTTCGACGAGCACGGCGAATACAGCTATACCGGCGGCTGGAATATCGGCGCGGTGGTCGCGCTCGTGATCGGCGTGCTGCCGAATCTGCCCGGCTTTTTGCACACCGCGTTTCCGGCCTCGTTCCCGAACGTACCGGCGATCTTCAATACACTCTATACGTATGCGTGGTTTGTCGGGCTCGCGTTGGCGTCGATCGTATACAGCGCGTGGATGAAACTGAGCAAGGGACCGAGTGCGCGCGTGGCGAGCGCGTGAGCATCAACGAAACGAAGTACGTAGCACCGAAACCAGCAGTTCATAAGGAGGCGGCAACATGACGACCCTGATTCGCGGCGGCACGATTATCGACGCGGAGAACACGTATCGTGCGGACGTGTTGTGTGCGGACCCGCAGGACGGCGGCACGATCCTGCAGATCGGAGCGGACCTGGAGGCGCCCGCCGGCGCCACGATCGTCGATGCGGGCGGGCAGTATGTGATGCCCGGCGGCATCGATCCGCACACGCATATGGAATTGCCGTTCATGGGCACCACGGCGAGCGACGACTTCTACACGGGCACGGCAGCAGGTTTGTCGGGCGGCACCACGAGCATCATCGACTTCGTGATTCCGAGCCCGAAGCAACCGCTCATGGACGCCTTCAAGGAATGGCGCGGCTGGGCCGAGAAGGCGTCGGCGGACTACGGCTTTCACGTCGCGGTGACGTGGTGGGACGATTCGGTCTATCGCGACATGGGCACGCTGGTGCAGGAGCACGGCGTGTCGAGCTTCAAGCACTTCATGGCCTACAAGAACGCGATCATGGCCGACGACGAAGTGCTGGTGAACAGCTTCTCGCGTTCGCTCGAACTCGGTGCGCTGCCCACCGTGCATGCGGAAAACGGTGAACTGGTGTTCCAGTTGCAGCGTCAGTTGCTGGCGAAAGGCTTTACCGGTCCGGAGGCGCATCCGTTGTCGCGGCCGCCGGAAGTGGAGGGCGAGGCCGCCAATCGCGCGATCCGGATCGCGCAGGTGCTGGGCGTGCCGGTGTATATCGTGCACGTGTCCTCAAAGGACGCGGTCGATGCGATTGCCCGCGCGCGCAGCGAAGGTCTGCGCGTGTTCGGCGAAGTGTTGCCCGGCCATCTGGTGATCGACGAAGCGGTGTATCGCGATCCCGACTGGACGCGCGCGGCGGCCCACGTGATGAGCCCGCCGTTCCGCTCGGCCGAGCATCGCGAGGCGCTATGGCGCGGTTTGCAAGCTGGCCAGTTGCACACTACGGCCACCGACCACTGCGTGTTCTGCGCGTCGCAGAAGGCGATGGGCCGCGAGGACTTCACGAAGATCCCGAATGGTTGCGGCGGCGTGGAAGACCGCATGGCGGTGCTCTGGCATCACGGGGTGAATTCGGGGCGGCTCACGCCGAACGAGTTCGTGCGGATTACGTCGACGAATGCCGCGCAGATCTTCAACCTGTATCCGCGCAAAGGCGCGGTGCGGGTCGGCGCGGATGCCGACCTCGTGGTGTGGGACCCGAACGCGAGCAAAACGATTTCGGTGAAGACGCATCATCAGAAGGTCGACTTCAACGTGTTCGAAGGCATGACGGTGCAAGGCGTGGCGATGCACACGCTCACGCGCGGCGCGCTCGCCTGGACCGACGGCGAGCTGCGGGCGGTGCGCGGTGCGGGCCGCTATCTGAAGCGTCCGCCGAACGGCGCTTACTTCGACGCGATCCGCGTCGCCAACAAGCGCAAGGAGCCGCATCCGGTGGAGCGGTAAGCTATTCGCAATCCGACGACGGGCGGCGCCGCATTCAAACGCGGCGCCGCTCGTTTTTTCCTGCCGCGCGCTCACCGCGGCGAGACCTCTCGCGTTTTCCCCGATGGCGCGCAACATAGGTTCCGTGTTGCGATGCATGCCGCGTCTGTCTATCTGCTGTAGAGTTGAAATCCACGTCACACCAGAGGCTACGGCTGTTCGCTTAGCACGCAAGCGCATATCGATCGGAAACCTGATCCTTTGTAAAAACGCAGGCCGTTTGCTACAGTCCGCCCACTCTGCGGGCGCAAGCGCCGGCGGGGACTGTCCAACACAAGACTCAGCCACCGACGTGGCACATTTGACGGAGCCGCCTGATGAAATCGATTCGTTCCATTCTGCTGATCGCGTTGTTCCAGGCGGTGGCCGTGAATTCCGCATTCGCCGCCGACGAACTCGCGCAGATCAAATCCGCCGGCGTGTTCAGGATCGGCACCGAAGGCACCTACGCGCCGTTCACGTACCACGACGAATCCGGCAAGCTGACCGGTTTCGACGTCGAAATCGGCACGGCGATCGCGCAGCGTCTCGGCGTCAAGCCGCAATTCGTCGAGGGCAAATGGGACGGTCTGATCGCCGGTCTCGACGTGAACCGCTACGACGCGGTGATCAACGAAGTGGCCGTCACCGACGCGCGCAAGGTCAAATACGACTTCTCCGACCCGTACATCACGTCGCACGCGGCGCTGATCGTGCAGTCGAACAACACCACGATCAAGAACTTCGACGACCTGAAGGGCAAGAAGTCGGCTAACACGCTGACCAGCAACTTCGGCAAGATCGCGGCGGCGCACGGCGCGGAAGTGATCCCCGTGCAGGGCTTCAATGAATCGATCGATCTGCTGACCTCGGGTCGCGTCGACGCCACCGTCAACGACTCGCTGTCGTTCCTCGACTTCAAGAAGCACAAGCCGGACGCGAAGGTGAAGATCGCCGCGCTCGATACCTCGGCCGACAGCAGCGACAAGTCCGCCGTGCTGATCCGCAAAGGCAGCCCCGAATTGCAGGCCGCAATCAACAAGGCGCTCGCCGACATGAAGAAAGACGGCACCTACGCGAAGATCTCGCAGAAGTATTTCGGCAAAGACGTCTCCCAGTAAACGCCTTCCGCGAGTCTGAATCATGCCGGCATGGTTGCATCTGATGGCGCAGTCGCTGTGGCCCCTGCTGTATGCGGGGCTCGTGTTTACCGTGCCGCTTACGCTGATATCGTTTGCGATCGGACTTGCGCTGGCGTTCCTCGTCGCGCTGGTCCGCCTGTTCGGGCCGAAGTGGGCCGTGGCGATCGTGCGCTTCTACGTGTGGCTGTTTCGCGGCTCGCCGTTGCTCGTGCAACTGTTCGTGATCTTCTACGGCTTGCCGAACGTGGGCATCGTGCTCGATCCGTTGACGGCGGCGATCATCGGCTTTTCGCTGAATGTCGGCGCGTACAACTCCGAAGTGATACGCGGCGTGATCGAGTCGATTCCAAAAGGGCAGTGGGAGGCGGCGTATTCGATGGGGATGACGCGCGAGCAGGCTCTGCGTCGTGCGATCCTGCCTCAAGCGGCGCGCGTCGCGTTGCCGCCGTTGTCCAATTCGTTTATCGCGCTGGTGAAGGACACCTCGCTCGCCGCGGTGCTGACCGTGCCCGAGGTATTTCAGGCGGCGCAGCGGATCGCGTCGGTGACTTACGAGCCGCTGATTCTGTACACGGAAGCCGCACTGGTCTATCTGGTGTTCAGCTCGGTGTTGTCGTCGGCGCAAGTCAGGCTCGAGCGCAAGTTCGGCCGTCACGCACTTTTCCAGGCAGGCAACTGATGATCCGACTGGAAAAAATCGACAAGTACTTCGGTGGTCAACGGGTGCTCAACTCGGTCGATCTGCAACTCGCCTCGGGGAATGTCACCGCGTTGATCGGTCCATCGGGCAGCGGCAAGAGCACGCTTTTGCGTTGCGTGAATCTGCTCGAGATTCCCGAGTCCGGTTCGCTCGAACTCGGCGATCAGCGGCTGGAATTCAGTCGCGACCACCGGCCCTCGCGCGACGCGGTGCTGACGATTCGCCGCCGCACCGGCATGGTGTTTCAGAATTTCCAGCTCTTTCCGCATCTCACCGTGCGGCAGAACGTGATGGAAGGCTTGGTGACCGTTCTGAAGTGGGACAAGGACAAGGCGCGGGCTCGCGCCGACGAACTGCTGGAGAAGGTCGGCATCGCGCAGAAGGCGGATGCATGGCCTTCGACGCTCTCCGGCGGGCAACAACAGCGTGTGGCGATTGCGCGGGCGTTGGCGCCGTCGCCGGAAGTGTTGTTGTGCGACGAGCCGACCTCGGCGCTCGACCCCGGTCTCGCCGCGGAAGTGGTGGAGGTGCTCAAGCAACTCGCCACCGAAGGCATGACCATGCTGATGGCCACGCACGATTTGCGGCTCGCCGCGACGATCGCGCGTGACGTGGTGTTTCTGAACAACGGCGTGGTGGTGGAGGCCGGGCCGTCGCGCGAGATCTTCATGCAGCCGCGCGCGCCGGAAACCGAGCGTTTCGTGTCGACGTTGACGCACAGTCTGCCGGATGAATGGACTCAATGACGCCGGACCTGAAAGGCAGTCACGCCCGCGATGCGGTTGGATAAAAAAAGGGGGCGTCGTCGAGACGCCCCCTGCGCATATAACCGCTACAAATTGACCACCAACGGCAGAGAACCTTAGACCCCCACGCTCTCCGTGGCATCGTTCATCGCGGCGTCGAAGAAGCTCTCCTTCGCCTGCGCATTGACCCGTGCGTAAGCGCGATTCACGCCGCTGATCACCGCGCGAATCGACGCCGTCACCAGATTGGCATCGATGCCGACGCCGAACGCGCTGCCGGTCACATCGGCGCCGGCCATTTCGGCGACTGCCACCGCGCGGGCATCCGCACCCTGCGTCAACGCGCGTTCTTCATAGTGCTGAATCCGCACCGGCACGCCGATCGCGTGCATCAACGCGTCGAGCGGACCATTGCCTTCACCGGTCAACACGCGCCGCGTGCCATTAATGTCGACCGTGAGTTTGATGTGCTCGCGTCCTTCACGCTCGGACAGGCTGTGACCGACGTAGTGGATCGGCGCCGTGTTCTGCACATATTCCTGCTGGAACAATTCCCAGATCTGCGCGGACGTGACTTCCTGGCCGCTGTCGTCGGTGAAGCGCTGCACGGCCGAGCTGAAGTCCACTTGCAGGCGGCGCGGCAACACGACGCCGTAGCCCTGCTCGAGCAGATAGGCGATGCCGCCTTTGCCCGACTGGCTGTTCACGCGAATCACCGAGTCGTAGGTGCGGCCGAGATCGGCCGGATCGATCGGCATGTAGGGCACTTCCCAGACGGCGTCCGGTTTCTGCACCGCGAAGCCCTTCTTGATCGCATCCTGATGCGAGCCCGAGAAGGCCGTGAATACCAGATCGCCGACATACGGATGACGCGGATGGATCGGCAATTGCGTGCATTCTTCCGCGGTGCGCGCGACTTCGTTGATGTTCGAGAAGTCGAGCCCCGGATCGACGCCCTGCGTGTAGAGGTTCAACGCGAGCGTGACGAGGTCCACGTTACCGGTGCGCTCGCCGTTGCCGAACAGGCAGCCTTCGATACGATCCGCCCCGGCCATCACGGCGAGTTCAGCGGCCGCCACCGCGGTGCCGCGATCGTTATGCGGATGCACGGAGATGAACAGCGAATCGCGGCGCTTGAGATTGCGGTGCATCCACTCGATCTGGTCCGCGTAGATGTTCGGCGTGGACATTTCGACGGTGGCCGGCAAGTTGACGATGGCCTTGTGTTGCGGCGTCGGTTGCCAGATGTCGAACACGGCGTCGCAGACTTCCTTGGCGAATTCGATTTCGGTGCCGCTGAACACTTCCGGGCTGTACTGGAACGTGAAGTGCGTTTCCGGCATGGTCTCGGCGATCCGCTTCATCGTGCGGGCAGCGTTTTGCGCCAGTTCCTTCACGCCGCTCTTGTCCAGATTGAAGACGATCTTGCGGAATTCCGGCGCGGTCGCGTTGTACAAGTGGACGATGGCGCGCGGCACGCCACGCAAGGATTCGAAGGTGCGCTCGATCAGGTCGTCGCGCGCTTGCGTCAAGACTTCGATGGTGACGTCGTCGGGAATATGGCCGCCTTCGATCAACTCACGCACGAAATTGAAGTCGGTCTGCGAAGCGGACGGAAACGCGACTTCGATTTCCTTGAAGCCGATCTGCACCAGCGTCTTGAACATGCGCATCTTCCGCTGCGCGTCCATCGGCTCGAAGAGCGACTGATTGCCGTCGCGCAGGTCGGTGCTCATCCAGATCGGCGGGTGCGTGATGGTGCGCGACGGCCACTGGCGATCCGTCAAGTTGACCGGTTTGAACGAGCGGTATTTGGTAGCAGGGTTCTTCAACATTTTCATCATCCGTGGGTGAGACCAGGTAGCTGGGAGTCGACCGGACGACGAAAAGACACAACTGGGCCGCCGGTCGGAAACCGGGGCTGGGTCAGTTACTGGGGAATTGAGCGGTGCTTCGTGTGGTTCAGATGGAAGCGCGCAGCAGCAGACCTAGCCCGGTAGAGGGGGCTAGTAGTAGCGATAGGATGGTCTGGGCGCGGTACATAGTGCGCAATAGGAACATATTATTGGGACGGCGTCAAGCGCCGCCCCCGTGCGGCGCGAGATCAGTGCGCCGGCTTCACGAAGCGCAAGGTCATGCGGTCCGATTCGCCGATGGCCGCATATTTCGCCCGGTCGACGTCGCCGCCCTCGAAGGTCGGCGGCAGCGACCAGACGCCGTTGGGGTAATTTTTGCTGTCGCGCGGGTTGGCGTTTACTTCGCTCTTGCCGGCCAGTTCGAAGCCGGCCGCGCGCGCATGTTCGATCACGTAGTCTTCGGTCACATAGCCGGTGTCGATGGTTTGTTGCAGCGAAGTGCTCGGCGCCGCGCGGTGTTCCTCGACGCCGAGCACGCCGCCCGGCTTGAGCGCCGCGTAGAAGGCGCGCAGGTTGGCGTCGATCTGGCCGTCCTTGATCCAGTTATGGATGTTGCGGAAGGTCAGTACCTCGTCGAAGCTGGCATCGGCCGGAAAACCGCTGAACTGGCCGGCGTGCAGCGTGCCGACCACGACGTTGCCGTAGACGGCGGGCGTGGCCGCCAGTTTGCGCGCAAATGCTGCCCGATTGGCCTGCGCTTCCGCCGACGGCGTCCCCTGTGGGCCGTCGTACTGCGCCTCGTAGAGCTTGCCGTGGTCGTGCAGATACGGCGCCAGGATCTCCGTGTACCAGCCGCCGCCCGGCTCGATCTCCAGCACGCTTTGCGACGGCGTAAGTTCGAAGAATTGCAGCGTTTCCCGCGGATGACGGTAGACGTCGCGGGCGCGGGCCTTGTCGCCGCGTTGTGGTCCGGCAATCGCCGCGTCGAGCAGCGCCGGACTGGACGACGCGGACGCGGAAGTCGAGGCCGATGGGCCGGCGCAGGCCGCCAGCAACAGCGTTGCGGTCAGTGCCGCGAGTGTGGCGCGCAGCGCACGAGACTGGAGATTGGGTCGAAGGTTCATGACGTCCATTATCGGGCGCGATCGCGCGGGAAGGAAATCGGTAATCGGCATAAGGATAGGCGCTCGCTGGATTTGCGTGTCTGCCGCCGCGGCCCGGAATAAAAGGCCATACCCGCCAGTTTCTCTGTTTACCGCGACTCGCGCTTACGTCGCCGAATCCGAAGCGCGGCATGGCGCGTATAAATGGTGTGATCAGCGTTTGGCGTCGCGAGCGGGCTTGTTGTGTGCCGGACGCGACTTGATTTCCTTCATTTCATTTTGCCGGAGGCAGGTATGAAACGAAC
This sequence comes from Paraburkholderia sp. RL18-101-BIB-B, assembly GCF_046026985.1. Lineage (NCBI taxonomy): Bacteria > Pseudomonadati > Pseudomonadota > Betaproteobacteria > Burkholderiales > Burkholderiaceae > Paraburkholderia > Paraburkholderia sp. RL18-101-BIB-B. Next base: position 85,327 of record NZ_JARESV010000023.1, read on the forward strand.
ATCGACGATGTCGCGGGTAGGGCGGGTTTTGCTGTGCGCGGCCGCGTGCGCGATTGCGGCGCAGGCGGGAGCGCAAGGTTTGAGCCCGCAGGACGACATGAACGCGCCGCAAAACAGCACGCGTTTGATGCCGAACGCGGCGCGCGGCAGCGAATATCCGACGCACGGCAACCAGCAGGCAGGCGAATTGAACCTGAACCCGACCGACCCGCGTGCGCAGCTGGTCAACGGCTTGCCGAATCACACCAATTCCGGCGGTTACGGTTCGCCGCTCGCCGGCGTGCGCACTTACGTGCAACCGCAAATGCCGTCGAATTGAGCGCTCGCGTGGACGACGGTCGTGCCGCATCGCGCGTTGGACTGCAGCGCATCCCTGCACGGACCGTGTTGTTCAATTGGGCTTTTTCGGGTAATGGGCCGTGCGTTCCCCACATGCGGGCACTGGTCAGAGTCCGAACATGATCCGCAGCGTATCGTTCTGCACGATCACCGAGACGCCGATGATCACCAGGATCAGCGGCAGCAGCGCGGTGCCATAGCGCCGGATCGGTGCGCCCAGCAACGGATGCTCCACCAGCCACACCGCGCCGGCGCACCAGAACCCGATCATCACGATAAAGATCAGCGAGATGAATGCGCCCGCGTTGTGCGAATGACTGGCGTACAGAGGCACATAGACGGCGAGATTGTCGGAACCGTTGGCGACGGCCACGCACGCTACAGTCCACCAGGATGAGGCGCGGTTTGCGTGGGATGGGATGGTTGAAGCGGGCGAGCTTGCCTGATTCTCTGCACTAGCCGGATACCCCGACCCGGCCGGCCCGGATGATGCGGGTGGCGCCGTTTCGATTCGCGCCGCTTCCTCCTGCTGCGGGCTGCCGGGACCAAAGCGCTCCCACGCTTTGCCGAGCCCCACGCCGATCGGCAAAATGCCGAGCAAACCGACGTAACCAGCCGGCAAGTGCTTGAGCAATGCGGCGAGCAGCGCCGACCCCGCGATCAGGATTAGCGAGCCGGCATACTGCCCGGCGATCACGCGACGCCGCTCGTCGCCGGCTTCCGCCAGGAAGGCGAGCAGCACGAACAGGTTGTCGACGTTGGTAGCGGTGTAACCCGCGATGGCGAGCAGGGCAAGGCTGAACATGCGGGAAAGCCGGTCGGTACACAGTGAGAAAGCGTGACAAGGCGAAGCGATGCGCATCGCGAGGGCCCCGTCGCAACGTCGGCAGCGCGCCGATCGAATGGCGGCCGGTCAACACGATGCCGATGCGAGCCGCCGCGGTCAAGCAGTCACTGGGTTTCGGGCGCGCTGGATGCGCGGTGAAAGTGTCGATCGCCTTACGCGGCTCGCGCGCTGCCGGCGCTCGAAGCCGGCGCCGCTCAAGCAGGCCGTAAGCTACAATTGCCGACGGCTTGAAAAACGGAACACCAATGAAGATTCGGATTCTCTCTATCGCCTGCGTCACGACCGCTGCCGCGCTGCTGGCGGCGTGCACGGCCGTCTATAAGAACACGGACGCGTGCGAGCAGTTGATGCGAAGCAAGCTGGCGGCAACGTCGGCGGATCCGCTGAAGATCACTCATGCGGGCGCAGGCATCTATGGCTCGCGAGTGGTGGTTGAGGGATCGATCGAACGTGTGGCGGTTCCGGCGTCCGAGACTGCGGAGGCGGGTGCAGCCAGTGCGCCGCTTGCAGCTTCGGGTGCGCCGGCGGCTTCCGCTGTGACTGCTGGTGGAGCAGGTGCAGCGGGCGCCTCAGATGCATCGGCAACAGCGCTTTCGCTCAAGCCCGCCAAACCTAAGAAGACCGCCACGCCAGCAGCCGCGGAGTGCACCTTCCACGGGCCGACGCTGGACGTGTTCAACTGGCTGGCGCCGGCTGATCTTGTAACGGCGAGCCCTAACGCGACCGAGTAGCGTATCGGCGCACGGGTACGGCGGCCCGGCGCCGAATAATCTCGTGACCCCGGGCATCATGCGACCGGGTGGCGACCGGGTAGCGCACTGAGCGGCGCCGAATCTCAAGCCATCGCTTCTTCCTTGCACCGGCGTTGCTTCCCCCGCACCCGTTCCAGCACGCATTCACCGAACGCCTGCGGCCGCCCTTCAAAGCAACGTTCCACGGCCCGCGTATCGATCAGACGCTGCCGCAAGGCTGCGCGCTCGTTATGCGCGTCGATCATCCGCACGGCGGCGGCGATGTAATCCTCGACGCTCTCCGCCGTGGTCCACGACGGCATGCCCACACGCTCGAACAGCGCGCCGTCGATCCGCTCGAACACTTCCGGCCCGCGTTTGCAGATGCCGGGCAAACCCAGCGTGAGCGCGTCGACGATACCGTTGGTATTGCCGAACGGAAACGGGCTTAGAAACAGATCGGAGCGATTGACGCGCGCCAGATAGCCCGCGTATTCGTGAAAGCCGTGCACGACGGCGCTCGGCAGTGTCTGGCGGATCACATCGCGCATGCGCTCGAGCGGCAAGCCGAAGGGCACGCCGCTCATGAAGTGAAACTGGACCGGCGTCGCCGCGCGCGCGCCGATCTCACGGCACGCTTCGAGAAAGCCGGGATTGAGCTTCATCGCGCTGGCCGTGATGACGATCTTCAGCGTTTCGCGTGACGGCGGAATCTGCGCGACGATGTCCGGCAGCGCTACCGAGGGCCGGTACGGTTGACCGTCTTTCGGCAGCTTCATCAAACGTTCGCTGAAGCAGGCGGGATCGCCGACATAATCTTCCTCGACGCTGACGTAGTCGATCTTGTCGGAGTGAGTCGTGGCGGGGTGACCGAGGCCGACGATCTGCAGCGGCGCAATACGCAGATTCGACATGAACACCGTGAGCGCGAACATGCCGACGCTCGGCATGTAGAGCACGTCAGGCTGTTCCGCCTCGGCAAAGTCGCGGATCGTTTTCAGACATTCCCCACTACGGGGGGTGAAGCCGGTACTAAGTCAATGAAAACAATGGGATACAAGAGTATCCTACCAGTATCGTTTGATCAGGAGTTCGTGTCCAGGGATTCGGCTATCCGCCGCAATACATGAACAAAGCCATTGCGCGCCAGTCGTCGGCCAGTACGACCGAATAGTTCGCCGGTCGACTCATTGACAGTGAACCCCTCGGCGTCAAGCGCCGCAAGAAACCTGTGGACCGAGTCTTTTTCGTCGCTAGTGAACGTGTGCCCGGTCGGGCGCTTGCTCTCTCTTAGCAAGTCGGCCAGTTGCTCTAGGCTTTCAATTCTGTACTGAGCGAGAGCCGCGGTGATCGGGCCTAACGCTTCGACTCGCCGTAACCCAGCTCGCAAGGTTGCGACCTGACTTCTCGACGTCTGTAACTCAGCAACGAGTAGCTGCACCTCCGCACGCGCCATCGGGTCGTTAATGCGAGACAGTAGATCGTCCTTGCGGGACGGTGGGCGTTTGCGTTCGGTGCGAACCGCTTGTGCTGCTTTGGCAAAAGCTACGAGCTTCGCATACCCGGCTTGGTCGTTTGCGATGGACTGCGCTCGTGGCCCGCCCCAGGTATCGACGCATAGCTTGCCAACTGCTGCAGCCGTGATGGTAGCGCTAGCGCCATCAAGGGTCACAATCGCCCAGCCAATACGCGCTAGCGTAGCTTGCGCCTGAGGGGTATGTTTGTCGGCACAAAGCTGCTCAAACAATGCAGCAACTGCAGTCCAGCGAGGGTCGTCGCGAAAGGCAATCTTTGACAGGTCAGGCTTCTGATATGTGGTCACAATTTGGTTCCCATACGTTCCATCTGTTTCCTTTCAGTCACTTGGAAGAAAGGCGACGTCTGGGACGGGGAGCGTCTGGCGAAGTGTGTGACACAAACCGTACAGGGTGACCCATTATCTTTTCCATCCCTTCCTGTATGCGCTCAATCCCGAAGCTTTGGAGGGTGCGTGTTCCGTCGGCGATGTCATCGAGTATCTCGTCGCCAGCTAGATCCCCAAGAAACTTGCCAAGTGCATTGCCGGCCCGGTGTGCCGCTTCCGTAGGGAGTCGGAACAGCATCGCGTCGAATCCTTCCTTCTCGAGGAGGTTGTCCAGAAACAGATTGCGTTTGAAGACTGCGGACCCGCAGTCAATCTCAGGGAATATCTCGATGCTGCGACTAAGGAAATCGAGCATCCTGAAATCGGTAACTTCGGTTAGTGACCTCTCTGCATCGTCTCGACCGCCTCGCGAGACCATGGAGAAGGTCGGGTTCTCGCCTGTGGTCCTGTCCCGTTCGGATAGTTGGAGAGAGGCCATTGCAAGCCTATAGCGGGCTTGCAGGGTACCAATCATCAGATCGATCTCGGCTTCGATAGCGTCGATGGAATGCTCCATCGCGTCGCGCTTGCCATCGCTCGCGTCCAGTGTTCTCAGGCGCGCATGCAGGCTGACCAGCACTTCACTCTTTTCCCGCAGCCGGTAAAGTTGTGCATTGAGCGTGATCGCTTGTCCCGCCATGAACGCGGGGCCTGTTAGCCAGAATCTGCATAGAGGGCAATTGCGGGCTCCACCGGGAACGGGGCCATACACTGAACCGCGTTCCTTTGCACCGCCTTCGGCGCACCTAGTCTGCCCGTTGGGACAGATGCCGTCGATCTTGAGCGCCCAAAGAGAAGGGGTTATGTCTGCTGCAGTGTTGAACGCATCGATCCGTTCTGAGACAAACTTACTTTTGAGGTGCTCAATGTCGCTTGCACCTGACAGCGAATTCGAAATCCGTTCCCTGTCGAGTGCCTGCAAGGCGTCGTTAAGCATCCTTGTAACGGTGGCCGGCCCGAACCTCTCGTAGTAGACAGTCATCAGCACAGTCATGTGACCTGCAAGGAACTCGGCGATGATCGGCGCGGGTACACCAGCCTCGGCGAATGCGGTAATGCCTGCCACGCGCAGGCCATGAACTGTGAAAATCGATGACGCAGGGCGGCCGGCACTGTCGCGTGTCAGGACAAGTTTGATCTCATTGGGTGTGTTGTAGCGGCGTGCCTCGATTTCATCCATCAACGTCAGGAAAAATTGATTCACCGACTCATAGCGCACAGGTTCGTGCCAGCAGGTCAGATCAGTCTCCTTTGGATGGCGGAACAGGTAGGCGTATGCCGGCATCAGTTTCGCGAGGGCGGCCGTTGGGCGCAGGTGTCTTTCGAACAGATCTGCACGGGAACTGAGCTTCTCGATCGGGTTGTTGGCAATCTGCCAGTCACGAAGCCGCATAAGCGTGCCAATGAGTTCGTCGTGCTGCCACGGAATTTCGTACCCGAAATCCTGAGCATCACCACGCCCTATGGCCGTTGTCTTGTTCGTGTTGATCCAGAAACCGAGGTACTCTTTCCACACCGACGTGTCGCGGATGCGCCGAAGCCATCCTTCGGCGCGCCCCATTTTTGCGAGCGGGCCGGGATTGGATATCCACTTGATCCGCTCGCCGATAGGAGTGTCGCCCGGCGAGGCAATCGGAAACTCATTGTCGGCTTCTCCGCTATCGAGAAGACGTGCCTGGACACTCCTGATCGGAAGAGTCAATACCAAGTAAAGAAGCACTGGCAGCACAGGCACGAATTTGGCAACGAATCCAGTGCCAGGCTCTGCAAACGTGCAACCCAAGGCGTTCGTAAATCCCTTGGCGCAGTGAATGGTGTCTGGCAGCTCCGTCTGCCCGGAAAATGCTGCCTCAATGAGTTCTCGACAGATGCTTTTGGCTTCGTCGAGGATAGTGCGTGGAATAAGTGCCTTGGTCGTCTTCGACGGACCACGCCGCCCTGGGATAAGGTCCGATCTTTTCAGAGGTATGACGAAGTTCGGATCCTGCTCGTCGAGCCAGACGAAAAAATGGAAAAGGTCCCGTAGTGCCTGCCCTGCGCCAGACAATGTGCCATGTTCGCAAAGCCAGTCATAAAGGCGATGCTCGGCTCCGAACATCCTGCAGCGCAAATCTTCTGCATGCAATGAGGATGGGGCCGGCTCGCATTCGAGAAAGGTCAATACCGCATGGAACCTGTCGGTTCGCGCGCCTGGCGTTTTCCAATGCTGTGCGTCAATGTACTTGCGGAACGCGCATCCCCATTCGCGTACAACCGGGTTGACCGACAGCATCAACGGATCTGCCGTCGCCCCCTTTTTGCGCCATCCCCCGTCAAGCGAAACCTGTTCGATCTGTACGCGAGCCAAAGGCTGAAATGAATTGCGGTCTTCGAGCGCCATAAGGTCAAGTGCGCGCGCTAGCCGACGTAGAGACGCGAGAAATCGGACTTGCTCTCTGTCAATCATCGGAAACTGCTCCATCATTGCGCGCAGTGTCTGGTTGAATTCGCGAAGGGGAAAATCGGAGATTTTGTGAAGCGGCTCCATGCAAAGCAACATTGCCAGTAGTGCCATCTTGTTGTGGCCCTCTCTTTCGACCAGCTTCAATTCGAACGGCGTGAACCTGCTGCTGACACGTTTCGCGGAATCTATCAAGAACGGAGGGGAGACGACTCGAGCCGCGTAGCCAATGGTAGAGAGAACGAGTCCGTGGTTTCGCATTTCAGCGAGGACGAAGCAGGGTAGTGCGCCGAGGCTCGTACCACGGAAAATGTTGGCTGCGAGTATACGGTTGAGCCAGTCGGCAAACTGCTGTTGTGTGGCTATTTCTCGCCAGCTTTCATATGTACTTTTGAATGCAGCGGGGCAGGTGAATTCGGCAGCCACAGAGATTTCGACGGCGGCCATTTCGGCTTGGAAAGAAGCGATATCCCAGTCAACTATCGCAATCTGCGTTGCCGATGGATTGATCAACACGGGTCCCGTGCGCAGCAATCCTTCGAACATTACTGAAATTGATCTCGTAACATGCGAGATGTTGGCCCCATAAACGTCGTCGAAACAGGCATCGATCAGCGGCTTATAGGTCGTTGACATTCCTAGGCGAGGGCGGTGTGGATGGTCGTCATAAAGAGTTTTCGCGATAAGGGCGTAATTGGGCCTGGTACGAGTGCGTGGGAGAGTAACCTCGCCATTGCGACATTGATCAAGATAGCGATTCAGCCGTTCCAATACTTCGTTGTCCGAACACGGATCTTTGGAAGCCGAGGGACGCTGAGGATTTGTGGTGTCGAGCAGTCCCAGTACGGCTGCGTTTGCCCGAATTTCCCGGTTGTCGCCAGCATAGGTGATGGGATGTTTCGCGACATATTCTTCGACCATTTCTCGCAGCGGGCGATTTTCTGCCTTGATGGAGCCTGCCGTCGAAAAGAGTAGGTGGGACAGTGCAACGTAGTTAACTTTCAGACCACGCGTCGGCAACTCCGCCTCCCCGCGGGCGCATTGCTCAAGAAACGTGCGGAGACGCGCTTTGTTCGCCATGCTTCTCTTTCGAGGGTTGACGCCCGGGCCAACACCAAACCTTTTCCTGTCTTTCATGTCTTATGTTTCTCCACGTTTTTTGGGAGCGAAGATGCCAAGAGGGTCGCTCTTCCACCTGATGCCTAGCGATGACGGATCGAAATCAAGGTGCCCCCGATCAATCTTGTCGGCCGCTTTTTTCAGGATGTCCACGAGCCGCCCTGGGGTAGGCCGTATGTATGTAATTTGGGACGCGACGCTCGTGTGGTGCAGGCATATCTGAATGACTGCGGGGTCGAGGCCGGCGTCTACCAATTCCTGTGCGTAGAGGTGTCGCATGCCGTGCGGATTCAGACCGGCGCTGGCATCGGGTGAGAGGTCCATGCGCGCTAGCGCGCGCTCGAACGCGTCGTCGACTGTGTCGATCGTCATCGGGCGTCCTATGCTCGTCCCTGAGAGGCTGACAAAGTAGTAAGGGTGATTCGTCCGTTTCGGGCGGACGATGCTTATATAAACTTTATGTAGCTGCCAGAAGAGGCGACCCGCTTCCAGATTGCGCCAGTAGACACGGGTCCGCGGACCCGTGATCCGCGTCGTTTCATCAAGCAGCATTGACTTCCACCCTGCAAATAGAGGGTCCGTAATGGCCAGTAGGTTGCGCGGAACGCGCTGGTACCGCACACGGAGATACTCATTCCGGCGAGCGCGTTCTCCGGGTACGGAGCCGGTCTCCGGGTGAAACAGAAAAACCAGTGCGCATCCCTGCTGATCGGGATCGGCTACGACATCCTGCAGGAAAAGGTGTAAAGGTTCGGATTTGCGAAGTCCTCCGTACATGAGCAACAGGAAGTAGAGCGTGTCGCGCACTGTGTGGGGGCAGACGCTCTGAAGCCGGTTGCGCGGCCGACGGGCAAATAGTCCCGTTGAGAAAAATTCGGCTTCCAACGGCTTGGGGAAGGCTATGGGGCGACCTTTCCCACGTCCCTGTCTGATTTGTCGTTCGAACGGTGTCGATTCAGGCGCGGCGAGATAATCACGCTCGTTTTTCAGGTGGGCCAGCATTGACGTGTTGCGTCGCATCGCGAAGGCGAATTGGTGCTTCAACCAGTCGGCTCTATAGGCTACCGTCGGATGAAGCGTGACCAGTGACCCTTCCTCTTCGAGGAATGCGCCAAACCTTCGCGCCGCATCGAGAATCTGTTTTGCATGGTCGGCACTGTTTGCTCGCCAGTACATTCCCTTGGGATCCGTTCCGTCAGCTTGTACGGTGCCAAAGAGGAGAGCTTGGACGAAGTCGGCAATCAGTGAATCTGCGTCAGTCTGGGACGCGAGCGATTGTGGACTGCCGTTTGTGGCATAGAATTCGTAAAGAAGTGCCACTGCCTGCGCATGAAGGCGTTGCCACGCTCCGGATTTCCCTCGAAATGACGGGCGGGTGAGAAATGCATAGAATTCGTAGCAGATGTTTCCCTGAGGAAAGAACAGAAGCGGGATCGACGAGCCAGGAGGAGTCAGGACCGGTACCCACGCTAGCGTCGTGCGTTGTACAGGGCTCATGGCGTCCATCCCTTTATGTCGGACTGCTTCCGATCCGGTGCAACAGGGCTTTCGAGATTTCCCGGATTACTCAAGGGGAGACGCGGTGGAAACCGTCCCTCGACGGGCGCACGCGTTTGTGCCAGATCGGTCTTCGCGTAGACGGCTGTGGTCTGCACCGACGCGTGCCCGAGGAAATGTGCAAGGTTTTGAGGTACACGCAGCGCTCCGATCCATTGGATTGGGGACATGGCGCGCTGATGCGGTTTGGGACGGAACCTGCAGGGCTCGCAGGAGCCATCAATTAACCTCGTCCTCCTGGCGCAGATGCGGGTCGAATCGCGGTATGCGTCCTCCACTGCTGATACAGGCCCGGCAGGATCTACGGTGCCCTTACGCTGCTCGATCCGGTTCATGAGCCAGCCACGGTCCGGGGTGTCCATAATCGGTTGCGTTACCGACACCAGATGCAGTGGACGGCTCCGGATTGTCATGTCGTCAGGCCGGTCGGCACCTTGCCGGATGCGCTTCCGATCCGGACTGGATTGGCCCGTGGGCGGACGTGATGATTGCCGTTCTGAGGGCCTGTTGGCTGCTTTCATTGCCTCGCTCCTTGGCCACCGGTGGTGACGCACAGAGGACCGTGCATGCTGCGGCGGTATCGTGCCCCTTCCGGCATTGGCAACCGGACCGACGCGAGCATGCAGGCGCGTTGCTTTGCGGAAATAGGAGAGTAGGCGTGCGCGAACGCTCCCCTGAAAGGCAGGGGAGACACCTTCCTCGCGGTCGCGCTGGCGCGCGAGCAGAGAACCCGGTTGACTTCCGGGGGGCAGGTGGACCACACTAAAGTCAGTCGTTCCGCAAGAACCTGACTACGTAGTGTGATCGCGCCCGGATGTCCGCAAAGCATCCGGGCGCCTTCGTTTCAGGCACAGCCAACGACTGGATCAGCGCATGGCTTTCCCCTCCTTTCAGTAAGTGGGTCGCTTCGCGTGGTACGGTCAGTCATCATTTGCAGCGCTTGGTGTTATGACGCGCAGCCAGTGCAAGACGGCGTGGGTCAGCGCGAAACGGCCACGGCGGTGAGGGATTTGGAACGTCGCGATGGGTACGGTATTTCGCTCAACCGCTTTGCGGAAGGCCTGCGAGGTCGGGTAACCGAGGGCGAGCCATAAACTGCGTCCACTCATTAAAGGGCCGTGCGCTCGCAGGAATTGTTCACCATCGTGGTCTCCGCATTCGCTTGAATCCATGATGCAGTCTCTCCGCGATTGAAGTCGATGCCTGTCGCCTGAAGTACCATTCAGTCAGCCTAGTAGGGCGGAGGCAAAACTGCACGGACAAATTCGGCTCCGGATTTGTCCGCTTCCGGAGAGTACGTGATGGCGTTTTACTTCGAGCCGGTCGCCTTGGATGCGACGCAGGAAGGTCATTACCTGTTGTTTGAGTTGCTCGGCCCCCTGTTAGGGCAGAAGAGCAGAATTGTCCATCTTGACCAGATCAAGGCGCGGCTCCTGTATCGTCTGGCCGCCCATCTGGCGGGTGGCCCAAGCCCGACCGGGATCGCGCGCAGATTCTGCGGCGAGGAAGATGTTGGGACCGTCAGGAAGCGATACGCTCGCCTGCGGGACTATGCCTCATCTTTCGATAGCTCCGAAAAACGCAAAAACGGCATCGTTTCGATATGCCTTGAACATCTCTCACGACACACCAGCCTTGTCGCTACGCTGTTTGATGCACCGATCTGGGAGATCGTAAGCCGGGACTGTTGGCCGCTTCGGGAACTGGAGGCGGTGCGGAATACGGTTGAATCAATGGATGTCGAAATACCTGCTGATCCAACGGATGAATACAGTGCCTCCTGCTTCTATTTTTCGCTTTGCCAGCCTGGTTTTCATTGCACATCTACAGCCTGGGCAGCGGCAAACCTCACGGCTTTTTGCCTCGCGCGCGCGCAGGCGAAAGGTGATCTGGTGACGTACGGTATCGCCTACGACGCGATGATTTTCCATGCACGTGAGAGCCAAAAGCCTCAAGGGGACGATGTCGTAACGCTCACGATGCGTGATTTTTGGGTGATGTTTGTCCGCTTCGTGCGCCTTTGGCATTCGCGCGTCAAGGTGACAGATCTTCATGGATATGATCGCGCGCGCCTTGCGAAGTCTCTTGATGCACGCACGGTGGAGGCCCACTGGCAGATAATTCCGCCCGCGGCTTTACGGCAGGAGGCCGTTCTGCCAAAGGTCGTGACGCGCGGTGAATCGCATCTGATCTACAGTGAGCAAAGCGCTCGGGGACATCGCTGGGTGGGAGTTAAAAGGCTGTGGCGAATACCCCGATGGCGCTCCCGCTTCTTTATGCCAAAACCGGCCCGGAGGATTTCACGAGACGCGGTCCGTTATCGTGGAATCAACGTTGAGTTCGATGAGCAGACCTTTTCGCTCGTTGCGGAGCGGTCCGAGCAAATATGTTAAGCGACATCTACGAGGCGCTCGAGCCACCAGGTAGCATTGAACGAGAGGAGCAGACGTCTGGAAAACTCCCCTCCACAAAATCGCGCAACTGCGTGAGATCGGTGCGCGCATACGCGGCCGTGGTCTGCACCGACGCGTGCCCCAGTAACGTCTGCGCAACGGGGAGCGGCACCGCGTGATCGACCACCAGCGTGCGCGCGTAGCCGTGCCTTAACCAGTGCGTGGACGCCGCGTGGAGCAGCGCGCGGGTCGACGCGTCACCGGACGGAACCGTTTCTTCCGCGGCCTGCAACACCGCCTTCACTTCATCGTAGAGACCACTGTGGCCGAGCGCGTCGCGTTTCTCGCTGTGCACCAGCGGGACCGACTCGAATGGCGCGGGCTCGGCAGGCAGACCGCGCAGGACGCGATAGTCACGCAGCACGGGCGCGCAGCGAAACGGCAACGGGATCGCGCGGAGCCTGCCGCCCTTGCCGCGCACGTGCAGCGTCCACTGACCACCCGTCGTGCCGGATGATCCGCGTGCCGGGCCGACCGCCGGGGTCGCGCCCGGCTCGACGCTCAGGCGCGGCAGACCGTGTTCCGCCGACCACTCAAGTTCGGCCAGCCGCACGCCGGCGAAACGGTACAGCGACCAGATCGCACAGCGGCGCGCCCAGACGAGGACCGATAGCGCCGGGGGCCGTGCGCCGGCCGTCACCGTGTCGCACAGTGCCAGTACCCGGGCGGGCAGGATCCGCGCCGGCGTCCACGTCATGCGGGCGCCTCCACCACCCGACAGCTCGGCGGCCAGGTTGATCACGAGGTAGCCCGTCTTCTGCCAGTAACGGTACAGGCTCGAGATAACCGCGAGCGCGCGGCGGCGGCTCGCGTCACTGCGGGACGGTTTGCTACTACGCGCGGCGTTGGGTCGGGACGGGACCACGAATGTGGCGCCCCCGCTGCTGCCCGCGGGGCCAAGCGTGTGCCGGAAGGCGAGCAGGTCGTCGCGCGTCAGGTCGGATAACGGGCCGCGCCGGTGCGCCTCGCACCAGGCGATCAGGCGGCGCACCTCGGTGCGGTACGCACGCAGGGTATGCGGTGAGCGTTGCGCGCGGTCGCGCAGGAACAGCGCGAGGGCCCGGGCGTCGTCGGTCACACCGAGGGAATTGGTGGTGGTCGCGTTCATGAAGCGGCCGGCGCGCGTCAGCCAAACGCGCAGCGCTACCGGATCGCCGCCGGGCGTTGGGACCAGCGCGGCCAGTGCCACCATGTCGGCGCCCGAGGTACGGGGGCGGGTCGGGCCGGCGCCTCGGCGGACGGGGAGACCCCGTCACACTCACTGCCCGCAGTGACGCCGGTCTCGTCTATGTTGTTCGCGGTGCCGTCTGGCAGACAGTGGAATCGGCGGCGGTGCGCGTGCAGCGCGCGGGCGAGCACGGTATCGGGTGAGGGCGCTGCGGCGGCAGCCGCGAGATGCAGGCGGCCGTGCGCCCAGTACTCGATCGCGGCATCGTGCTCGAGCAGCAGCGCGAATACGGCCGGATGCGCGTGCTTCGCATCGGCGAGCGACGGTGCGGCGCGCTTCAGGTCGGCGAGGGTCCAGCGGCGATACAGAACGTGACCGAGTGCCTGCTCGAGATACGCGAGCGCGGCATCGACGCCGGGCGGCAGCCGCTGCGGTGGCAGGACGCCCCCGTCGACCCAGTCGGCGGGGTTCATGATGACGGGCCTTTACGCGAACGGGATGAGCGGGACCTTGGGCCCGGTGCGGCGGCGAGCGTGCCGGCGTGGCCGGGGCTCGCGTTTCGCGCGGGCTTGTGCCGGGCCGGTCGTTTTGGTGCGGCGCACTGCGTTGCCTGCGGAGCGGGCTGTGCCTGAAGGGCCTGCAGTGCCTGGAGCGCATGGCGCTGTTCGGCCACGACGGTTGCGAGTGCCGCCGCCTCGGTCGCCGCCTGCCGGTGGGCGTCACGCCCGCTGGCCACGTCTTCGAGCAGCCGCTCGCGTAATCCCTCGAGCGCGGTGATCCGGGTCTGCGCGTCGGCGAGCTGCGTCGTGAGCCGCTCGCGTTCGGCGGCGAGCGCATGCCGCTGGTGCTCGGTCTCCTGCAGCAGGCGCTTCGACAGGCCGTCGTAGCGGCTCCGCGCCTCGGCCAGTTCCGTCGTGTGGGAATGTCGCAGCGCCTCGAGCGTGTCCCGCGCGGTATCGAGCAGCGCCTGCAGCGCCGCCGCGTCCGCGGCGAGGGTCTGCGCGCGCTCGGCGGCGTGGCGGCTGCTGGCGCGTAATTCCGTCAATTCGGTGTCGCGGGCGGCGAGCCGCTCACGCAGTTCACCCAGTTCGAGGCGCAGCATTTCGCTGCGTACATCAGCGTCGTGTCGCGCGGTGTCGGCCTCGGCCGCCGCCTGTCGCGCGTGCTGGCGCAGCCGGACGAGGTCGTCGAGCTGCACGCCGACGGCCGCGGCCCACAGGGCGCGCATCTGTTCGGCAATCGCGTCCGGCAGGCCGGGCAGCGCGAGGTGCGCGATACCCGCCTGCACCAGTTCGGCCTCGAGCTCGTTCAGCGCGCGCGACAGCACGGCCGGGTCGCCGGCGCCCAAGCGCGCGCGCAGGCGCCGCACCGACACCGCGCGGCGGAAGCGTTCAACGGTGACGGGCGCGTCGGCTGAGAGCGGCGAAGGCGCTGAGGCCGACGCGGTGGCTCCCGCGTCGCCGGCTTCGGCGAGCATCGCCAGCACGGTGGTGCGGATCTGGTCGGGGGTAATGGCGGCGGGGCGGGCCATGGCGGAACTCCGGCGCCCCGGCGGGATGGGGGCGCGGCAGTGAATCGGCAACAGCTTGAGTCTAGTTCACGCACGCGCCGAACGTTAGGCGGGCGTTTTTAGCATAGGAATGGAGACGGTTCCGGTGATAAACGCCCTTATCGCCGGAAAACATAGCGCCAGAAGTTGGGCCAATCTTGGGTGCAACACCACAGCCGGCTATGAGGAAAGGCCGGGCGTCACCGGGTTGCGCAATGCACGCTCAACTGTTCGTCGTCAAACTGGAAAGCGCGGACAGCGAGGATCGCGACGTGCAAGCGTCCGACAGGGAGTTCCGCGCATCATTGGAAGCGCAACGAGGTAGCGCGCTGCTTACGTGTCCCGTTTGCCGGGACGCCTCATTGCATACGCACGTCTATTTTGGACGCTTCGCGCCTGGCCGGGCGCGCAGGCGTCCGGGCTCAGAGCCCGATTTCTTTTTCATGGGGGCGTTCGCCATACATTGCTCGACTGCCGCAACCAGTTCGCTGGCGGTGCATTCAAGCGCCCTGGCCAGAGTAAGCAGCATTGCAAGCGTCGGTTGAGCCCGTCCCAATTCCAGCTTGCTCACATACACGCGTTGAATTTCAGCCTCAAATGCCAGTTGCTCCTGGGTCAAATTCGCCTCAAGGCGACGTGCACGCAATACAGTTCCGAAGGCTTCCGCTGCTTCCAAATTTGCTCCCTTGAAATGGGAGCACTGTCCTTTTACCGCTATAATTTGTCTTCATACTGGAGTATGAATTAACGTGTCTTGGTCGCCCTCTTTTTGGGCGCCGGTATCAGCTTAGGCGGCGACTCAGCGGCGAAATTGAAAGCGGCATTCTGCAAATCCACAGGCGTGGCGCTGTTGCGTAGAGGACGGTGGGTGACCTGTAAAGATAGGAATCTAGATTTATGTTTTTGACTTCTGACCAGAACTGTTTGCCGGCATGGCCCGGAGTGACGTTGTCGGCCGTTACCGAGATGGCGGGTTGTGGTGATGTGCTCATCCTGCAATTTGCCGCCAGCAAACGCGACCTCCCCCGGGTTGCCATGGTGGAATTCGCGTCGGGTGCTGCGAAGACGCTACTGCAACTGACGGCAGACGGCCAGATCGTGCGGGGCGCGGCTGTGCTGAGCGCGAAGCCGCACAAGGACTCGGCGCAATGGAGCCTCCAGCCGCTGAGCGAGATTCACGTCGGCGCAACCGCAGCCTATGATGAGAACCATCCGCTGGTGTCGTTTGCTCGATTCACGACAGCAGCGGGCGAGGAATTCTCGATGCCGATCAGTGTCGCAGAGAAACACTCTCCCGGAAAACGCATCTACCCGTCCACACCGGCGCGTTCGTCAAAGGCTGGCCGCCGGAAATCCACGGTTGATGGCGCAGGGATGAGCTGACGGAATGCGTATCCAGATCGCCTCGGATCTGCATCTGGAGATCGTGCACCAGAGTTTTCCGGGCTATAACCCGGTCGCGCCTTCCGATGCGGATATGCTGGTGCTCGCGGGCGACATTGCGAAGGGCGCCGATGCGGTCGAGCATTTTGCGCGCTGGCCGGTGCCGGTTGTCTACGTGCACGGCAACCATGAAGCGTATGGCGCGGATTACGGGCTGCTCGCCGATACGATCCGCACGCGCGCGGGCGGCACGGCGGTGCATTACCTCGAGCGCGACGCGTTGGTCGTGGATGATGTGCGGTTTCTCGGCTGTTGCCTGTGGACGGACTATGCACTCAATGGCACGCGCGACCGGAGCATGGCGCTGGCGGGGCGGATACTGCATGACCATCGCGTGATCCGCGTCGGCGACGGGAAGCGTTTTCGGCCGGAGCATGCGCTCGCCGAGCACGAAAGGTCACTGAACTGGCTGCGAAACGAACTGGCGAAGCCCTTTGACGGGCGCACGGTCGTGGTCACCCATCACGGCGTTGCGCCGCCGTCGGTGCATCCGCGCTATGCGAACGACCCGGTCAACGCGGCGTTCGTAAGTGACCTGCGACCTGTGCTCGAGCTGGCCGACGTGTGGATCCACGGGCACGTGCATGACTCGTTCGATTATCGCGTCGGTCAGTCGCGGGTGATTGCCAACCCGCGCGGCTATGCGACGAACCGTCTGATGGCGGGCGCCCCCGTCGACCTGGAATGGGAAAACCCAGCGTTTGATCCGGCGCTGCTGCTTGAACTCTGATTGCGCGCACATTATCGCGTGTACTGCTGCGCGTGGTCCGAGTGACAGGGCCGTGCAACGGGCGTTGAGCGAAATGCTGTCCGTGTTTCCAGGCAAGCCGGCCGCATAGATTCTCTGCGGCTCGGGGTCCCGCTGGAGATGCCGCCCGGTTGCTACCGACCATACGTGTGCAAAAGACTACGTTTATAGGATGAGTCGCCAGAAGGGCTACCGGAAACGGTTCTGGTTGAGCAAGAAGACTACGGATATAGGGAAGCAACTTCGAAGGAGGTCGCATGACCAAGGAAACCGCCGCAAGCGACGGCGACAGTCCATGCCGCCGTATGAAAGCAGCGAGCAGATTGAGGCACGCATGAAGGCCTTCGCGCTTCGCACCCGCGAGTGGTTCATCGAGGTAGCCAGGATACCGTTCCCAGACGACCGCATCACAGTGCTGGCCGGGCCTCTACGACGACGCGTGCGCCCAAAGCCCGCGACGTCGGACGCGCCCGTCGCTTCATGTGAACAGGACACGGATGAGCCCGAGGCGTGAGCGACGCGAGACCCGCATGTGCGGCGATCCGCGGCACAATCGCGTACCCGCCGACGACCCGATGAATAAGGGTGACTGACCCAGAGCGGGTTTTTGCTAGCGACCGTGCCCAGCATGCCTCGCTGTCTGACGCGCGGGACAGCCCAACGCATGCTCCGCATGGACAATCAGAAAATCGGGCGACGGCATGCGCAACGACTGTATGCGATGGAACTCGAGCCGTTGCCCGGATACGCCACAGGGCGATGCGTGCGCAGCGTTGGGAGGGGACGTAAGTCATGCAGACAGACATCGAAGTTGACGAGGTGTTACTGGCGGATGCGCTCGCCGCCACTGGACTGGAGACATTCCGGGACGTTGTCGAACTGGGATTGCGAATGCTCATCACGCTGAACCGACCCGAGGAGACTCGAGGGTTCCCGGAAGCATCTGTACCCGAAGTTTGCCTTGAGGGAACTGGAATGGAGATCGTGACAACTCACCTCGACCCGCCGACCGAGCGAGCGGAGACGATTTTCGAGATGCTGGCCGAGGAAGAGTGGATCAGCGCACGCGCTGCTCCCGAGGGCGTAGCCGGATGGCAGCAACTTGGCTGGATCTTTGGCGTGGAAGCGGCGAGCCAGTTGACTTTGCCCGATACCAGTTCGATGAGCGCAATCAGCCGCGGCCGGTCATCAAAGAGATTCGCGGAACTCGGCCCCGTTACAGACCCGTGGAAGATTGCCGCCTGTGGTTTCACTTTCCCAACGGCTGGATCGTCGAGGATGGTGGTGCCGGTCCGATCGCGCCAAAGAATGCGCTCGACAACCGCCTCGGGGTCCTTGAAGCCGCGCGCCGGTTCCGCGGAACATTTGTGGCGTGACGTCCTGGTGGCGTGATCATCTTCTCACCGGGGCAATGTCCCGTCGATCATATCGACTGACTTTCTTGAAGGAAAACCATGGGCACCAAAGACACTATCCGGTTTCAGGAAAAGGCTGGCGATCAGCCCGGCTGGGAGCTCTACACCGAAATGTTCGAGAAGGACGACGCTGTCTATCTGGAGATCGAAGGTGTGCAGGCCGATGTGACCATGATCAACAGTGTTTGGGGGCGTCCCCCTGGCACTGTCGTGCTGCGTCTGCCGACGGATACGGCACGGCAACTGGGGCTGGTGCCGCATGGGTGGACGAGGGATCGGCCGCGATCGAAGGAGTAGGGCATGCTCGAATTCCGGGAGAGATTGGTACCTGAGGTCTCCGCGTGCACGTGCGATCGCTGCGGACGGCGCATGACGCCGGATGACCCCGACTCGGAGTGGCATGAACGGCTGTCTATCGAGTATCGCGGCGGATCATTCGATTTTCGGTGACGGCCAGGCGATCCGCATCGACTTGTGTCAGCACTGCCTATGGGACACTCTGGGTCCGTGGTTGAAGGTCGAATCAGGCAACGACGACAACATCAATCCGTCTTCAGACTCATTTCCTTTGAGCGCCCTGCGAGGTTGCATCCGGCACGCTGATGAGGCCGTGTCTGTTGAAGCGGTGAACGCTGCAATCGACGATGGCGTCGCTCCTCCCATGGTCGGTGATCCATCATCAGATGCAGACCGGACTTCCCGCGAACCTAAATCGCATTGGGATTACCGGCTGATTGAGTATCACGAGGTCGGGGAAATCTGGAGAGAACTTCGGGAAGTGCACTACATAAGTGATCGTGGATTTGGCTGGTCCGACACCGGTGCCTGCGTACGGTGGACGCCCGAAGAAGGCGAGCAGGCTGCTGAATCAATCCTCGATCGCATGCGCGCGGCCGTGGCCAGGCCGGTTTTGCAGCTGAGCGGTTCGCGGCAGGAAAGCGATCGTCGATGGCTCGGGGCTGACCGGCTTGCCGATTCGATCCGGCAACCAGGATCTTTGCGCGCCGACATGGAGACAGAGTCGATTGCAGCCGTGCTTGACGGAACCTCATGGTTGACTGCCCTAGCGGTCGGCAAGCAGCACAATTCTGGCGCCGCAATTCCCCGAGCAGTAGCGATCCGTTGGAAGCAGGAGGGTAAGATTTTTTCCATTGATCTGGCCCGAGAGACCTTGTACCCGGCATACATTTTTGACGAACTCGGCAACCCTATCCCCGAGGTGGCAGAGATTCTGAAGCTCTTTGCTGATTACACGCCATTCAGGATCGCCTCGTGGTTCGAATCGACAAACGGCATGCTTCACGGCAAACGGCCTCGTGAGCGCCTCGCGACCGACCCCTCGGCCGTAGTCGAGACTGCTCGTAATCACGTGGAAGGAACGGTGCATGGTTAGCGTAAGGCAGGAGATGCCGACTGCGCTTCGCTGGGAGAGACCGATATTGCACGGGGCCGCGTTCGCACGTCAAAGACGAAAGATAGCGACGTATCAAAACACTAGCTTATACGGGTGATCGCTGCGGCCGGCGTATGACCCCAGATGCCTACGCCAAGCTCGGCGGACGTCCGCGTTGCCGCGGCGGCTTTGGAGGAACAGCCTTTGGGCGCTGGTTCATAACAAGGTCCCGAAACGGACCGGTTCATGGGCGACAGCAAGCTCCAGGACCCGGTAGAACAGCCTCACTCGGCTACGTGAGCGGGTTGAAACCGTTCAATTCCGGTTAAATGGAGACACCAGACCCTTCTTATCGCAAGCCTTTTCCACGCGTAACAGCGCCGATGCGATTCAAACCGCACGCACCGATGCGGACTCCAACTGTGGCCCGCATCAACGCCGAGACTTCGCTAGCCTAATCAAGAGCTTGGATGCTAATTCCAGGGCTTGCGACGCGAAGTGACAGATCTAATTCGGACTGAGGCGAGTTGTCACTTCTATTTGTCCGAGCGTGGAAGCAAATGTGTCACCGCAACGCCGCTGAACCGCATCGCGCCGTACCGCGGGTGGTGACAGATTCATTGCGCTTTCACGCCTCGGCACCGCCGGGTGACGACTTTACGTCGATCAGAACATTGTCCGGATACCGCCCCCTACGGTGTATCCGTACGAGAAGTTCGTCGCATGATCGCCGAGGACCGCAGCGTACACGATCGTGCGGCCGGACAACGGATAGTCATAGCCGACCGACCACGTGTTGCGGAAATCGTCCCGTTGCCCGCCGCTCTTCGACATCCCGTCGGACATCAGAATGCTGCCCGTGCCGACCTTGATGGATGCCCCAAGCTCGCCGAAATTGACGTGGTACCCGCCGCCGGAGATCGCGTTCGACACGTACTGATACTGGCCGTACAGCTTGACGGTGCCGAAATCGTAAGTGGTGCCTGCCTGCACCGCCGACTGCGTCGACAGGCCCGGTACGCTCGCCGCGAGGTCGCCCGCCACCGTATTGAACTTGATCTGCTGGTAGACCACGTTGGCCGCCAACGCGCCGCTACGGTAGATCACCTGTCCAGCCCATTTGTTCTGCCCGGGCTCGCCGGCTGCATTGCCAAACGCGTATTGGGCGTTGAGTTGCCAGCCGCCATACGGCACGGTCGAATACGTGACCGCGTTGCTCCACTCGCCACCGCCGCCGCCCACGCCCTGGCCGTTGACCGGCACATAGGTATGGATCACCGCCGGCGAGAACACGAACGAGTTGAAGAACGGATTGAAGAAGATCGTCGAATTCCAGTAGAGCGGTCCGATCTGGCCGGCGACCAGCTTGCCCCATGGCGCGTTCACGCCGACCCACGCATTGCGCGAGAAAAAGCCGTCGCCCGCGAACCGGCCGAACGTACCGTTCTGCACCGAGAAGTAGCTTTCCAGCTCGAATATGGCCTGATAGCCGCCACCCAAATCTTCAGAGCCTTTAATTCCCCAGAACGACGCGGTTGCGCCGCCGTTGCCGACCATAAATGCGGTCTTCCCACCCAACGCCTTTTTCGCTCCGACGAACGCATCGACGTCGCCGTACAAAGTCACACTCGACTGGGCCGCGGCCACGCCGCTCCCGCACATCGCGGCGAACGCCACCGCAGGCAGCGCGCGACGCAATTTCCTGTTCATATTTGGTTCTCCGTAGCTTACGCCTCTGATTCTGGTTCTGATTTCGGTCCTGCCGGGCGCAACGAATCAGTGCATGGCGGTGCGGTAATAGGTCGGGTCGTAGTACTTCATCGGGTCTTTCAGCGCTTTGTGCGGCATCGCATAGCGGGTGCGCAGCGCCAGCACCGTCTTGATGCCCGGCACGCTGATTCGGCCCTTGCGGAAGAATCCCGCTTTCGGATCGAGCAGTTCGCCGTACGTCGTGGAGGCCAGTTCAGGCGACATCTGCGGCACGTTTTTCAACAGGATGCGGATCGCCTCGTCATGATTTTTCGGGTCGTAGAGCCAGTCGATCGCCTCGACGTACGCCTGAATGAACGCCACCAGCTTCGGCTTGTTCTGGCGCGCCCACGACCGGCGTGTCGCCGCGACGTTGCCCTGATACGGACCGATGACGTCGGTCGCGGCCACGATCTGATTGAAGCCTTCGTTGCGAGCGAGAATGTTGAACGGCGTCGACAGCAGCGTGGCGACCTGCATGTGGTGCTGCAGTGCCGTCCAGCGCTGGGTCATGCCGCCCGCCGTCTCGACCGTGTAGTCGCCAGGCTTCAGGCCCTTGCGCGCCAGCATGTCGTACAGCACGAATGCGTAGCCGGTGGTGCGCGCATCGACCGACAGCGTCTTGCCGCGCAGTTCGTCGTAGGTTTTGATGTCCGGCGCCGCGACGAGACTCAGGAAGCTGCTGTCGCTCCCCATCACGGCGACGAAGTCCGGCTGCGGACCGATCGGCGCTTCGCCTTCGCCTTCGACATAGGCGACGATGTTGTCGATCGCCGTCATCGCGATATCAAAGTGTCCCTGAGACAGATCGGTCATCTGCGCGACGGAACCGGTCGTCGCTTGCAGGATCACGTCGATGCCGTGCTGCTGGAAGAAACCTTTGTCCTCGGCGACATAGCTCGGCCAGTTGAACCCGCCGGGGAACACGTTGACGGTGAGGTCGCCCAAGCTGGGCGCGGGCTGCGCTTGTGCCGCCGTAACCGGGAGAGCCGACACCGCGCACGCGATGAATGCCGCAGCCGTCAGTCTTGCCAATGATTTCTTTATCGGTGTGTTCACTTAACAATCCTAAATGTAGGATGCAACATATTTAAAAAAAACCGCAGACGATCTACTTCGCGTCTGCCGTCATCATTCGGCTTACCGGCAATGCCATCTTCGACGGCTGCAATCCGAGCGAAATGAGTGCGCCGACGCAAGCCAGCAAAGAAATCTGTTCGAGGCCGGCCGCCGACCATCCGGCGGACGTGGCAAGCCATCCGATCGTGTAGCCGGCAATCGATGCCGAACCGTACAGGCTTGACACGAACACGCCCGACGCCTTGTTGTTCAAATGGCCGCTGACCGAACGAATGTGATAGCCGGCGAGGTTCACATAAATGGTTCCGCTGACGACGAGCCCCCACACGAACGACAACGCTTCCTGTGCAGCCACGCTGGTGGCGGAGTAGAACAACCCGTAGCCGAGCACGGCGGCAATCAGAAAGCTCACCGAGAGCACTTTGCGAGCCGACAGGCAGTCGCCGATCCAGCCGCCCGCAATCGATGCGAACACACCGATTCCGTAGGCGCTCATCACGTGTCCGGTCACGGCCGGCGTGAAGGCCAGATGCTCGCGCAGGAACGTTGGGTACATGCCGAGATACCCATAGATGATCAGGCCGCCGATCAGGCTGAGCACCGTCAACAGAACGGTGTTGCGGTTGAGCAGCGTCGGCGCCGCGGAAATCTGCGCGCTATTGCGGCTCGCTTCCGCGGCCCGGACTTCGCTGAACCATGGGCGCACCGCGACAGCGAGCAGTACGATCGCGACCACCCCGAGGAGGCCGAATACGACCATCGGAAACCGCCACGTATGCCGCATCGCCAGCAAGCCGCTGCCTGCGATAGGGCCGACGATCGCGCCGACGCCGAACGAGAAGTTCACCGCGCCCACCGCAGTCGACCGGAAGCGGGTGAAGTAGCTGGTGCCGATTGCGATGATCACCGTCAGTTGCATTGCCTCGCCGATGCCGGTCGCGGCGCGATACAGCAGCATGTCGACAAAGCCGTGCGCGCAGGCAGTCAGCACCGTGCCGAGCGAAAAGATCGCAATGCCTATGAGGGTCGCGCTTTTGCGCGAGAGCCGGGCAAGCAGGAAGCCGGTCGGCACGCCGGCGATCGCCATGCCGAGCGTGAAAATGGTCGACAGCAGTCCGGTTTCCGCAAGGCCAAAGCCTAACTCGTGGCGCACGTCGGCCGCGAGCAGCGGGAAGATCTGCCGGTCCATCGCGTTGATCGAATAGGACGCCAGCAAAACGACAAACATGCCGACGGCGGCAACAACGGGACCTGCAGGCCGGACCCCGGCCTGCGAAACGGTGCTTTTCATGAGCGTCTCGAAGAAGGCGACGACCGCCGGGCCGCCGCTTACTGCTGGAATTGCGCAGCCGTTGGCGGCCAACGCGCGTATCCGTCTGCGGGTCAGTCCGACATCGGAGTGGAAGCCACGAACGCGTCGCAAATCTCGCTGCCGGTCGTGAACACGACGCCAGGACGCGCACGGATATGCGCCAGCGCCTCGCGGAAATAACGCAGCCGGTGCGGCACGCCCATGATGTACGGATGGACGACGAGCGCCATCACGCGCGGCTCGTTCTGTGCATCGGCGTACAGCTGTTCGAACTGGTCGATCGCGCGGGTGCGGTATTCGACGGCCGCATGATGCTGAATCAGCATCATCGCGACGTCGTTGCATTCCTGCGTATAGGGAACGCTGACAATCGGTTTGCCGCGCGTCTTCAGGTACAGCGGCTGGTCGTCTAGCACCCAGTCGCACACATAGTCGTAGCCTTCTTCGGCGAGGATATCCGGCGTCTCCCACGTCTCCGTCAGGCCAGGTCCGAGCCAGCCGCGCGGCGCGCGGCCGGTGAAATCGCGGATTGCAGTGGTGGTCTTCAGGATGTCGGCGCGCTCGTCGTCCACCTTCTGCATGTTCTTCTGGCTGTAGCCGTGACCCATGAACTCCCAGCCCCGCTCGAGCGCCGCCCGCGAGATCGGTTCATAGGCGCGGATCGCGGAACCGTTGATCGCCAGCGCCGCGCGAATGCCGAGCGTATCCAGCACATCGAGCATCCGCCAGTACGCGACACGATTGCCGTACTCGTGCCACGCCCAGTTCGGGATGTCTGGTGTCGGCGAGCCGCCGGCCGGCGGCGTCAGCACGGTGCGTGGCATCGTTTCGCGCGGATTCCATTCTTCGATATTGACGATTACCCAGACAGCAAGTTTCGCGTCGCCCGGCAACGCGAGTTTCGGCCGATCGACGATCGGCGAATAAGCAAGACGTTCGTTCGGTAGCATAGTCATTGTTTCCTGGAGCCAATGGTGAAGTGGATAGTGTCGAGCCCTTCGATCACGCCTTCGATGCGGTCACCGGGCACGACCGGACCGACGCCCGCAGGCGTGCCGGTGAAGATCAGGTCGCCGGCCTTCAGTTCGTATTGCGTCGACAGGTTCGCAATGATCTCCGGCACATTCCAGATCATCTGGCCGAGGTCGCCCTTCTGGCGCGCCTCGCCGTTCACGGAAAGCGAAATCGAGCCGCGTCCGATATGGCCGACGCGTTCGACCGGATGCAGCGGGCCGCACGGCGCCGATTCGTCGAACGACTTGCCGATCTCCCACGGTAGCATCCGTTCGCGCGCTTCGCGCTGACGGTCGCGGCGCGTCATATCGATACCGACCGCGTACCCGAACACATGGCTGAGCGCGTCTTCAACTGAAATATTCATGCCGCACTTACCGATCGCGGCGACCAGTTCGATCTCGTGCTGGAAGTCTTCGGTGTACGGCGGAAAGCTCAGTTCGGCGCCGTTCGCGACGATCGAGTCCGACGGTTTCTGGAAGAAGAAAGGCGGATCGCGTTCGTCACCTTCCTTCATTTCGCGGATGTGTTCGACATAGTTGCGGCCAACGCAGTACACCCGGCGAACGGGGAAGCGGGAAGCGCTGCCGGCAACGGACAGGACGGGTGTAGCCAATGCAACGGCATAAGAAGACTGATCGACGGTCAAGCTTGATTCTCCGGACAGTGAAGACGGGTTGCAATGATCATGTGTATACAATAATGCAATGTCAATGCAAAAGTGTATTCAGTTTGCGCATTGAAAAACCGTTGATTGCATGCGCGCAGAATCAATGCATTTAGTGTTTCTGGCCGTGCATATTGGGACTTCCCCTGCACACGGATGGTGACATGCACTTACCAGATGCATACGATTCACCGCATGCGAGCCATAATTGTGCTCAGCTCTGATTTATAATCAGGCACGTCTCTAAGTCGAAGGACGCCAATGATGGAAAAAACCGGGGCGGCGACGCTGTCCGGCGAACTCGCCGAACGTATCCGCCAGGATCTGCTCGATGGGGTGATTGCATCCGGATCGCGCATCAACGAAGTCTCTCTAAGCCGCGGCCTCGCCGTCTCGCGCACGCCATTACGGGCCGCGCTGCAGATGCTCGCGGGTGAAGGATTGTTGACTTACACACCGAACCGCGGCTTCACTGTGCGCGCGTTTCCGCTATCGGAGATTGTCGATGCGTATGAAATGCGGGCGCTCGCCGAAGGTCTCGCCGCCCGCCTTGCCGCCGAGCGCGGCCTTTCCGCCGATGCCTGCATTGAGCTCGAAAACGCGCTGACGCGCGGTGATCAGATTCTTGCCAGCGGCATCGAACCGAATGCCCAGCGCGCGGAATACGCGGAAATCAATGAGATTTTCCATTCCGTCATTCATGACGCGGCGAGTTCGCGGCTGGTGTCCGATGTGTTGCGTCTGTGCCAACAGATTCCTCAGACTTCGACGCACAACATTCTCGCGTTCGAAATCGACGACATTCGCGAACGTCACCGCTTTCACCATCGTATTTATGACGCGATCCTCGCGCGCGAGCCGCGTGAAGCCGAAGCGCTGATGCGGCAGCACGTCGTGAGCGTGAAGACGTCGCTGATCCGCGCGGCCAGCCGGCAGATCACTACCGCGCAACGAAACAGGCCAGGGCAGCGGAAGGCAGCGGTGGAGTAGCGCAACCTGTTGCGCACCGAAAGGTGCGCGCATACCGGTGCGAGCCGTTTCGATGAATTCGAAAAAAGCATGCTCAACGATGAGCCGGGGGAACCTAAGGGCTGAGAGCGATCACGTGCCGGCGCTCGCCATAGTTCGAATCATGTGCCCCATATGCCCATCGCATGAGACGGCGACCGGCCACAAAGAGACAGTCGACAGTTGCACCGAGATTGTCGACAATCGGAAGGTACTTTGAATTCCAGCAAAGATCCAAAGCCGTGACGGAACATGAGCTTTATTCGATCAACCGACCGGTCCCGTAAGCACGTCGAGTAGCGAGTAAATCGTTGGGCGAATACTGTCGGCAACGCCGTCGTAACCAGAAGGCGCAACACCCTTTCCTCGCATGCGCTCATTCACAATATTTCGGCAGACGGTAACAGTCTCCTCGTCGAGGTTTCCGGTATCTGCCAGATAACGCGGTAGCGTTGCAAGCTCATTTTCCGTTGCCCCATCGCATACGATCTTCCGGAACTCCTGTACCGCAGCCTCGTCGCGTAGTAGTCTGCTACGCACCGCTTGATTGCACCATTCTTGGAAGTCCCACATCGAATGAAAATCGCGATTGACCATGGCACGTACTATTCTTATGAAAGTCGCGGTATCGCACAATTCTGCAGCGATAACCACCGATGAGTAGTGCGCGTCCAAATCGTCGCCTGCCTTCTCCAAGTAGGCCACGAGATCGCGCAAAACCTCACTCTTAGGATCAAATAAGACGAGGGGGACAACACCCGAGGTGCGACCGGATCGTTTTACGAGTGCCTCCAACTCAGCAGTTATAGTCAGATCTCCCTTAAAGTGATCTCTCAGAATTTGCGAAGCTTCGAAATACAGCTGCATCTCATGCCAGTTCCGGTTTGGACGGACTCCCCCCTCTCCCATAATCGCGCGCATGCAATATTCTCGCAAAAGATCACTTCTTGGCACTTCCTTTGAAATCGCCCTTAACAACCCGGCGTCGACTGCTACGGCTTCATTGGTGCAGTGCTGAACAAAAGTTGATCTCAACAAATCATCGTCTGGGAGATAAGCAGAAATCGCTGCCCAAAAATCTCGCCCAACACCATCGGCAGCAATTCTGTCAATGAGCTTACCCTCGAACACCTCTGTTAGATAGGACCAATTTTTGGCAATTAATTTTAATAGAGTTTGGCTCTCTGATCCGTAGGCTCCCAAGGCAACGCCAAGCGGCTTATTTGCCCATTGTAGCGGCACAAATCGCTCAATCGCCCCCAAAGAAAGCAGTCCTGCGAACGCGGCTGCTCGGCGCTTATCATGATCGGGCCCGGTGGCAATCGAATCATCTAGAAGCCGCTCCACATGCGGGCGAATATCTTCTCCCGAAGATCGTATCGCTTCAAAATAGTGTACAGCGTACTGCACCTTGAGATCACAGTCTTCCTCCCAATCGTACCTTGAGAGAAGGTCGCGCAATTGTTCGTTCCTGTCGAATTCATTGGTCGACGCGTCAAGAATCATTTGCCTTGATAACGGGCCGAGAGGCATAAGCCGTCTGCACAATTCTTGCTGTATGTTCGTGTCCTGTATATGTGCTATCGCCGCGACGGGAATTTCACGCTTTGACCGCAGCATCGTCAACGCAAATTGTCGGACTTTAGGATGCTTCTGAAAAGAGGCAATGAACTCCCCTGCGGCGGAAAAAACACCGTCACTCGACTGTTCTATGCGCGTCAGCAACAACTCCGCGACTTCTTCGTCATCTGTTAGTCCCAGCGTTGCAAATGCTTTAACCAACAAATCAAGTCTTGCTTTGCCGTCTTCGCGAGTTATCCGAATTAGCTCAGCTCGGCAGCTTTCCGACGACATAAGCTTCGGGAACAATGAGATAAGTTGATTTTTTCTTTCCGCCGTCCACGTGTCGATCTCTAGCTTCAGAGAACAGATATCTGGGTCGTCCGAGGGCCAACCGTTCAGGAGAGGAGCAACGTACCAGAAGATACCGAAGTCATGCGCTGTCCGTGCATTGTCCAGACAGTAAGCCTTCAGGCGATCATCGAGCAATGACACCAAGATTGGATATATCTTGTATTCTTGGTGCTCCGCCCCACCTCGGAGAATGCTAGTAACCACTCCTTCTCGAACATCGGAATTTGCTCGGACGAAGCGCATAAGGGGCGACCAGTCACCAGGGAGGCCCAATGTGAACGGACGCTTTTCTTCGAAGTTTCTCAGTATCAATGCGGTTATCCGCTCATTCGTTTCCGAGCAACCCAAAAGATATGACCACGCGATACTGTTCTGAATTTCTTCCTCTCGTCTATTATGACGATCGTCAGCACTGCGGACGCATTTGTCGACCACAGTTGGATGGTCCTTCCAACCCAACAACAGAACGTGCGCCGCCATCCCTCTACATTCGTAATCCAGATCTGAGTGTGAATGTGCAAGGGCGAGCATCCTGGACAAGTCTTCGTCGTCAGCCGTCGCGCGCTTGACCTTGGCGAACATCGCGCTCAATTGCACTTCGTTGTGCGCGCACGACATAGCCTGCTCAATGAAGACAGGGATTTCGCTATTGTCCGGCCATCCCTCGACCAAGGCCTCAAGAGCGAAGGCCACTACTGACAGATCCATTGCGCTTTGAAGCAGCGAAACCAGCCAATTTTCAACCTCTTTGCTTCCTGCGTAAATCTCGACAAGGGCTTCTTTTGCTGCGCGCCTATTGTGGTACCGTTCGTCTACAAAGCCTTTTTGAATGACCTTCAGCCGGTAGCTCTCATTCGGCCAACGGATGGCTACCCTGTAAAAGCTCGACAGGTAATCTTCAGACCGCATTCCCCACTCTTGCATCCTATAGACGATATCTTGACTCAAAGTGGGATTGTGTATGCCTTCGAGGAAAGCGGACAAGTGAGCGCGCCTCTCGGTTTCCCACCCTGAAGACTCGATGATCGCTATGCTCTTGTCGGCCAACCGCTGCGCTGTAGTTCGATGAATCTCAGCTGGCCCAAAAGCAACCTCCGAAAGCAGAATACGGCGCTGGATACTTCCTAGCGTATCTGTCGTGGCGGCCTCTATGGCCGAAATTATTGCTTCAGTTTCCGTGCGTCGTTTCGTTGAAACGATTAAGTCAGTAAGCACACTGCGCCACCTGATGGAGCCCGCATTTCGCCCCACAAAAATCAAGATAGAGTCCAATGGCCATGAGTGAATGTGCACTGAAGCAAGATACTCTTCAATACTTGCATGAACGAAACCGATTTCTTCGGGACCTTTCTCTACAAGGAGGCCGACGGTTTCTGCATTCACTGCAAGAATCTCATTGGTTACGGAGAGCGCTTGCTCAACCGAAAATGCATATCCATCTGGATCGCTGAGGAATTTCTTAATCTGTTGACGAGCCGCCTTTAATGAGTATCCTGCGTCGGCGCCCTCGCTTCGGATCGCGAATGCGAGGGCACCGAGTGAATCCTTCCGAACTTCGCTCGTTGCGGCTGCGGAAAACCGGGACTCGATATCGCCCGCTGCAGTCGCTCGTGTTTGCGGATGGATGTCGAGGAGGACGTCTGTGAGTTGCCCCAGCGCCTGGACCTTGTTAAGTGGCAGCACCTGTCGACGAATCGCGAGCGCGATCAACGCTAACAACATCAATGGGGTTTCAGCGAGTGTTTCGAGCCCACGTCCCTTTCTTAGTTCACGGAAGAAGCGTTCAGTCCTCCATCCGACTGTGCTCTCTGAGGCGGCCTTGTCCTCGTCGACATTGGCACTGCGGCCAAACCAAGCCGAGACAATCCCCCGCTGCTGAATTGAGGACAACGGTGCAATGGAACTGGTAGCCCAATCTTTCGGAATGGTTCCGATTCGAGCTAGCCCACGTGGTCGAGCGGTAACGACCGTTGGGATTTCATGCGCGATCGACAAGGTAAGAAGGTGCTGCAACGTCGTCCGTGCGGCCTGCTCGTTCGCCCATTCGTCCAGCCCATCGACTAGCAAGATAATGCGCCGCTCATCAACAGCCCTATCAAGCAATCCAACGAGATCAGCAGTTAGCTGCTGTTGGAGTGACTCGCGTATTATTTCTTTGAGCCCAACTGCCGTCCCCTTAGTCTGCGTAATGCGAACCCATTTGGCAAAAGAGACAAATATCGGAATCTGCCGCCCCAACTTTTTTGCTACTTCTGGAAAGATCTCTTGTCCCGTCAAGATATCCAGCGCAAGGCAGCGAAGGATTGTGCTTTTGCCAGAGCCGGCGTCCCCGAGAATCGCAAAACCATCTCCCGCTGAGAGCCATTGGCTCACCGGAATCCGACTTAATCGATTTACTCGTCGAACTTCCAAGCGATCAGCCGCTGCCATCTCGTTCATCGTGGGGCGATTAGATGACACCGCATCGATCACTTTCAAGTCTGCATCTTTTGATACCTGAGTTACTACCGTTTCTCGCACCAATACGTCGGGCATTGAAAAGCGCTGCACCAACGGGAATGCTGCTGCCTGCGCGGATGACAACGGTGCTGCCGTGTCCACGGCAATCCTGTCAAGCAGTTGAAAACCCGCGCTATAGACTTTCTGCAACTGATTCCTGATTTTGGACACGTCTGAACCATCGAGCCGCTCCAATACGTTGTTCTCAATCGAATCGCCGTAAAAATCCTTTGCACAACATCGCCCAAAGAATTCAAGCACGATCTCAGGGTAGGGGCGCAGTGAAGTAGACAGGTCGTCCCCGCCAAGAACCCTTAGAACGATATTCTGCTGCCGCAATGCTCCAGCGTGAGCTTCGATCGCATCTTGCAGCGGAACATCGTCTACTGCGCATTGAACCGCGATATAGAAGTTTTCGGTCCGGCTAGCCCAGCTTCCAGACACAAAAGCTTCCACGGCCTTATTCAAATTGGCGACCGTGTAGTTCTTATATTTCTTTGCCTGCCAAGTGTTATATCTGCCGTTGACCTTTCGCGCGAAAATATCTATGCCTTCTTGGGCCTGTCCCGCTCGACCATAGAGACTATGTGTCTCTATGTCTGCATCTTTCCCCGCCAATCGGTAACACAGCTTTTCGAAGTTCTGCCAACTCAATGACTCGAACGGCAAAGATTGTGCGGCCGTGGTCACCGGGATGAAAGCGGGAATTTCGCCAGCAGGCGCTGTAACAGCCGAAATAGTCTCGTTTGTCGACATAGTTTTGAACTAGTGTGGATGTTTTTTTACATGCGACTTCCCGACAGCCGCACCGAAAGAAGGATCGTAGCATCCACTGCCGTTCCGTCTAGTTTCGCAGTATCTCGTCCTCACAGGCATGAAACAGGCATTGCGCCGCAGCGCTGGACAGAGGCGAGATCCCCAAAGCTAGGACGGGGTTCGGCTTGGACGGGCCGCCGCGGCGAGCACCGCGGTTTTGCGCGTTTCGTAACTCCGTGCGTCTGACTCAGAGCGGTGCGCCGCGACGGAACGACCAGGTGAAAAAGATCAAGGGGATGACTGCTTCTGAGCAGCTTGGCTGTCCCTTGTGGGTCGACTGCTGTCCGACGCGGCCGATCTAAGGCCGACTTCGCCCGCCGGCCGGCGCCTGGCCGGGGTCGTTAAGGTTTATTCGATGCCTGCCATCGGCCGCAGGAATGTGCATGCCTCCGCGCGTGTCGGCAGGCGTCGAATAAGCCCGATGGAGGAAACTGCGGAGTGCTCCGATGTGGTCGGGACGCGCCGCTATGGCGATTGATAGATCAGGATGTCCAGCGATGTCGGATGCGGTGCGGCCGGGCGGAATGCTGCACGGGCGCTGACGCCGTAGCGAAGCGATGCTC
>NZ_JARESV010000230.1:0-322 GCF_046026985.1 Paraburkholderia sp. RL18-101-BIB-B
AGCCGGCGCGACCTTGACGATCAGGCGCGGATCGAACGGCTTCGGAATCAGGTATTCCGGGCCGAACGAGAGGTCCTGAATGCCATACGCCGTCGCGACGATGTCGCTCTGCTCCTGGCGCGCCAGTTCGGCGATCGCGTTGACCGCGGCGATTTCCATTTCCCGCGTGACCGTCGTCGCGCCCGCATCCAGCGCGCCGCGGAACAGGAACGGGAACACCAGCACGTTGTTCACCTGGTTCGGGTAGTCGGTGCGGCCGGTGCACAGCACGGCGTCCGGACGCACTTCCAGCGCCAGTTCCGGCAGGATTTCCGGCGTCGGG
>NZ_JARESV010000231.1:0-321 GCF_046026985.1 Paraburkholderia sp. RL18-101-BIB-B
AAAATTCATAACTGGAAAGCCCTCCTTCCCGCCGAACTCGAAAAATACCACGCGATGAGATTCAAGACGGAAGCCGCGCTCAAAGCCCAAGGCTTCACGATCGACACGACATATCAAGACCCGCCGATCAAAGCGCTCCAATCGCTTTCCGGTACGGCGACCCAATAGGCGAGAACCCGCAATGGAACGGGCAAACCTGCAAGGTAAAGCGCAGATTGTCGTAGGCGACACCACCAGTCACGGTGGCAAGGTGATTTCTGGCAGTCCTTCATCGACCTGGAGCGCAGCGGAAATTCCCATTGCCCGGAAGGGCGATCGGGT
>NZ_JARESV010000232.1:0-320 GCF_046026985.1 Paraburkholderia sp. RL18-101-BIB-B
GCCGCGTGGTCATCGTCCCGCAAGGCGTCACGCACACACCGAAGCAGATTCATCTCGACAAGGCAGGTGGCAAGCTCTATTGGTGCGATCGGGAAGGCATGCGCGTGATGCGCGCCAACCTCGACGGCTCTCAAGTCGAAACGCTGGTCGCGACCGGGCATGGCGACCAGGATCGGCTCGACCAGACCCGGTGGTGCGTCGGAATCACGATCGATCCGAAGGACAGGAAGCTCTACTGGACGCAGAAAGGTCCAGACAACGCCGGCCTAGGCCGCATCTTCCGCGCCAATATCGACATCCCGCAGGGCGAAGGCCCGGCC
>NZ_JARESV010000233.1:0-320 GCF_046026985.1 Paraburkholderia sp. RL18-101-BIB-B
ACCGCGTGCTCATCGTCCCGCAAGGCGTCACGCACACACCGAAGCAGATTCATCTCGACAAGGTTGGCGGCAAGCTCTATTGGTGCGATCGAGAGGGCATGCGCGTGATGCGCGCCAACCTCGACGGCTCTCAAGTCGACACGCTGGTCGCGACCGGGCAGAGCGACCAGGACCGTCTCGACCAGACCCGGTGGTGCGTCGGAATCACGATCGATCCGAAGCACAAGAAGCTCTACTGGACGCAGAAAGGTCCGGACAACGCCGGCCTGGGTCGCATCTTCCGCGCCAATATCGACATCCCGCAGGGCGAAGGCCCGGCA
>NZ_JARESV010000234.1:0-307 GCF_046026985.1 Paraburkholderia sp. RL18-101-BIB-B
CCCAATCATGACCTCCTTACCAGCAAACGCCAGTCCGCTACGCCAGCGCATGATCGACGACATGCGCATGCGCCAGCTTGCCCCCACGACCCAGGACATCTATCTGCACATCGTGCGTGAGTTCGCCCGGTTTCTCGGGCGCTCACCTGACACGGCCACCGTCGAGGACCTGCGGCGCTACCAGCTCTATCTGGTCGACCACGGCACATCGGCCGTGTCGCTGAACCACGCGATCACCGGCCTGAAGTTCTTCTTCACCGTCACGCTCGACCGGCCCGAGCTGATGGTCAGGATGCAACCGGTACGT
>NZ_JARESV010000235.1:0-297 GCF_046026985.1 Paraburkholderia sp. RL18-101-BIB-B
ACAGCGCGCCACCACGGCCGCGGACCTGTCGCTGCGGCTCACGACGAACCGCTTCAACGCGGGCGCGGTCAGCTATCTCGACGTGGTGACCGCGCAGACGATTGCGCTGACGAACGAGCGCATCGCGGATCAGATTGCCGAGCGGCAGTTGGAATCGAGTGTGTTGTTGCTGAAGGCGTTAGGCGGGACGTGGGGTGGCGAAAGCCAGAGCGCGGCGGGGTCTGTGTAACCGGTTTTGCGTCCTCACCTGGCGCGCGGAAACCTCAGCACGAACCGCGTACTGCGCGCATCGCTCTC
>NZ_JARESV010000236.1:0-297 GCF_046026985.1 Paraburkholderia sp. RL18-101-BIB-B
GCAGCGCGCCACCACGGCCGCGGACCTGTCGTTGCGGCTCACGACGAACCGCTTCAACGCGGGCGCGGTCAGCTATCTCGACGTGGTGACCGCGCAGACGATTGCGCTGACGAACCAGCGCATCGCGGATCAGATTGCCGAGCGGCAGTTGGAGTCGAGTGTGTTGTTGCTGAAGGCGTTAGGCGGGACGTGGGGTGGCGAAAGCCAGAGCGCGGCGGGGACTGTGTAACCGGTTGTACGCCCTCACCTGGCGCGCGGAAACCTCAGCACGAACCGCGTACTGCGCGCATCGCTCTG
>NZ_JARESV010000237.1:0-296 GCF_046026985.1 Paraburkholderia sp. RL18-101-BIB-B
TATGTGGCTGAGCACGGAAAGCCAGGAAAACCGGAGGAGGTGAGCAGGCATCAGCGAATCATGTTTTATAACCCCGTGACGGCCAAGCCCTTTGAGTGGGAGTTTCATCGGGGTAAGAAGGTCACGGAGATACCGGCAGAGGGGCGTCTCCTCGTGTCGGACGTGGAAACCATGCTCGGCGCGTGTATCGCCGGCGCTGGCATCGCCCAGGTGATGGAGATTGGCGTCGAGCAGGTAATGCGTGATGGCTTGCTTGTGGACCTCTTCCCGCACTGGCCGGACGAAAGATTTCCGCT
>NZ_JARESV010000238.1:0-291 GCF_046026985.1 Paraburkholderia sp. RL18-101-BIB-B
AGGTCGAACTGCCCGGGCATTCTCGATACGCTCGGCAGCGCCATCTTTCATGCCTCGGAGTAACGATAGGCCGAGACGCACTACCGGTCTCTCCGCAGAAGGGATTGTCGCCAGCACTGAGTCCCAACCGCTAACAGTCACATCGACAGGAAGCACTTTGACGCCATGGCGCTGGGCGTCCTGGACGAGCTGCGATGGACTGTAAAACCCCATGGGTTGCGAGTTGAGCATGGCGGCAAGAAATGCCTCGGGCTCGTGGCATTTGAGCCAACTGCTTGCATACACAAGAAG
>NZ_JARESV010000239.1:0-291 GCF_046026985.1 Paraburkholderia sp. RL18-101-BIB-B
GGGTCGAACTGCCCGGGCATTCTCGATACGCTCGGCAGCGCCATCTTTCATGCCTCGGAGTAACGATAGGCCGAGACGCACTACCGGTCGCTCCGCAGAAGGGATTGTCGCCAGCACTGAGTCCCAACCGCTAACAGTCACATCGACAGGAAGCACTTTGACGCCATGGCGCTGGGCGTCCTGGACGAGCTGTGATGGAGAGTAAAAACCCATTGGTTGCGAGTTGAGCATGGCAGCAAGAAATGCCTCTGGCTCGTGGCACTTCAGCCAGCTGCTTGCATATACCAGCAA
>NZ_JARESV010000024.1:0-115501 GCF_046026985.1 Paraburkholderia sp. RL18-101-BIB-B
ATAGCGCGGCTCGTTCAGGCGCAAGTCCGTGGTGATGACCGCGGGGAGCTTTAAAGACAGCGTCTCAGCACCGCCGTCCACTTCACGCGAAACGGTCGCCTTGCCGTCGGCAACAACAACCTTCGAGGCAAACGTTGCTTGCGGCAAACCAGCCAGCGCAGCCAGCATCTGGCCGGTCTGGTTCGAATCGTCGTCAATCGCCTGCTTGCCGAGAATGACCAGCTGCGGCTGCTCCTTGTCGACCAGCGCCTTCAGCAGCTTCGCGACTGCCAACGGCTGCAGTTCCACTGAAGACTCGATCAGGATCGCGCGATCCGCGCCGATCGCCAGCGCCGTACGCAGCGTTTCCTGCGATTGCGTCACGCCCGCCGACACGGCGATCACTTCCGTCGCCACGCCCGCTTCTTTCAACCGCACCGCTTCTTCAACCGCGATTTCATCGAACGGATTCATCGACATCTTCACGTTCGCGATGTCGACGCCCGTGCCGTCCGACTTCACCCGGACTTTCACGTTGTAATCGACCACTCTTTTGACTGGCACCAGGATTTTCATGCACACGCTCCAAAGTTACGAATACGTCAACCCAACGAACATTATAACGACTGCCCTCGTGGCAGCCCTGTCGCGGGCGCTCTAGCAGGAGGATATCGCTCCTCAGTGGCGTGACGGCAATATCGAACGGTCGTTCTATTTTAATCTCGAAAAAACCCGGGTGGCAACCCCGGGTTAAGACCTACGACTCAAATTTTGCATCGCCGTCGTATCTTGCTTGTTCTGGAGGCCGCCGGCTCACCACGCGGTGATGACCGACCCGCCGAATTTACTTTCAATGAACTGCTTCACTTCCGGCGAATGATACGCCGCGACCAGCTTGGCGACCCACGGCTTATTCTTATCCGCCTCGCGGATTGCGATGATGTTCACGTAGGGGCCTTTCGGGTCTTCCATCGCAATGGCGTCCTGCTTGGGCTTCAGACCCGCTTCCATAGCGAAGTTCGTGTTGATTGCAGCGGCGTCCACGTCGTTCAGCGAGCGCGGAATCTGCGCGGCGTCGAGTTCGACGATCTTCAGCTTCTTCGGATTGTCGACGATGTCGAGCGGCGTCGCCTTCAGGCCCGCGTCGGCGCGCAGTTTCAGCAGACCCTGCTTTTGCAGCAACAGCAGCGCGCGGCCACCGTTGGTCGGATCATTCGGCACCGCGATCTTCGCGCCCGGCTGCAGCTCGGCCAGCGTCTTCACTTTCTTCGAATAGATGCCCATCGGGTACGTGACCGTGTCTGCGATACGGATCAGCTTGTAGCCGCGATCCTTCACCTGCGCCTGCAGATACGGGTCGTGCTGGTAGCTGTTCGCATCCAGATCGCCGCCGGCGAGCGCGGCGTTCGGCTGCACGTAGTCGGAGAACTCGACGATCTTGATGTTCAGACCGTTCTTCGCCGCGACTGTTTTCACGACTTCCATGATCTGCGCGTGCGGACCGCCGGTGACGCCGACCTTGATCGTGTCTTCAGCGTGAGCCGCGTTGGCGGCGAACAGCGATGCGGCGCCGAGCACGGCCGCCAGCTTGAGAATGAAACGACGTTGCATGATGGACCTTTCCGAAACTATCGACTTTGTTGTTTTACTTATGGCTCAAACGACGCACGAGCCAATCCCCGAACGACTGCACCAACTGCACGAAGACGATCAGGATCACCACGACCGTCAACATCACTTCCGGCAGGAACCGCTGATACCCATAGCGAATCCCGAGATCGCCAAGCCCGCCGCCCCCAATCGCGCCGGCCATCGCCGAATAGCCCACCAGCGAGACGAACGTGATCGTCAGGCCGGCGACCACGCCCGGCAGCGATTCCGGCAGCAACACCTTGAAGACGATCTGGCTGGTGGTCGCACCCATCGCTTGCGCTGCTTCGATCAGGCCGCGATCCACTTCGCGCAGCGCGGTCTCGACCAGGCGCGCGATGAACGGCGCGGCAGCGATCGTCAGCGGCACGACAGCGGCGGCGGTTCCGATCGACGAACCCACCACGAGACGCGTGAACGGAATCACGGCGACCAGCAGGATGATGAACGGCGTGGAACGCACCGCATTCACAATGACGCCCATCACGCGATTCACGGCGATGTTCTGCAATACGCCCTGGCGGTCCGTCAGATACAGCAGCACGCCGAGCGGCAAACCCACCAAAGCGCCGACCAGTCCGGAAATGCCCACCATCACGAGCGTTTCCCAGAATGACTGGACGAACATATCGAACATTTCACTCAACATACGACAACTCCTCCACCACCACGCCCTGTTCACGCAGATACGTCAGCGCCTGCGCTACCTTCGTCGGTTCGCCGCCCGCGAGCACCGCGAGCGAGCCGAACGCCTGCCCCTGGATCTCATCGATCTGGCCGTGCAGGATGTTGAAGTCGAGTTCGTAGCGGCGAATCGTTTCCGACAGGATCGGCTGATCGACGCCCGAGCCGGTGAACGCGAGGCGCAGCAAGTGACCGCTGCCGGTCTTCAGGCGCTCCGCGACGCGCGCCTTCATGGCGGGCGGCAGTTCCTGCGCGATCACGTCGCCGATCAAGGCGCGCGTGACTTCGTGATGCGGTTGCAGGAACACGTCGATCACCTTGCCTTCTTCGACCACACGGCCCGCGTCCAGCACGGCGACGCGGTCGCAGACCTGCTTGATCACGTCCATCTGGTGCGTGATCAGCACGATGGTGAGGTTCAGTTCGCGATTGATGCGCTTGAGCAGGTCGAGAATCGCGCGCGTGGTTTCGGGATCGAGCGCGGAGGTCGCTTCGTCGGAAAGCAGCACTTTGGGCTTGCTCGCCAACGCGCGTGCAATGCCGACGCGCTGTTTCTGGCCGCCGCTGATCTGCGCCGGATACCGGTCCTTCTGCGCCGACAGGCCGACCAGTTCGAGCAGCGGCAGCACGTTCGCTTCGATCTCATCGCGCTTCATGCCGGCGAGTTCGAGCGGCAGCGCGACGTTCTCGTAGACCGTGCGCGACGACAGCAAATTGAAGTGCTGGAAAATCATGCCGATCTCGCGACGCGCCTCGCGCAATTGCGCGGCGGGCAGCGTAGTCAGATCGCGGCCGTTGACGACGATATTGCCTTCGCTCGGGCGGGTCAGCAGGTTCAGGGTGCGCACGAGCGTACTCTTGCCCGCACCGCTGCGGCCGATGATGCCGAACACCTCGCCCGCCGGAATCGACAGATTGACGTTGTGCAGCGCCTCGACCCAGCCCCGGGGCCCGGCGAACCGCTGGGAGATATTGCGTATTTCGATCATGGAAAAACGAAACGGCGGAGTCTGTCAGCGAGCGTTGTGTGCTCCCGACAAGCGGCCGCCGTTACTTTTATTGGGATTTGAGCCCGCAATTCTACCGCAGCGTCGTCATTCCCTTTAATAATCAATTACGATCTTTTCATAACCTGTGGGCATTAGAGGCTCGCTCCGCGCGAGATGCTCGCGCGCGCACTATCGCTGCGACTATGATCGGGCGGAACAAAATCAGGATAAGCGCGCAGCCATGGAGACATCTCAACGCAGCAATCCGCGGCCAGTCGCGGGCAACCGCAACGCTGGCGAGCCGCAGCGCTCGTCGGTCACGACCAGCGATGGCATGGACCTGCCGCTGTACCGCTGGCCGGCCGCCGCACCGCTGCGCGCCACGGTCGCGTTGCTCCACGGGCTCGCTGAGCACGCCGGCCGCTATGCGGCGCTGGCCGCGCGGCTGAACGCGGCCGGCATCGAACTGGTGGCGATCGATCTGCGCGGCCACGGCCAGGCGCCCGGCAAGCGGTCGTACGTGAAGCGCTTCGACGACTATCTGCTGGACGCACAAGCCTTGCTCGACGCCGCAGCGCAAAGTTGCGCCCCGCTCTTCCTGATGGGCCACAGCATGGGCGGCGCCGTGGCCGCGCTGTATACGATCGAGCGCCTCGAGGCGAGCGGCCGGCGCCTGAACGGCCTGATCCTGTCGAGCCCGGCGCTTGCGCCCGGCCGCGACGTGCCGCGCTGGATGCTGAAGCTGAGCCAGGTGATCAGCCGTCTCTACCCGAGCTTCCCGGCGATGAAAATCGACGCCGCTTTGCTCTCGCGCCTTCAGCCCGTGGTGAACGCCAATCGCAACGATCCGCTCGTGCATCACGGCGCGATTCCCGCGCGCACCGGCGCGGAACTGTTGCTGGCGATGGCGCGCATCGAACGCGGCCGTGTGGGCTTGCGGGTACCGCTGCTGGTTTATCACGGCACCGCCGATAAGCTCACCGAACCCGAAGGCAGCCGCGAATTCGGTGAACACGCAGGCTCGCCGGATAAGACGCTTACGCTGCACGAAGGCAGCTATCACGAGACGATGAACGACATCGACCGCGATCGGGTGATCGGCGCGTTGATCGAGTGGATTGAAAAACGGGTGGTGCTTAAAGCCTGAGCGACGCGCGACTAGCTCGCGTCACGCTTCCAGCCGGGCGCCCGTTTGTCGATGAACGCCTGCACGCCTTCGAGCGCTGATTCGTCCATCATATTGCAGGCCATGGTCTGGCCGGCGAGTTGGTAAGCCGCTTCGATACCCATCTCCAACTGACGATAGAAGAGGCCTTTGCCGGCGCTCACGGCTTCGACGGGTTTCGCGCAAATGCTGGTGGCGAGCCGCGCGATTTCCGGGTCGAGCGCATCTGCTGGAACCACACGGTTCACGAGACCCTGCTGCTTCGCTTCGGCGGCATCGATGAAATCGCCCGTCAGCAGCATTTCAAGCGCCGCTTTGCGCGACAGGTTGCGCGACAGCGGCACAGAGGGTGTCGCGCAGAAGAGCCCGAGGTTCACACCCGAGACGGCAAACCGCGCCGTGTCGGCGGCGACAGCCAGATCGCACATCGCGACGAGTTGACAGCCGGCCGCCGTCGCGATGCCCTGCACGCGCGCGATCACGGGTTGCGGCAAGCGCTGGATCGTCATCATGAGTTTCGTGCAGCGGGCGAACAGCGCCTGGTAATACGCCAACGAAGGTGCCGCGCGCATTTCCTTCAGATCGTGTCCCGCGCAGAACGCCCTGCCCGCGCCGGCGATCACCACCACGCGCGCGTCCGACCGCCCGATTTCGCTCAATGCGGTCTGCAGGTCGTCGAGCAAGGCTTCGGAGAGCGCGTTGAAGGCGTCGGGACGATTCATCGTCAAACGCACGACGCCCGGCACCCCGTACGCGCCGTGCTCGATTTCGACCAGTGAAGCGTTGTTGCGCGCATCGGCGTTCATGGCTCGCTCCTAATGCGTTTTGAGTGGATGGCGCCGCGCGCGGCACCGGCGCAGCGGCTTGGCGGCTCAGATCCCGGCCAGCGAACGCACGTGGGCGACCACGCTGCGCCCCAACGCGGACAGGTTGTAGCCGCCTTCGAGGCAACTGACTATCCGTCCATGCGCATAACGCTTCGCGATCTCGCGCATCTGATCGGTGATCCAGGCGTAATCGTCTTCGACGAGGCCCATGTTGCCGAGGTCGTCTTCGCGATGCGCGTCGAAACCGGCCGAGATGAACAGCATCTCCGGCTTGAAATCATGCAGGCGCGGCAGCCACAGCAGGTCTACCGCCTCGCGCACCGCCATGCCTTTCGAGCGCGCCGGCATCGGCACGTTGCACATGTTGGGCGCCTGGTTGTCGGCGCCCGTGAACGGATAGAACGGATGCTGGAAGATGCTGCACATCAGCACGCGCGAGTCGCCCGAGAAAGCCGCTTCGGTGCCGTTGCCGTGATGCACGTCGAAGTCGATGATCGCGACGCGCTGCAAGCCGTGCACTTCGAGCGCATGACGCGCGGCGATCGCGACGTTGTTGAAGAAGCAGAAACCCATGGCGCGCGCCGGCTCCGCATGGTGGCCAGGCGGGCGCACGCTGCAGAAGGCGTTGTCGTAGCGGCCTTCGATCACCGCATCGGTCGCGGCGACCGCGGCGCCCGCCGCGCGCAATGCGGCCTGCAAGGTGTGCGGGTTCATCGTCGTATCGGGATCGATTTCGGCCATGCCTTCAGCCGGCGAGCGGCTGCGGATGTAATCGACGTGAGCTTGCGTATGCACGCGCAGCAGCGCGGCATCGTCGGCGAGTGGCGGCGACTCGCGCTCGATCAGCGAGTCGATGCGGCTCGCGATCAACTGATCTTCGATTGCCTGCAGACGCGCGGGGCATTCGGGATGCCATTGCCCCATATCGTGCAGCAGACAGTCGGCGTGGGAATAGAAGCCTGTTGCCATGATTCTCTTTCTGCGGCGTCACGCCTTCGAAGCGCGCGCGGCATGTCTCCATCCAGGGACGCGCGCCCTCGGCGCGCCAACATGCATCAAGTTACCACACGATGCGGCTGTCACGCGTCAGGCACAGTTTTGCGCAGAGGCGTCGGGTATACTGCCCCGATCGGTTTTTCCCCGTCTTTCCCTTGTCTCCTGCGCCACGCGCCTTTAGCTCACTATGACCGTCAAGCTTGCTCTGTCTGCACGAAACCGGCTACGTACCAGAACCATGGCCGCCGCACTATCCGTCGCATCGTGCATGTTCATGGCAACCAGTCCGG
Source organism: Paraburkholderia sp. RL18-101-BIB-B (assembly GCF_046026985.1). Taxonomy (NCBI): domain Bacteria; kingdom Pseudomonadati; phylum Pseudomonadota; class Betaproteobacteria; order Burkholderiales; family Burkholderiaceae; genus Paraburkholderia; species Paraburkholderia sp. RL18-101-BIB-B. Next base: position 6,581 of record NZ_JARESV010000024.1, read on the forward strand.
CGATCGCGCAAAGCGCCGGCAAGAAACCGCCGGTGCTGCTCGCGCAGGGCCAACCGCAACCCGCGGTGCCACAAGGGCAAACGTTTGAAGAAGAGATCATCCCGCAGCGCTACGCGAACAATGCCGATGTCAATGCGTTCATCAATGACATGGTCGCGCGCTACGACTTTGACGAATCCGCGCTGCACTCACTCTTTGCCGGCGTGAGCTATTCGGCGACCGCGGTCAAGCTCGTGACGCCGTCGCCTTCGCCGTCGGTCAAGAACTGGCGCGTGTATCAGTCGCGTTTCCTCGACCAGGTCCGCATCAATGCCGGCGTGCGCTTCTGGCGCGCGAACCAGGCCACGCTGCAACGCGCCTATGAAGAGTTCGGCGTGCCGCCGGAAGTGATCGTCGGCATCATCGGCGTGGAGACGATTTATGGCCGCTTCATGGGCAACTTCCGCGTGCTCGACGCGCTGACCACGCTCAGCTTCGACTATCCGAACACCGCCAATCGCGCGGATCGCCAGGCAACCTTCCGCAAGAATCTCGAAGACTATTTGGTGTGGACGCGCGACTCGCAGATCGATCCGACCACGGTGCTCGGCTCATACACCGGCGCGATCGGCATTCCGCAGTTTCTGCCGAGCAGCATCGTCCAATACGCGGTGAGCTACGACGGCAACAAACAGATCGACCTGCGCACGAGCCAGGCGGACGCGATCGGCAGCGTGGCGAATTATCTGCGTCAGAACGGTTGGGAAAACGGCCGGCCGGTGGTGTGGAAGATCGGCTCGGACGCCGGCAGCCTGGGCGTCGCGCAAGCAGCCGCCGACGGCCAGCCGGAGCCGCACTGGCCGCTCAGTCAGTTGCTGCGCGCCGGGTTGCTGCTGAACGAACCGGACGTCGATATCGCGTCGGAGGCCGGCACGCCGGTGACGGTGGTGGATCTGCCCTCACCGGGACGTGGCACCGAGTTCATGCTGGGCCTGAAGAACTTCTACGTGCTGACGCGCTATAACCGCAGTTTCTTCTACGCGCTCGCGGTGTATCAGTTGGGCCAGCGGGTCAAGGCGCAGATGGAAGCCGGCGACGCCACGAACAACGCTGTCAACAACGCGGCGCCGCCGGTTGCGGCTTCGCAATAGTCGGCAATGCGGGCGCCGGGTGCGCCTCACGAGCCGACAAAATGAAAAAGCGCCGGTTTGAACCGGCGCTTTTTCGTTGGCGAGCGACACTCTGAGCGACGACGCGTTTATGCGGGAAACACACCGGTCGACAGATAACGGTCGCCGCGATCGCAGACGATGAACACGATCGTCGCGTTCTCGACCTGCCGCGCGACGCGCAGCGCCACTTCGCAGGCGCCGCCCGACGAGATGCCGGCAAAAATCCCTTCCACCGACGCCATGCGGCGCGCCATCGCTTCCGCGGCGGCCTGGCTCACGTTCTCGACACGGTCGACGCGGCTGCGATCGAAAATCTTCGGCAGATAGGCTTCCGGCCATTTGCGGATGCCCGGAATACGCGACCCTTCTTCAGGTTGCGCGCCGATGATCTCGATAGCCTGATTCTGTTCTTTCAGATAAGTGGACACGCCCATGATCGTGCCGGTCGTGCCCATCGACGACACGAAGTGGGTAATGCGCCCTTCGGTGTCGCGCCAGATTTCCGGGCCCGTACCCTCGACGTGCGAGGCCGGATTGTCGGGATTGGCAAACTGATCGAGGATGATGCCCTTGCCTTCGCGCTGCATCTGCTCGGCGAGATCGCGTGCGTACTCCATGCCGCCCGTGACCGGCGTGAGCACGATCTGCGCGCCATACGCGGCCATGCTCTGACGGCGTTCCACCGACAGATCCTCCGGCATGATCAGGACCATTTTATAGCCACGGACCGCTGCCGCCATGGCGAGCGCGATGCCCGTGTTGCCGCTGGTCGATTCGATCAGCGTGTCGCCGGGTTTGATGCGGCCACGCGCTTCCGCTTTCTTGATCATCGACAACGCCGGGCGATCCTTCACCGAGCCCGCCGGGTTATTGCCTTCGAGTTTCGCAAGGATCACGTTATTGCGGCTGCGGATCTCGTCGTCGGGGAGCCGGACGAGTTGTACGAGCGGCGTATTGCCGATCGTGTCTTCAATCGTTTTGTAAGCCATATCGGTTCTGGTGCTGTCGATGCGCGGAGTCTTCAATCCATCGATTCTAAACCACCGTGCCCGCGGCTGCCGTGCGGCCCTTCTGCCCGCATGGATGCAGGCGCCCCGTCAGCGAGCGCCCGCAACGCAAAAAGCCCGCGGCTGAAAACCGCGGGAGCCAGTCATCTGCATGACAGCTGAAGGAGTGTTACTGCCAACTCCGACCATGAAGGGGAACGACGGGGACGGACTCCGCGCGCGGGTCACGAGGCCCACACGCAAAGTCCGCGTAAGGCTATTTCTTCACTGCCACCGTGGCGCTGTTCTTTGGCGTGGCGGCCGGAACGGCCGCGCCTTTGGTCTGTGCAGACGCCGCAGCCTGCGGGTTAGCAGCCGCGCCAGTCGGACCGACAGCGAGACCCTCCGCCTGCAGGCGCTCGACGGTATGCCCGCCCATGCCTTTGACGCGCTTGCCGAGGTCGGCCGGGTCCTTGAACGGACCATGCGCTGCACGCTCGTCGAGAATGGCTTTCGCTTTGGCAGGACCGATGCCCTTGATGCCGCGCAGCGCATCCTCATTGGCCGTGTTGACGTCGACCGCCGCATAAGCGTGGCCGAAAGCGGCCAGCATGGCCGCGGTAACCAGAATTTTTCGAAACATATGGAATCTCCCTCGTACAACCGGTTGGCGACCATCACCAACCGGGAGATTCCAGTTTAAAGAGGGATCCGAAAGATTTACACCTGGCCGAATAGCCAACGCACGTAACGATCGACACCTTCCTGAACGCTCAGGAACGGCGCGTCGTAGCCGGCTGCGCGCAGCTTCGACTGATCCGCTTGCGTGAAGCACTGGTACTTGCCGCGCAACGCATCGGGAAACGGAATGTATTCGATCAACCCGCGCTGCACCTGATCCGCGAGCGACAGCGCCGGTTCGTTGTTCAGCGAGCGCAGCGTGTTGACCACCGTGCTGGCGATGTCGTTGAACGGTTGCGCGCGGCCGCTGCCCAGATTGAAGATGCCCGACTTGTCCGGATTGTCGAAGAAGAACAGGTTGACCTTCACCACGTCTTCCACGGAGACGAAGTCGCGCGTCTGCTCGCCCGCGGCGTAGCCGTTGTATTCGCCGAACAGCTTGACCTTGCCCTCGGCGCGGAACTGGTTGAAGTTGTGAAACGCCACCGACGCCATGCGCGCCTTATGCGTTTCGCGCGGCCCGTAGACATTGAAATAACGGAAGCCGGCAATCTGGCTCTTCGCAGTGGGCAGCACGCGGCGAATCACCTGATCGAACAGGAACTTCGAGTAGCCGTACACGTTGAGCGGCTGCTCGACCTCGCGCTCTTCGACGAAACGGCTCGAGCCGCCATACGTTGCCGCCGACGACGCGTACAGGAACTGGATGTTCTGCGCGAGGCACACATCGAGCACGTCGCGGCTATAGCGGAAATTGTTGTCCATCATGTAGCGGCCGTCGGTTTCCATCGTGTCCGAACAGGCGCCTTCGTGGAAAATCGCGCGCACCTTGCCGAAGTCGCCGCGCTTGAAGCGTTCGACGAACTCGGTCTTGTCGAGGTAGTCGTCGATCTCGCAGTCGACGAGATTCTTGAACTTGTCGGCACGCGTGAGGTTGTCCACGGCGATGATGCGTTGTTCACCGCGCTCGTTGAGCGCCTTCACGAGATTGCTGCCGATAAAACCGGCCGCGCCGGTGACGATGAGGGTCATGATGAGCCTGCGGTAAAGAGCTTTGCATGGGATCGGAGCAAGTACTCTGCACTAGCTCCGATCGACAGGTCCAGTTGACGCCCCGCGAATCCCTTTTACGCGCCACTCACGGGCGCACAGCGAGGAATCCGGCGGGCCGCATCAATGAAAAAGTTCGTCGTAGTCGACAGTGGCGGTGCCGAGTTTGCCGACCACGATGCCGGCCGCGCGATTCGCGAGCCCGACCGCCTCGATCAGCGTGAGACCCGCGCCGAGCATGGCGGCGAGCGTGGCGATCACGGTGTCGCCCGCGCCCGAGACATCATACACTTCGCGCGCGACAGCCGAAGCGTGCAGGATGCCGTCGTCCGTGAAGAGCGTCATGCCCTCTTCCGAACGCGTCAGCAGCAGCGCCTTGAACTGCAGATCGGTGCGCAGTTTCGTCACGCGCGCGAGCAGATCTTCTTCCGATTTCCACTGACCGACCACCTCGCGCAACTCGGCGCGGTTCGGCGTAATCAGCGTGGCGCCCTGATAGCGTTCCCAGTCGTCGCCCTTCGGATCGACCAGCACGGGCTTGCCCGCGGCATTCGCCTTCGAGATCATTTGCGTGACGTGGGTCAGGCCGCCCTTCGCGTAGTCGGACATCAGAATCACGTCGTGCGACGGCAGCAGTTCGTCGAATCGGGCGAGACCCGCGAGCAGCACTTCGTGCGCCGGCGAGTTTTCGAAGTCGACGCGCAGCAACTGTTGCTGGCGCGACAGCACGCGCAGCTTGATCGTGGTGAGCAGCGCCGGATCGCGCTCGAGATGCGGCTTCACGCCGCTTTCGCCGAGCAGCTGCACGATGCGCTCGCCGGGTTCGTCATGGCCCACCACGCACAGCAAGCCGGCTTGCGCGCCGAGCGCGACCGCGTTGCGCGCGACGTTCGCCGCGCCGCCGAGACGGTCTTCCTGACGCTGCACGTGCACCACCGGTACCGGCGCTTCCGGCGAAATGCGGTTCACGTCGCCGAACCAGTAGCGATCGAGCATGACGTCGCCCACCACCAGCACGCGCGCCGCGCCGAGCTGTTCGCGCGGCACGACGGTGAGCGGCGCTGCGGGCGTGGACGGCGCGGCGCCGGGCACGGTCTCAGGCAACGGCCGGAAGTTCAGAGGGTTGGGCATAGGGGCGTCCAATCGAGTGGTAGTCGATGCCGAGTTCGGTCATCGCGTCCGGTTCATACAGGTTGCGGCCGTCGAAAATCAACGGCGACTTCAGCACCGATTTCAGATGAACGAAATCCGGACTCTTGAATTCTTTCCATTCCGTCACGATCACTAGGGCGTCGGCGCCGGTGAGCGTTTCGTCCTGCGTGCTCGTGAAGCTCAGACGCGCGAACTGGTCCGGTGCGTCATGCAGGTCGATGGCGAACACGCGGCGCGCTTCGGTCACCGCGACCGGATCGTACGCGCGCACCTGGGCGCCGCGCGCCAGCAGTTCCGCGATCAGGCGACGGCTCGGCGCCTCGCGCATGTCGTCGGTGTTGGGCTTGAACGCGAGGCCCCACACGGCGAACGTGCGGCCGCTCAGATCGTCGCCGAGTTTGTCCGTGATCTTGTGCACCAGCACGTCTTTCTGCTTGTGGTTCACTTCCTCGACCGCTTCGAGGATGCGCAGATTGTGACCGCTCTCGCTGGCCGTGCGGATCAGCGCCTGCACGTCCTTCGGGAAGCACGAGCCGCCGTAGCCGCAGCCGGCGTACAGGAAGTGATAGCCGATCCGCGGATCCGAGCCGATGCCGCGGCGCACGGCTTCGATATCCGCGCCGACGCGGTCCGCCAGATTCGACATCTCGTTCATGAACGAGATGCGCGTGGCGAGCATGGCATTGGCCGCGTATTTCGTGAATTCGGCCGAGCGCACGTCCATGTACAAAGTGCGTTCGTGATTGCGGTTGAACGGCGCGTACAGACGCTTCATCAATTCGCGCGCGCGCATGCCGGGTTCGTCTTCGTCAATGCCGATCACGATGCGGTCGGGACGCATGAAGTCGTCGACCGCCGCGCCTTCCTTCAGGAACTCGGGATTGGACACCACCGAGAAGCGATGCTGCGCGCTGGCGGCGAGCCCGCGTTTAGCCAGCTCTTCTTCGACCACCGTGCGTACGCGCTGCGCGGTGCCGACCGGCACTGTCGACTTGTCGACGATCACCTTGAAGCCGTTCATCGTGCGGCCGATGTTGCGCGCCGCTTCGAGCACGTATTGCAGATCCGCCGAGCCGTCTTCGTCAGGCGGCGTGCCGACAGCGATGAACTGCACGTCGCCGTGCGCGACGCTGGCTTCGACATCCGTGGAAAACGTGATGCGGCGCGCCGCACGCGTGCGGGCGATCATCTCCTGCAAACCGGGCTCGTGAATGGGCACGCCGCCGTTGTTGAGGATTTCGATCTTGCGCGGATCGACGTCGAGACAGAAAACGTCGTGACCGATCTCGGCGAGACACGCGCCAGTGACAAGACCCACATAGCCCGTGCCGATAATGGTGATTTTCATACGCTTTCCGGTAGAGGGTTCCGGTGATGATTCCCGGCGATAAGGCCGGTCAGAAACACGTTGCGAAATCCGCCCGCGCTGGGGCGGTTGCCACACGCCGGGCGGCGGCGCGACCGCGCAGCCGATGCCGCCGCGGCCATCAAAGCGTCAGTTCGACGCGGTGATCGGCTCGACGCGACGCGGCGCATAGGTTTCCCAACCGCTGCAACCCGGGCACTGCCAGTAGAAAAGCCGCGCCCTGAAACCGCAATTCTGGCACGTATACCGTGGCAAATTTTTGGTGCGCTGACGGATCAGCGTGCGCATCAGTTCGAGTTCGCTGCGCCGTGGCTCTTCCGCCACGGCTTCCTGCGCCTCGAGCAACCGTGTCATGCCCGCCAGATTCGGCGACTTCTGCATTTGCGAGCGCGCCAGCGCATGGGCGGCGTCAGGTCCGCGCAGCGATGCGACGTGCTGATAGGCAACATCGAGCAGATCGTTGGTCGGATAGCGGTCCACCCACGTGGTGAGCAAATCGGCGCCATCCTGCGGGCGGCCGAGCGCCTCGTAGGCCTTCATCAGCTTTTCCGCGACCAGCGGCAGGTAGGCCGGATTCTGCTCCTCCACGCGCCGCCATTGGGCGATGGCCGCTTCCTGCGCGCCGCCGGCCGCGTCGACGTCGCCGAACAGGATCGTGGCGCGCACGTTGGTTGGGTTCGCCTTCAGCGCGAAGCCGAGCTGGCGGCGGGCTTCGTCCGGCTTCTTCTGTTGTAGCGCTTCCTGCGCGAGTTCGCAGTGGAACTGCGCAATTTCCTTGTCGAGCGACTCCGCGCCCATCGTTTCCAGATGACGCGCGGTATCGATGGACTTGACCCAGTCCTTCTCGATTTCGTAGATGGTGAGGAGCGCGCGTTGCGCGCCCAACGCGTAGTCGCCGGTTTCGAGCGAGCGGAACGTTTCTTCCGCGCGATCGAGCAGACCCGCCTTCAGGAAGTCTTGCCCCAACTCGTAAAGCGCGTGATCGCGCTCGCTGACCGGCAGGTCGGCGCGGCTCAACAGATTCTGATGCACGCGAATCGCGCGATCCGTTTCACCGCGGCGACGGAACAGATTGCCCAGCGCGAAGTGCAACTCGACCGTTTCCGGATCGAGCTTGACCACTTCGATGAAGGCATCGATCGCCTGGTCCGGCTGCTCGTTGAGCAGGAAGTTCAGGCCGCGAAAATACGAACGCGGCAAGTTGGCGCTTTCGGACAGCAACGTCTTGAGGTCGTAGCGCGCAGCCATCCAGCCGAACGCGAAAGCGACGGGTATGACAAGCAGCCACCAGAAGTCTAGATCCATGCGATTAATGCAAATGTGCGGGAAAGCGAAGACGGAAAGCCGCGCTCACGATGCGCGGCCGAAGAAATTCAGATCAACGGCGGCATGGGCGGTTGTTCGACCACGACCGGGGTTTCGCGCGCCACCCGCAACTCGCGCTTGAGCCGGCCATTTTCCATGCGCAAGCGCAGCATGGCCGGCATCGACGAAACCAACCCGGCCAGCAGCCCCACCACGAAGAACGCGAGGCCGATCAGGATCAACGGCGCCGACCATGCGTAGCCGGCGAGGAAATTCAGCGTAGCAGGTTGTGTATTGGAGAGCGCCAGCACCAGCAGCAGCACGAACACCAGCACACGGATCAGCCAGACGATAAATTTCATGAATAGGTCTCTTGACGGCAGTTGCGGGGTGACGCCGGCTTGATGACGCGTCGCGCCACGGTGTTGCCCGCGCCGAAGTGACCCGTATTGTAATTGAAGCCCTCGCGGCTGGGCAGGAACTGGCGGATTGCGGGCTTAGGCGGTTTTATCTTGCCGCAGGCGGGTAGGCGGGTAGGCGGGTAGGCGGGTAGGCGGGTAGGCGGGTAGGCGGGTGCGTGGGTCAGTTTGTCTGGATTCGGCGATCGCGCCTGCGGGCCGTGCTTGTGGGCCACGCGTCAGGCCAGACGAACGTCGCGGCGCAAAAACGCCAGACGTACAGACGAAAAAAAAGCGCCCGAAGGCGCTTTTTCTGGTCTTTTGCCGACTGGCTTTGGCCGCTGACGCTACCAATGCCACGCTGCAAATAGCGCAGCGAAGCATTTACAGGTCGTCATCCGGCTCTTCGGCCTTCAACGGCTCACCCGCGCGACGATCTACCCGCTCGCGCAATTCCTTGCCCGGCTTGAAGTGCGGTACGTACTTCTCAGGTACCAGCACCTTCTCGCCCGACTTGGGATTACGCCCGACGCGGGAGGGACGGCGGTTAAGGCCGAAGCTGCCGAAGCCGCGAATTTCGATGCGATGACCGTTGGCAAGTGCCTCCGACATCGCATCAAGCATCGTCTTCACCGCGAAATCCGCATCTTTAAGGACAAGTTGCGGAAATCGCGCAGCCAGCTGGGCGACCAATTCCGATTTGGTCATACTGCAGCAGACCTCTCAGGCTTACTGGTTCTGGCCGTCGAGCTTGGCCTTCAACAGCGCGCCGAGGTTCGTCGTGCCGGTGGCAGCCGAGCTCGAGTCCGACGAAGCCAGGCCGCGAATCGCTTCCTGTTGCTCAGCCGAATCCTTGGCCTTGATCGACAGGTTGATACCACGCGACTTGCGATCGATGTTGATGATCATCGCGTTGACCTTGTCGCCGTCCTTCAGCACGTTGCGAGCATCTTCCACGCGGTCTTGTGCGATTTCCGAAGCGCGCAGGTAGCCTTCGACTTCTGCCGACAGCTGAACCACAGCACCCTTCGCGTCCACCGACTTGACCACGCCGTCGACGATCGAACCCTTGTCGTTCATGGCAACGAAGTTGCTGAACGGGTCGCCTTCGAGCTGCTTGATGCCCAGCGAAATGCGTTCCTTCTCGACGTCGATGCCGAGAACGATCGCTTCCACTTCGTCGCCCTTCTTGTACTTGCGAACTGCTTCTTCGCCCGTTTCGCTCCACGACAGGTCCGACAGGTGAACCAGACCGTCGATGCCGCCCGGCAGACCGATGAAGACGCCGAAGTCGGTGATCGACTTGATTGCGCCTTGCAGCTTGTCGCCCTTCTTGAAGTTGCGGCTGAAGTCGTCCCACGGGTTCGGCTTGCATTGCTTCATGCCGAGGCTGATACGGCGGCGGTCTTCGTCGATTTCGAGAACCATGACTTCGACTTCGTCACCCAGTTGCACAACCTTCGACGGTGCAACGTTCTTGTTCGTCCAGTCCATTTCCGACACGTGAACCAGGCCTTCGATACCCGATTCGACTTCGACGAATGCGCCGTAGTCGGTGATGTTGGTGACCTTACCGAACAGGCGCGTACCCGACGGGTAACGGCGCGAAATGCCTTCCCACGGATCGTCGCCCAGTTGCTTGATGCCCAGCGAAACGCGGTTCTTCTCTTGATCGAACTTGAGGATCTTCGCGGTGACTTCTTGGCCAACCGACAGCACTTCGCTCGGGTGACGCACACGACGCCATGCGATGTCGGTGATGTGCAGCAGGCCGTCGATACCGCCGAGGTCCACGAACGCGCCGTAATCCGTGATGTTCTTCACCACGCCTTCCACGATCGCGCCTTCCTTCAGCGTTTCGAGCAGCTTTGCGCGCTCTTCGCCTTGGGTCGCTTCGATCACGGCACGACGCGACAGCACGACGTTGTTACGCTTGCGGTCGAGCTTGATGACGCGGAATTCCAGCGTCTTGCCTTCGTACGGGGTCGTGTCCTTGACCGGACGCGTGTCGACCAGCGAACCCGGCAGGAATGCGCGGATGCCGTTGACCATAACGGTCATGCCGCCCTTGACCTTGCCCGTGATCGTGCCGGTCACGAGTTCGTTGTTGTCGAGAGCCTTTTCCAGCGACAGCCACGAAGCCAGGCGCTTCGCCTTGTCGCGCGACAGGATCGTGTCGCCATAGCCGTTTTCCAGCGCGTCGATCGCGACGGAAACGAAGTCGCCCGCCTGCACTTCTACCTCGCCCGCGTCGTTCAGGAACTCTTCGAGCGGGATGTAGGCTTCGGACTTGAGACCAGCGTTGACGACCACGAAGTTGTGGTCAACACGCACGACTTCGGCGGAGATCACTTCGCCGGCGCGCATGTCTTGCTTGGTCAGCGACTCTTCGAACAGAGCCGCAAAAGATTCGGTATTCGGGGTAGAGGTTTGCAGGTCGGACATAAAAATCAAAATTTGCATGGTTCTCGCGGTGCCCGGCTGGCCGGACGGTCAGCAACAACGGCCAAGAATGCGAATGCCACACGGGGTTAAAGGGTTAACACAACGCTTCGCGACAATCGCGAAGCACCTACTGACAACGGACTTCTACTGCGCCCACACCTGAAGCACAACTCGTACTTTCATCAGGCATGCGGGACTAAAGCTTCATACCACTGCACCACTTGGTCGACCGCCTGGTCGACCGACAAGGCGGAGGTATCAAGCAGCTTTGCATCCGCTGCGGGCTTGAGTGGCGCGGCTGCGCGCTGACTGTCACGCTCATCGCGCTCACGCAAATCCCGGAGCAAGTCATCTATATTAGCAGAAAATCCTTTTTGGATCAATTGCTTATGCCGGCGCGCCGCGCGGGCCTCGACGCTGGCGGTCATGAACACCTTCAGCACGGCGTCCTGGAAGATCACGGTGCCCATATCGCGGCCGTCCGCAACCAGTCCCGGTTCCTTACGGAAAGCCCGCTGACGCGCCACCAGCGCGGTGCGCACCGGCGCATGCACGGCGATCGCCGAGGCGCGGCCGCCGACTTCCTCGGCGCGGATCTCGGCCGAGACGTCGACACCGTCGAGCTGCGCCAGCCCCTCGCGAAACGTGATGTGCAGATCGTCGATCAGTTTTGCAAGGGCGTCGGCGTCGGCCGCCTCGATGTTGTAGCGCAGGCTGGCAAGCGCGGCGAGACGGTACAGCGCGCCGCTATCCAGCAAGTGGAAGCCGAGGCTCGCGGCAACCAGCGCGGCCACGGTGCCTTTGCCGGAGGCACTCGGGCCGTCGATCGTAATGACGGGCGTCTGGTGAAAGGGACGGGTCGGTTTCATCGAAAAAGTCGCACGTCAGTCGATTCGGGGTCGAATCAGGGTTGGGCGAGCGCGGTGAAGCGCTCGAAATAATCGGGAAACGTCTTGCCGACGCACTTCGGGTCGTTGATGCGCACCGGCACGCCGCCGAGACTCACCAACGAAAAGCACATGGCCATGCGGTGATCGTCGTAGGTGTCGATGGCGGCGTTCGGAATCAACTTTTCAGGCGGTTCGATGACGAGGAAATCCTCGCCTTCCTGCACCTTGGCGCCGACCTTGCGCAGCTCCGTCGCCATCGCGGCGAGCCGGTCGGTTTCCTTCACGCGCCAGCTGGCGATATTGCGCAGCGTGGTCGCGCCGTCCGCGAACAACGCCGCGACGGCGATCGTCATCGCGGCATCGGGAATCAGGTTGCAGTCCATGTCGATCGGCTCGAGCTTGCCGCTGTCGTGGCCGACGCCGCGCACTTCGATCCAGTCGTCGCCCATCTGCAGGTTCGCGCCCATCTTGATGAGCGCATCGGCAAAGCCGACGTCGCCCTGGATGCTGGCCCGGCCGACACCCTCCACCTTCAGCGGCCCGCCGCCGAGCGCGCCGGCCGCGAGGAAATACGAAGCGGACGACGCGTCGCCCTCCACCATGATCGCGCCCGGCGACTGATAGCGCTGCCCAGCCGGCACGACGAACTGATGCCAGCCGTTGCGTTCAACCTTGATGCCGAAACGCTCCATCAACTTGATGGTGATCTCGATGTACGGCTTCGAGATCAATTCGCCGTCCACCTGCACGGTGCTCACACCGCTCTCGGTGCGCAACAGTGGCAGCGTCATGAGCAGCGACGTGAGGAACTGGCTCGACACATCGCCGCGCACGGTAATCGGCGCGTCGGCGTTGATCTGCCCCGGACGAATCCGCAGCGGCGGATAGCCTTCGTTCTCTTCATAGTCGACCTTGGCGCCGAGCTGGCGCAGCCCGTCGACCAGGTCGCCGATCGGCCGCTCGTGCATGCGCGGCACGCCGTGAATGCGGTAGTCGCCGCCATTGACCGCCAGCGCCGCCGTCAGCGGACGCACCGCCGTGCCGGCGTTGCCGAGAAACAGATCGGCCGTGCGCGCCGTGAACGCGCCGCGCGTGCCGGTCACGACGCAGGTGTCGCCGTCGCGCTTCAGACGCACACCGAGCTTTTCGAGCGCGTCGAGCATCACGCGGGTGTCGTCGGAGTCGAGCAGGTTCGTGATCGTCGTTTCGCCTTCGGCGAGCGCCGCGAGCAGCAACACCCGGTTCGAAATGCTCTTCGAGCCAGGCAGACGAACCGTGCCGGACGCGCGGGAAAACGGTCCGAGATCGAGGAATTCCATGATTGAGTCCAGTTTCCGGTTATTTCGACGCGTCACTATTGGCGACGCCGGCCGCGCGCTGTTCCTGCCATTCCGTGCGCGCCACGCGCGAGCGCGCGAATACGGCTTCGAGGGCGGCGCCGTCAGCGGCTTCGATGGCCGCGCGCAAGCGCGCGAGCACTGCCGTGTAGGCGTCGAGTTCGTCGAGCAGCGCGACGCGATTGGCGACGCACACGTCGCGCCACATTTCCGGGCTCGACGCGGCGATCCGCGTGAAGTCGCGGAAACCGCCCGCCGCGAAGGAGAATTTCAGCGCGGCGTCGGGCGAATTGAGAATCTGCTCGACCAGCGCGAACGAGAGCACGTGCGGCAAATGGCTGACCGAGGCGAACACGCGGTCGTGCTGCTCGGGCGCCATGTTGCGCACGAGCGCGCCGGTGGCGCGCCACATCGCCGCGACACGCTCCACATTTGCCGGCGCATTTTCAGGCAGCGGACACAGCACGACATTGCGGCCGACATACAGGTCGGGCAAGGCTGCTTCCACGCCGCTCGCCTCGCGACCGGCAATCGGATGGCCAGGCACGAACTGGCCGATGCGCGCGCCAAGCGCCGCGCGGGCGGCGGCGACCACGTCTGACTTGGTGCTGCCGGCGTCGGTGACGATCGTGGCGTCTTCGAGAAACGGCGCGATGCGCTCGAGCAGCGGCTGCGTCTGCGCGACGGGCGCGGCCAGCAGCACGAAGTCGGCGCCGGATAGCGCTTCACGTAGCGAGGCGTCGTCGTTCAGCGCCGCCGAGCCGTCGATCACACCCAGTTCCAGAGCGCGTTCAGTCGACGCGGACGAACGCCCCACACCGATCAGTTTGCGCGCGCCCTCGGTCTCGCCCCGCTCGCGCAACGCGCGCGCGAGCGATCCGCCGATCAGGCCGACACCGAAAATTACCAGCTTGTTAAATGAAAACGCGGCCACGTCGGTCACAGAAAAAGCGCGCCTTTCATGCCGACGAGGCGCGCGGGTCAAGGATTACCGCTTACGCGGTGGCGAGCGTCTTTTCGAGCGCCGCGATGAATGCTTCGTTTTCTTCGGGCAGGCCGATCGTGATGCGCAGCCACTGCGGCAAACCGTAGTTGCCGACGGGACGCACGATCACGCCCTGCTTCAGCAATTCGAGGTTGACGCGGTTGCCGGCCGCGTCGTCGTTGCCGACACGCACCAGCACGAAATTGCCATCCGACGGCACATACTCCAGACCGAGCTTGTCGAACGCTTCAGTCAAACGGCGATAGCCTTGCGCGTTCAACGCCGCGCTCTTTTCCAGAAACGCCTTGTCGTTCAGCGCAGCGATCGCCGCGGCTTGCGCGAGCGTGTTCACATTGAACGGCTGACGCAAGCGATTCAGCAAATCGGTCAGCTCAGGTTGCGCGATCGCGAAACCCACGCGCAATCCGGCGAGGCCGAAGGCCTTCGAGAACGTGCGCGACACCAGCAGGTTCGGGTAGCGGCGCACCCACGCGATCGAGTCGTAGCGCTTCTCTTCCGGCAGATATTCCGTATACGCCTCGTCGAGCACGACGGCCACGTTGCGCGGCACCTTGTCGAGAAACGCCTCGAGCTTCGGGCCTTCGATGAACGTGCCGGTCGGGTTATTCGGATTGGCGACGAAAATCAGGCGCGTATCGTCGGTGATGGCCGCGAGCATCGCGTCGAGGTCGTGACCGTATTTGACAGCCGGCACGACGATCGCGCGCGCGCCTAGGCCCTGCGTGGCCAACGCGTAAACCGCGAACGAGTACTGTGCATAGACGATCGACTGGCCCTTTTCCACAAACGCATGCGCGGCGATTTCGAGGATGTCGTTGCTGCCGTTGCCGAGCGTGACCCAGTCGGCCGGCACGCCGTAGCGCTCGCTCAGCGCCGCCTTCAACTCGAACGCATTCGCGTCCGGGTAGCGGCCCAGTTCGCTCGCGGCCTGCGCCATGGCGCGCTGCGCCGACTCCGGCATGCCGAGGGGATTCTCGTTCGATGCGAGTTTCACGATGGTCGCTTCGTCCAGACCGAATTCGCGGGCCACTTCCGAAATCGGTTTGCCTGCGATGTAAGGCGCAATGGCGCGCACGTAGGAAGGACCGAAAGACGCTGTCATGAGAATCTCCGAACGACTATTAATAATTGAATGCGCGGCGGCCGCAGCGCGATGCCGCGAGTCGCCGCTTGAATGTCATCAACGGGCGCGCGGATACGAGCCCAGAATCTTCAGAAATGCTGCCTTCTCGCCGAGTTCGGTGAGCGCGGCGGCGACCGCCGGATCGTCGCGATGGCCTTCGACGTCGATGTAGAAGTAGTACTCCCACGTGCCGACGCGCGCCGGACGCGATTCGAAGCGGGTCATGGACACGCTGTGCCGCGCCAGCGGCTCCAGCAGCTTGACCATCGCGCCCGGTTCGTTCACCACCGACACGATCAGCGACGTCTGGTCATAACCGCTCGGGCCGGCCGGCTGCTTGCCGATCATCACGAAGCGCGTGCGGTTGTGCGGATCGTCCTGGATCAGCGCGTACGCCACTTGCAAGCCGTAATGGGTCGCCGCGCGATCGCCAGCGATCGCCGCCACGGTCGGATCTTCAGCGGCCATGCGCGCCGCTTCGGCATTGCTCGACACCGCCTGGCGCTCGAGATGCGGCGCGTTGGTCGACAGCCAGCGCTGGCACTGGGCGAGCGCCTGCGCGTGCGCGCACACGCGCGTCACGCCCGTGAGGCCACCGTTCAGCGTCAACAGATTGTGGTGGATCGGCAAAGCCAGTTCCCCGCCAATCGTGAGTTGCGTTTGCAGCAGCAGATCGAGCGTGCGCGACACCGCGCCTTCGGTCGAATTCTCGACCGGCACGACGCCGAATTCGGCGGCGCCGGCCTCAACCGAACGGAACACTTCGTCGATCGACGGACACGGCAGGCCTTCGATCGACTGACCGAAGTACTCATGCATCGCCTGTTCGCTGTAGGTGCCGACCGGGCCGAGATACGCGGCCTTGATGGTCTTCTCGAGCGCGCGGCTCGCGGCCATGATCTCGCGCCAGATCGCGCTGATATGCTCGCTCGCGAGCGGCCCTTCGCTCATGTCCTGCAGACGCGCGATCACCTGCTGCTCGCGCTCGGGCCGGAACACCGGCGCGTTGAAATGCTTCTTGACCTCGCCCACTTCGAGCGCCACCGCGGCGCGCTGGTTGAGAAGCGCGATCAACTGCGCGTCGAGTGCGTCGATGCGTTCGCGAAGGGGTTTGAGTCGGGTATTGAGTTCGTCGTCCATACGTGAAAACGGCCCTGCCGGTAGCTGCTGCAAAAATGCGTGCTGGAAAGGATGCGCGCGCCCGCAAGCCAATGTGGCTCAGGCACCGCGCTGTTCGAATTCCTTCATGTATTCGACAAGCGCTTTGACGCCCTCGAGCGGGACGGCGTTATAAATCGACGCCCGCATGCCGCCGACGGACTTGTGGCCCTTTAGCTGCACCATTCCCCGCGCTTTCGCGCCGGCCAGGAAATCTTCGTTGCGCGACTCGTCGGCGAGGAAGAACGGTACGTTCATCCGCGAGCGCGAGCCACGTTCGACCTTGTTCAGATAGAAGCTGCTCGAGTCGATCGCGTCGTACAGCAACTTCGACTTCTCGAGATTACGCGCTTCCATCGCGGCAAGGCCGCCCTGCTTCTTCAACCACTTGAACACCAACCCGGCGATGTAGATCGCATAAGTGGGCGGCGTGTTGTACATCGAATTGTTCTCGGCGACGGTCTTCCATTCGAACGCCGACGGGCAAATCGACTGCGCGCGATCCAGCATGTCTTCGCGCACGACCACCACCGTCACGCCGGCCATGCCGATATTCTTCTGCGCGCCACCAAACAGCACGCCGTATTTGGCGATGTCCATGGGACGCGACAGGATGTGCGACGAGGCGTCGGCCACGAGCGGAATATCGCCGAGATCGGGAATCTCGAACGTCTCGACGCCGTGGATCGTCTCGTTCGTGCACAGATGCACGTAAGCCGGGTCGTCAGACAGTTGCCATTCGGAGCGCGCCGGCGCGCGGGTGAAGCCGTCGGCCGTCTGACCGCTCGCCGCCAGATGCACGGTGCCGTACTTCTGCGCTTCCTTGAACGACTTCTGCGACCAGGAACCCGTCACCACGAAATCCGCGCGAGGCTTCGCGCCCATCAGATTCATCGGCACGATCGCGTTCTCGCCGAGACCACCGCCCTGCAGGAACAGGATGCGATGGCTGGCGGGCACCTCGAGCAAGTCGCGCAGATCGACGAGCGCTTCCTCGTGGATCGACATGAACTCTTTCCCGCGATGGCTCATTTCCATCACGCTCATGCCACTGCCCTGCCAGTCGAGCATTTCGTCGGCGGCTTGACGCAGCACTTCTTCGGGCATGGCCGCGGGGCCGGCGGAGAAATTAAAGACGCGCATCGTGAGATCCTGGAAGCAGGCGCAAAAAAAATGAAGATCGCGCAAAGATCGGCGAAGTGGGCAGCCGGGCGAACAACCACCGTGACGCTGACAACCCGATTTTGCCGACGCGATGTTCTGACGCGGGTTTCGGACCATTTCGCGCCGAAAAAGAAAATGGCCGTTTGCGCGTGTGCGCAAACGGCCATTATCGCATTGTCACCGCCAAGCCGCCAAACCCGGCGCGCCATCAGCCTACGAGGCGGGCCTGCCGGACGGTAGCTGGCGCGATGTCAGCGCAGCCTGTCGACCTTGGCTTTTACTTAGCCGGCTTGACCGAGGCGACTTCCTTGTCAGCCTGGTCACGCGTTGCCTTGATCGATTGCGGCATGTACTTTTGCATCAAGCCGTTCACGACGTCGCGGCCAACCTGGTCTTGCACCTGGATGAACTTGCGGCCGGTCGGGCTCTTGTAGAACGTCGTCAGATCCTTGATTTCCGACGTGCTGTAGTACTTCGCGTAAGCGTCGTACTGAGCTTGCATGGCGTCCTGACGGAAACTGTCCGTTGCGAACACCTGGCCTGCGCCGTCAACCAGTTTCGGCACTGCGTTCTTTTGCAGCGTCGGGACGGAAGCCTGCTTCTGCTTGTCCGTCATCGTCTTGTTTTCGCTCAGCGCGTCCGACAGGATTGCCGGAACCAGCTGCTTGGCTTGCATCTGGGCGCTGTTGCCGATCGCGCCGACGAGCTTCTGCGCGTCGATTGCGTCCAACAGGTCCTTGATTGCAGCCTGCTTGGCCGGATCAACCGGTGCCGCGGCAGCAGCCGGAGCCGCCGGAGCCTGGCTTTGAAGCGCTTGAGCCATGGCAAAGGTCGGCACGAGGGCAGCCAGCAACATCAGTTGTTTGAATCGTTTTTGCATCATTACTCCCTAATAGAAATGAACTTGAGCAGCAAGCCGCGCGGGACACGTATCGGCCCGACACGCCATTATTCCCGGCGCAGCTTTCAACTAATCACTGAGACTGTAAGACGCTGACGCAAATCAGGCCGCACCGCCCTCTTCGCCCCCGTTGTCACCTTCTGCGGGACCTTCGGCGTCGCCTTCAGCATCAGCTTCTGCTTCCGCCTCAGCAACCTGTTGCAGACCTGAAAGCTTGGTCCCTTCGTCAAGGCTGATGAGTGTAACACCTTGGGTTGCGCGTCCCATTTCACGGATTTCCGACACCCGCGTACGGATCAGCACGCCAGTATTGGTGATCAGCATGATCTGCGCTTCCTGATCCACCAGCGTGGCGGCGACGACCTTGCCGTTACGTTCCGACGTCTGGATCGCGATCATGCCCTTCGTACCGCGACCGTGACGGGTGTACTCGGTGATCGGCGTGCGCTTGCCAAAACCGTTCTCGGTTGCGGTGAGCACCGACTCCTGCTCGTCGCCGGCCACTAGCAGCGCGATCACGTTTTGCCCGTCTTCGAGCTGCATGCCGCGCACACCGCGCGCTTCACGGCCCATCGGACGCACGTCGTTCTCGTCGAAGCGAACCGCCTTGCCCGAATCCGAGAACAGCATGACGTCGTGCTGGCCATCAGTAATGGCGGCGCCGATCAGGTAGTCGCCCTCATCCAGACCGACCGCAATAATACCCTTGCGCAACACACGGCCAAAGGCTTCCAGCGGCGTCTTTTTTACGGTTCCTAACGCGGTGCCCATAAAGACGAATTTGTCAGCCGAAAATTCCTTCACCGGCAAGACAACCGTAATCTTCTCGCCGTCCTGAAGCGGGAAGATATTCACGATCGGACGGCCGCGCGAGTTCCGCGAACCTTGCGGCACTTCGTAAACCTTCACGCTGTAGACGCGACCGCGATTCGAGAAGCACAGAATGTGATCGTGCGTGTTCGCGATGAACAGCGTGTCGATCCAGTCGTCTTCCTTCATTGCCGTGGCCTGCTTGCCGCGGCCACCCCGCTTCTGCGCACTATATTCGGACAGCGGCTGCGATTTCACGTAGCCGGCGTGCGACATGGTCACGACCATCTCTTGCGGCGTGATCAGATCTTCGGTGTTCAGTTCGGTGGCGTTCAGCTCGATCTTCGAGCGGCGCGCGTCGCCGAATTCGGCTTTGATCGAGGTCAGTTCGCCGACGATGATCGCCGTAATGCGTTCCGGCCGAGCCAGAATGTCCAGCAGGTCGGCGATTTGCGCCATGACTTCGCGGTACTCGCCGATGATCTTGTCCTGCTCCAGGCCAGTCAGTCGCTGCAGACGCATCTGCAGAATTTCCTGAGCCTGGGTGTCGGACAGACGGTAGAGGCCGTCAGTCTGCATACCGAACGACGGATTCAGCCCGTCAGGACGGTAGGCTTCACGGCCACCCGCCGAGGCATTTTCCGTCTCAGCGCGCGCCAACATTTCGCGCACCAACGACGAATCCCACGGACGCGCCATCAATTCCTGCTTGGCGATCGGCGGAGTCGGCGCGGCTTTGATGATCGCGATGAACTCGTCGATGTTGGCGAGCGCGACCGCCAGACCTTCGAGCACGTGGCCGCGTTCGCGCGCCTTGCGCAGTTCGTATACAGTGCGCCGCGTCAGCACTTCCCGGCGATGCGACAGGAAGCACGACAGCATTTCCTTCAGGTTCAGCAGCTTCGGCTGGCCGTCGACCAGCGCGACCATGTTCATGCCGAAGGTGTCCTGAAGCTGGGTCGCCTTATACAGATTGTTGAGAACGACTTCCGGCACTTCGCCGCGCTTGAGCTCGATCACGACGCGCATGCCGCTCTTGTCGGACTCATCGCGGATGTCGGAAATGCCTTCGAGCTTCTTCTCGTTGACCAGTTCGGCGATGCGCTCCAGAAGTGAGCGCTTGTTCACCTGGTACGGCAATTCGTCGACGATGATCGCCATGCGCTGGCCGCGATCGATTTCCTCGAAGTGCGTGAGCGCGCGCATCACCACGCGGCCACGGCCGGTGCGGTAGCCGTCGCGCACGCCGGCCACGCCGTAGATGATGCCGGCGGTCGGGAAGTCGGGCGCCGGAATGATCTCGATCAGTTCGTCGATCGTAGCTTCCGGGTTCTTGAGCAGATGCTGGCAGGCGTCGACAACCTCGTTGAGGTTGTGCGGCGGAATGTTGGTCGCCATGCCGACCGCGATGCCGGACGAGCCATTGATCAGCAGATTGGGAATGCGCGCCGGCAGGATGGCCGGTTCGTTTTCACTGCCGTCGTAGTTCGGCGTGAAGTCGACCGTTTCCTTGTCGATGTCGGCCAGCAGTTCGTGGCCGATCTTCGCCATGCGGATTTCGGTGTACCGCATTGCCGCGGCATTGTCGCCGTCGACCGAACCGAAGTTGCCCTGACCGTCCACCAGCATGTAGCGCAGCGAAAAGTCTTGCGCCATCCGGACGATGGTGTCGTAAACAGCCGTGTCGCCGTGCGGGTGGTACTTACCGATGACGTCGCCGACAATACGCGCCGACTTCTTGTACGCCCGGTTCCAGTCGTTGTTCAGTTCGTGCATCGCGTACAGCACGCGCCGGTGCACCGGCTTCAGGCCATCGCGAACATCGGGAAGCGCACGCCCTACGATCACGCTCATCGCGTAATCGAGATACGAACGGCGCATTTCCTCCTCTAGGGAGATTGGCAGAGTCTCTTTGGCGAATTGATCCATTATCCGTATCTTTTACGTGCCAAGACGACGGCTTAACTTCACTTCGCCGCGCCTTCGCGTAAGCATTGCAGGCGCAACGCATCACGCGATTCTAACATGCCGCGAATCCGCTCCCGACGAACCTACGTATACCTATTAGTGGAACGCACGCGAAGCGTTCCTGGGCGCCCATTTTTGAGCCGGGTCAGGCTCGATTCGTGCGTGGGGCAATTCGCCGCTCAGCCATGACTGGCGGAGCCTCCAGGGAATTGCTTTTGTTGCGCATGCACCACAATTGGAGGGCGATTCGATCGGGGGCAGATTTTTTTATCGTTGGAAGGGAACGATATGGCAAAATGCCAACGCACAAAGAGTTAGACACTGCTCGAAGTCTACACAGCACGTTTTTTGTTCTACACCGATGTTATACTTCGAGCAATGTATGACTTGTCTTCGTCAACAGGCTCGCAGTAAACCTGCGGTAATCTCAATTTCGAGAGGAGAAATATGAATAAACTTTCAAAGCTCGCGTTCATTGCAGCTACCGCGGTTATGGCTGCATCCGCCATGGCACAGTCGGTGCCGGCGTCGCGACAAGCTACGAACGACAACTGGGTGAATGGTACCGGCGAATACGTGTGGATGAACGGCACGAACGAGCTGTGCTGGCGCGATGCATTCTGGACGCCGGCAACGGCCAACGCAAAGTGCGATGGCGCTCTGGTTGCTCAAGCTCCGACTCCGCCGGCTCCGGTCGCACCTGCACCGGCTATTACGAGCCAGAAGATTACGTATCAAGCTGACGCACTGTTCGACTTTGACAAGGCAATCCTGAAGCCGGCTGGCAAGGAAAAGCTGGACGATCTGGCATCGAAGATCGGCGCGCTGAACCTGGAAGTCGTCGTTGCAACGGGTTACACGGACCGTATCGGTTCGGACAAGTACAACGACCGTCTGTCGTTGCGCCGTGCTCAAGCTGTGAAGGCATACCTGGTCAGCAAGGGCATCGAATCCAACCGTATCTATACGGAAGGCAAGGGCAAGCGCAACCCGGTCACGACCGGTTGCAACCAGAAGAACCACAAGCAACTCATCGCCTGCCTCGCACCGGATCGTCGCGTGGAAGTCGAAGTTGTCGGTACTTCGAAGCAGTAAGCAACAAATTACCGCAGTATCAAAGCCCCGCTTCGGCGGGGCTTTTTTTATGTCCGACCACGGCGTGATGCCGCGCGCCTCCACCAGCCGGACCTCGAGCGGGGGCATTTTGCCGCTCCGTCCCTCGACCTATATACTCAGGGTTTATCCTCGAGCGCCCGCTCACCGCTCTCTTCGAGGCAGCTTCCGCCATGACCAACGCCGATCCCCACGAACTGCAGAAATTTAGCGACCTTGCGCATCGTTGGTGGGACCCGAACGCCGAATTCAAGCCGTTACACGAGCTCAATCCGATTCGCCTGAACTGGATCGACACGCACGCGCATCTCGCGGGCAAGACCGTGCTGGATATCGGCTGCGGTGGCGGCATTCTGTCCGAGTCGATGGCTAGCCTGGGTGCGCACGTGAAGGGCATTGACTTGTCGACCCAGGCTTTGGGCGTAGCCGATCTTCACAGCCTTGAAAGTGGTGTAACAGTCGATTACGAAGAAATCGCCGCCGAGGCGCTCGCTGCCCGCGAGCCGGGCACGTACGACGTCGTGACCTGCATGGAAATGCTGGAGCACGTGCCGCGGCCTGCCGCCATAGTCGAGGCGTGCAAGACGCTGGTGAAACCCGGCGGCTGGGTGTTCTTTTCCACGCTGAACCGCAACGTGAAGTCGTACCTGTTCGCCGTGATCGGCGCCGAATACATCGCGCGAATGCTGCCCAAGGGCACGCACGACTACGCGCGCTTCATTCGCCCGTCGGAATTGGCGAGCTTCGTGCGCGCCGCCGAATTGCGCACGGCCGATATCAAAGGCATCGTCTATAACCCGCTCAGCAAGCATTTCACGCTGTCCGCCGACACGAGCGTGAACTACATGCTCGCCTGCCGACGCGACGTCTGATCCGCCCCGACCTGCCGGACCTATCGAATCAATGAGCGATCCCACGCCCCTGCCCCAACGCGAAGACAACGAAGACGCACTCGGTCTTTGCCAAGCCGTCCTGTTCGACCTCGACGGCACGCTAGCCGACACGGCGCCCGACCTCGCGGCCGCCGTCAACAAGATGCGCCACGATCGCGGGCTGGAGATGGTGCCGCTCGAAGATCTGCGCCCGCTTGCGTCCGCGGGCGCGCGCGGGCTGATCGGCGGTGCGTTCGGGATCGGCCCCGATAGTCACGAGTTCGCGTCGATGCGCGAGGAGTTCCTCGCCAACTATGAAGCGGACCTGTGCATCGAGACCACGCTGTTCCCCGGCATTCAGGAAATACTCGACGAACTCGACGCACGCGGCGTGCGCTGGGGCATCGTCACGAACAAGGTCGCGCGGCTCACCGAGCCGCTGGTCGCGCAGCTCGGCCTCGAAGAGCGCGCCGGTTGTGTCGTGAGCGGCGACACGACGCCGCATTCCAAACCGCATCCGGCGCCGTTGCTGCACGCCGCGCGCGAGCTGGACGTGGTGCCGGAGCGCATCGTCTACGTCGGCGACGATCTGCGCGACGTGCAGGCGGGTTTCGCCGCCGGCATGAAGACGGTCGCGGCGGCGTACGGCTACTGCGGCAACGATATTCCGCCGACCCAATGGCACGCCCAACACGTCGTCCAATCGCCGGCTGAATTGCACAGGCTGCTGCGCGACCTCGGCTGAAACGCGGGCGGCGGGCAAAAGCAAAGCCGGCAGCGCCGATCAGTCAGGACGTGGCCGTCAATCTATTGTAAAATTGATGCTTGGCTCAGAAACTTGAGCAACGAACCGCGGGGGCGACCTGGTTTCGACAGGGGTTGCGAAGCGGCTAGGGCATGTCGAGGACCCGTCACCTCGTTAATCAATGGGAAAAACGTAACTGCAAACGACGATACGTTCGCACTGGCAGCCTAAGGGCCGCCGTCCTCTGCCTAGTTCACTGACGGGCTAGTGTCGCAAGACCGGTAGCAATACCGACAGAGGTCATATACGTCAGTTAAGCCTTGGCGGTGTCACGACGTCCGGGTCGAAAACCTAGTGAATCGCCGTAGTGCAGCGTGTTCGTCCGCGTCGCTACGGTTAAATCAAATGACAGAACTAAACATGTAGAACTGGTCGTAGAGTGCTTCTGGACGCGGGTTCGATTCCCGCCGCCTCCACCAGAACACGTTTTACGCTGCACCATCAAGTCTCCCCGGAAACCCGTAAGCGGCCTGCTGCTTGCGGGTTTTTTCTTATTCCCCGCGTCCTTCCCGCTGCGCTCTTTCCCGCACTATCCTTTTCTTATCTCATCCCCTGGCTGTTCCCTGACGGACCCTAACCCGATCCTCTCGCGAAGCAGTGATTGGAATAAAGGCATCCGCTCAGTCGTTTGATCCTCACGCGCACGCACGTTGTGCCTCGCGTGAGACCAACACTAAAACTAGGAGCCGACATCATGCGCAAGACTCTCTTCTGCCTCGCCCTCCTCGCACTGCAACAAAGCGCTTTCGCCGAAGCACCGAAAATCGTCGACGGGCGCTTCGTCACTGCAGACGGCATGACGCTCTATACCTTCGACAAGGACACCACACCCGGCGTGAGCGCCTGCACCGGCGGCTGCATGAACTATTGGCCCGCGGCCACGGCTAGTGCGTCGGACAAACCGTCCGGCGACTGGACCTTGATCAATGGCGCGGACGGCAAGCAGCAATGGGCGTACAAGGGCCACCCGCTGTATCGCTACGCAGCGGACAAGCAGGCGGGAGACATGAAGGGAGAAGGCTTCAAGGACATGTGGCATACGGCCAAGCCTTAAGCGCCACGCGCAAGGCAACAACGCCAAGCTGAACCTGAGAGCCAAAAGGAAGACGCCGGCAGAACGCCGGCGTCGCACCCACAACGGACCCGTGCGTCCGCTTATTCGTCTTTAGGGCACTGCAGATTGCAGCCATTCGGATCGCCCATATCGCCTCGCTTGCGCATGGCCGATTTTTTGCCGGTCTGGTATTTGTCCGTGGGCGCCGACGCCGCAAACGGCATTTGCGGATGCTCGGCAAGACGGAACTGATCTTGCAGAATGCCGCCCGGAACACCCGGCGAATTCTGTGCGAGAGCAATTGACGCGGTGGCGAGGAGCACACCAGCGGTCGCAACGGCAGCACATGCGTGAAGAATGACTTTCATATCGATCGGCGCGACGTAACGCGCGGTTAAGACGGAAGCGGAAGCTTAGAGAGTATCCCAAACGGACGCCATACGCAGCGCCAAACACAGCCTGATGTTTACCGCGGCTTACGCCACCGCTTCGCCCAAGCCCTCCTCCAGATCGACCACCTTGCCGCAGTCCTGCGGGTCATAGCCTTCGAGCTGATCGACGTTATGGCGAAACGCGTCGCCGCGTAGCAATTCGAGCACCGTCGCGAGCGGCGCACGTTCGAGGCGCGCGCGGTCACAGGCAAAGTAATAGTCTTCGTCGACGACCGGAACGAAGTCCAGACCGAAGTGATGCGCCGCGGGCTCCACGCCGAAACCCACATCCGCCATACCGCTCGCGACGAACGCCGCAATCGCCGAATGCGTGAGTTCGGCCGACGCATATCCATTGACCCGATCTGGATCGACTCCGACTTTCCGTAGCGCGAGATCGAGCAACATGCGCGTGCCGGAGCCCGGCTGTCGATTCACGAAGCGGATATCGTCGCGTGCGAGATCGCCGAGGCCGGCGATTCCCTTCGGATTGCCCTTGCCGAGAAAGAGTCCTTGCTTGCGTCGCGTGAGATGCACGAGCACGTGACGCTGCGGATCGAGCCAGCGCCGATACGCATCCGCGCACGCCGCGCGAAACTCGCCGAGCGGCAAATGGAAGCCGGCCAGATCGCATTCGCCGCGCGCGAGCGCGCTGACGGCGTCCGCGCTGTCGCGATACTTGATGTCGACCGGCAGATCGTTGGCGACCAACGCCGTCACGAGCGCGGCCACCGCATAGCCGTGCGACGCGAAGATGCGCACGTCGTCGGCGGGCGGTGCCAGCCAGCGGTTCAGATCGCTCGCCACTTCGCTGGCGAGTGCCTGCATGTTGCCGTCGAGCCGCTCGCCGCACAGACGCTGCGCACGCAATACCGCTTGCCCGAGTTCGGAGAGCACCGAGCCGCGGCCACGCTCCTTCGCGATCAGCGGACCGCCCAAACGCTCTTCGATGCTGCGCAGTAAACCCCACGCGTGACGGTAGGACAAACCCTTAAGCGTCGCCGCCTGCGCGATGCTGCCGGATTCATCCACCAGCGCGAGCAGCGGCACCACGTCCGACAGGCTTGCCTCGCGGCCGTCCGGACCCTTCACCACCAGCTGTGCCTGACACTCGATTCTGATCATATATGTTGAACTCTTTCCTATTGCATCGGCTGAATCGCCCGCCTATTGTTCGGCTATCCCATACTGAATAAACGAAGCATAAGTGCACGCATTATGAATAACAAGTGCATATATGACTTTGGAGGAGCCCCCACTTGGACGATTCCATCGCCATCGCGCCGGATCAACTCGTACAGCGTCACGCGCGGCCGGGCGTGTCGTTGCTAGCGGTCTTGCACGCGATTCAGGACGAAGTCGGTTACGTGCCGCCCGCCGCGGTCGCACCGCTAGCGCGTGCCATGAACCTGTCGCGCGCGGAAGTGCACGGCGTCATCACCTATTACCACCACTTCCGCACGCAACCGGCCGCGCCCGTCACGGTGCAACTGTGCCGCGCGGAAGCCTGCCGCAGCATGGGCACCGAAGCACTCGCGCAGCATATCGAGGCGCACACCGGCTGCCGCTTCGACGGCGAACACCAGCACGGCGCGACAGTCGAACTAGAATCGGTGTATTGCCTCGGCCAATGTGCGCTGTCGCCGGCGCTGATGCTCAACGGCACCTTGCACGCCCGAGTCACGCCGCAAAAGTTCGACGCGATCTTCGCGGCCGCCAGCAAGTGCGTGGAGGTGACGGCATGACGCGCATCTACGTTCCCCGTGATTCGTCGGCTTTGGCGCTCGGCGCTGACGCGCTCGCTCAGGCGATCGAAGCCGAAGCCGCACGCCGCGGCCTCGAAGTCGAACTGGTTCGCAACGGTTCGCGCGGCCTGCTGTGGCTCGAACCGCTGGTCGAGGTTCAGACGCCTGAAGGCCGCATCGGCTACGCGAACATCGAAGCCGGCGACGTCGCCGCGTTGTTCGACGCCGGCTTCGTCGAAGGCGGCGCGCATGCACGGCGCGTCGGCGTGGTCGACGACATTCCGTATCTGAAGAAGCAGCAGCGCCTGACCTTCGCGCGCATCGGCATCACGGATCCGCTTTCCATCGACGATTACGTCGCCCACGGCGGCCTCGAAGGCTTGCGCAAGGCTTTGCAAACCGACGGCGACGCCGCCTGTGAAGCCTTGATCGAATCCGGCCTGCGCGGACGTGGCGGCGCGGCCTTTCCGGCCGGCATCAAATGGCGCACGGTGCGCGGCGCCAAGGCGGCGCAGAAATACATCGTCTGCAACGCGGACGAAGGCGATTCCGGCACCTTCTCCGATCGCCTCGTGATGGAAAGCGATCCGTACGTGCTGATCGAGGGGATGATCATCGCGGGCATCGTGACGGGCGCGACGGTCGGCCATATCTATGTGCGCAGCGAGTATCCGCATTCGATCGCAACGCTCGAAGCGGCGATCGCGAAAGCACGCGCCGCCGGCTGGCTCGGCGACAGCGTGCTCTCGACAACGCATCGCTTCGAACTGTTCGTCGCCAAAGGCGCCGGCGCCTATGTGTGCGGCGAGGAAACGGCGCTGCTCGAATCGCTCGAAGGCAAGCGCGGCATCGTGCGCGCCAAGCCGCCAGTGCCGGCGCTCGTCGGCCTGTACGGCCAGCCGACCGTGATCAATAACGTCATCACGCTCGCCACGGTGCCGATCATCTTCGCGCGCGGCGCGGCGTTCTACAAAGACTTCGGCATGGGCCGCTCGCGCGGCACGCTGCCGTTCCAGCTCGCGGGCAATGTGAAGCAAGGCGGCCTGGTCGAACTCGCGTTCGGCGTCACGCTGCGCGAATTGCTCTACGACTACGGCGGCGGCACGGCGAGCGGCCGGCCGGCGCGCGCGGTGCAAGTGGGCGGCCCGCTCGGCACGTATCTGCCGGAAAGCCAGTGGGACATCCCGATGGACTACGAGGCGTACGCGGCAGTCGGCGCGGTGGTAGGCCACGGCGGCCTCGTCGTGCATGACGACACCTCGAATCTCGCCGAACTCGCGCAGTACGCCATGCACTTTTGCGCGCTCGAATCGTGCGGCAAATGCACGCCGTGCCGGATCGGCTCGACGCGCGGCGTCGAAGTGATCGGCCGGATTCGCAACGGCGATACGTCCACACGCCAGGTGCAGTTGCTGCGTGATCTTTGCGACACGATGGTGTCCGGTTCGCTCTGCGCGATGGGCGGCATGACGCCGTTCCCGGTGCTGTCCGCGCTCGATCATTTCCCCGAAGACTTCGGTCTCGCCAACGTGTCTCATCACGCGCCGAAAGCGGCCTGACCCAGGAGCCAAACCATGTCCGACCTGCTCAACTCCCCTGCCGGCGGCTGCGGCTCAGGCAACTGCGCATGCAAGTCGCAGGCGCAGCAGCGCGCCACCCGATCGTTTTTCGACGACACCGATTTCGGCACGCCCGCGCGGCATGCCGATGTCGACGTCACGCTGGAAATCGACGGCCAATCCGTCACTGTTCCGGCCGGCACCTCGGTGATGCGCGCCGCCGTCGAAGCGGGCGTCAACGTGCCGAAGCTTTGCGCGACCGATTCGCTGGAACCGTTCGGCTCGTGCCGTTTGTGTCTCGTGGAAATCGAAGGCAAGCGCGGCTATCCCGCCTCGTGCACGACGCCGGTCGAAGCCGGCATGAAGGTCCGCACGCAAACGGATCGTCTGCAGTCGCTGCGCCGCAATGTGATGGAGTTGTACATCTCCGATCACCCGCTCGACTGTCTCACCTGCCCCGCCAATGGCGACTGCGAACTGCAGGACATGGCGGGCGTCACGGGCTTGCGCGAAGTGCGCTACGGCTTTGACGGCGCGAATCACCTGAAGGACAAGAAAGACGAGTCGAACCCGTACTTCACCTACGACCCGTCGAAGTGCATCGTCTGCAATCGCTGCGTGCGCGCGTGCGAAGAAACGCAAGGCACCTTCGCGCTGACCATCACCGGGCGCGGTTTCGAATCGCGCGTGGCGGCCAGCGAAAACGTGCCGTTCATGGAATCGGAATGCGTGTCGTGCGGCGCGTGTGTGGCCGCGTGCCCGACCGCGACCTTGCAGGAAAAGACCGTCATCATGCTCGGCCAGGCCGAGCATTCGGTCGTCACAACGTGCGCGTATTGCGGTGTCGGCTGCTCGTTCAAGGCGGAGATGAAGGGCAACGAGGTCGTGCGCATGGTGCCGCACAAGAACGGCCAGGCCAATGAAGGCCACGCCTGCGTGAAGGGCCGCTTTGCCTGGGGCTACGCGACGCACAAGGACCGCATCACCAAGCCGATGATCCGCGCGAAGATCACCGATCCGTGGCGCGAAGTCAGCTGGGAAGAAGCGCTCACGTATGCGGCGTCGGAATTCCGCCGCATTCAGGCGAAACACGGCCGCGATTCGATCGGCGGCATCACGTCGTCGCGTTGCACGAACGAAGAAACGTATCTGGTGCAAAAGCTCGTGCGCGCCGCGTTCGGCAACAACAACGTCGACACCTGCGCGCGTGTTTGCCACTCGCCGACCGGCTATGGATTGAAGACCACGCTCGGCGAATCGGCGGGCACGCAGACTTTTGCGTCCGTGGATAAAGCCGACGTGATCATGGTGATCGGCGCGAATCCGACCGACGGCCACCCGGTGTTCGGCTCGCGCCTGAAGCGCCGCGTGCGTGAAGGCGCGAAGCTGATCGTCGTGGATCCGCGCCGCATCGATATCGTCGACACGCCGCACGTGAAGGCCTCGCATCATCTGCAATTGCTGCCCGGCACGAACGTGGCCGTCGTGAACGCGCTGGCGCATGTGATCGTCACGGAAGGCCTCGTCAACGAAGCGTTCGTCGCCGAGCGCTGCGAAACCCGCGCGTTCGAGCAATGGCGCGATTTCGTCGCGCTGCCCGAGAACGCGCCGGAGGCGACCGAAGCAGTGACAGGCGTGCCGGCTCAATTCGTGCGCGAAGCCGCCCGCATCTATGCGACCGGCGGCAACGCCGCAATCTACTACGGTCTCGGCGTCACCGAACACGCGCAAGGCTCGACGATGGTGATGGGCATCGCCAACCTCGCGATGGCGACGGGCAACATCGGCCGCGAAGGCGTGGGCGTGAATCCGCTGCGCGGCCAGAACAACGTGCAGGGTTCGTGCGACATGGGCTCGTTCCCGCACGAACTGCCGGGCTATCGCCACATCAGCGACACGGTCACGCGCACGCTGTTCGAAGAAGCCTGGAATGTCACGCTGCAACCGGAGCCGGGCCTGCGCATTCCGAACATGTTCGACGCCGCCGTGCATGGCACCTTCAAGGGTCTGTACTGCCAGGGCGAAGACATCGTGCAGTCGGATCCGAATACGCATCACGTGTCGGCCGCGCTGTCGTCGATGGAATGCATCGTCGTGCAGGACATTTTCCTGAACGAGACCGCCAAGTATGCGCACGTGCTGCTGCCCGGTTCGTCGTTCCTCGAAAAGGACGGCACGTTCACCAACGCGGAGCGCCGCATCTCGCGCGTGCGCAAGGTCATGCCGCCGGTGCCGGGTTACGCCGACTGGGAAGTCACGGTGCTGCTCGCACGCGCGCTCGGCTATGAAATGGACTACACGCATCCGTCGCAGATCATGGACGAGATCGCGCGTCTCACGCCGACCTTCCACGGCGTCTCGTACAAGAAGCTCGACGAGCTGGGCAGCATCCAGTGGCCGTGCAACGAAGAGGCGCCGGACGGCACGCCGACCATGCACATCGACACGTTCGTGCGCGGCAAGGGCAAGTTCGTGATTACGAAGTTCATCGCGACGCCCGAGAAAGTCACGCGCAAATTCCCGATGCTGCTCACCACGGGCCGCATCCTGTCGCAATACAACGTGGGCGCGCAAACGCGCCGCACGGAGAATTCGCGCTGGCACGACGAAGACCGGCTGGAAATTCATCCGCACGATGCCGAAGAGCGCGGCATCAAGACCGACGACTGGGTCGGCATCGAATCGCGCGCGGGGCAAACCGTGTTGCGCGCGAAGGTGACCGAGCGCATGCAGCCGGGCGTCGTCTATACGACGTTCCACTTCCCCGAATCGGGCGCGAACGTGATCACCACCGATAGCTCGGATTGGGCGACCAACTGTCCGGAGTACAAAGTGACCGCGGTGCAGGTGATGCCGGTCGAACAGCCGTCGCAATGGCAGAAAGACTATTCGCGTTTCAACACCGAACAGCTCGATCTGCTGAAGCAGCGCGAGCTGGCCAACGCGACATCGGGCAAGTGAGGTCAGGCATGGACAATCAGAACCTGATCGACATGGCCAATCGGATCGGCGATTTTTTCGATTCGATGCCCGACCGCGAGGAAGCGCTCGCCGGCATTGCCGACCATATCCGCCGTTTCTGGGAGCCACGCATGCGGCGCGCGTTGCTGGCGGCGCTCGATGAGCCGGATGCGAGCGGTATTGAGATGTCGGGCATCGTCGAGGAAGCGCTCATCAAACATCGCGAGCAGCTGACACCGGCCGCGCCTACGACGGTGTGAGCGGGGGCAGCGCTCACGCGCTTGCGCAATCGATACTCGGGCGGCCCGCGTCACAGGGCCGCCTGCTCCGGTATCTCGCCACTTACCGTGAACCAGGCTTCGCAATGCCGCAACAGGCCGTGCAGATCGGAGCCGGTGCGTCCGCGCGCGCTGATATAGCCGTCGGGCCGCACCAGATAGAACGACGGCCGCGTGCGGCCATACGATTCGGAGAGCGCCGGGCCGCCATCGCCGGTGGTATCCGTGATGCGCCAGATGCGCACCGCACCCGGCAGCAATCGCTCGACTTCCGCCGCCACGCGTTCCATTTCCGCGTCCGGCGGCGGCGCATGCTTCGCCGCGGGATCGAGCGGCTTTTCGTCGACGGGCAGCGGCGGCACGAGCAGGAATAGCGAGAAGAACGCCGGATCGTGCAGATCGAAAATGCAGCCGACGCCGGGCGCGCGGCCAAGCGGTCCGTCCACCACATGCACCAGCGCGTCGGGCGCACGTTCGCCGGCACGCGGTCCGCCGTCGAGCACACGTTCGAGCGTCAGCGGACTGCGCCGGTACTGGATCGACAGTTCGCTGATAGTGGCGCGTGCGGCGTCGCGCAGTGGACCCAGCGCGGCGAGGACCGGCATCACGCGTTCGCGCAGCAGCTTGAGCGGTCCGTGATCGGCCTCGGCCATATGCGTGATGAAGCCGGTCTGCCGCAGCACGTCACGTTCGATCGGATGACGTTCAAGGTAATAGGTATCGAGCAGGCGATCGGGCGCCGCGCTCTTCAAGACCCGCGCCAGCTTCCAGCCGAGGTTGAACGCTTCCTGAATGCCGGTGTTCATACCTTGTGCGCCGGCCGGGCTGTGCACATGCGCGGCGTCGCCTGCAAGAAAAATTCGGCCGACACGCAACCGGTCCACCATGCGGTTATTCACATGGAAATACGAGGACCACGCCAGATCCGACACGTCGACCCGCTCGCGCACGCGCCTCGCGATCAGCGCCTTGCACTCCTCGAGCGACGGCGCCGGCACCTTGTTCAGCGGCGGTTCGCCCAGCACGGCGGGCGTCGCGGACGGCGCGACGGCGGCAGGCTCGACGGCATGATCCGCGATCAGACGATGCCGGCCGTGGCCCATCGGAAACAGCGCCACCAGTCCTTCGCCTGACGCGAAGATGTGAAACTCGTCTTCGGGCCAATCGGTTTCGGCGTGCAGATCGGCGAGCAGGAAAGTCTGCTCGAAGGTCTTGCCTTCGAAGCTCAGACCCAGCCGGTGACGGATCGTGCTGTGCGCACCGTCCGCGGCGATCACGTACGACGGACGCATCGTCTCCGTGTGGCCGTCCGCGCGGCGCAACGTCGCCTGAATGCTGGCGGAGCCTTGCGCGAACATCGTCAGCTCGACACCGCGCTCGACCGTTACGCCGAGCGTCGCGAGATGTTCCGTCAGCAACCGCTCCGTCACGGACTGGTCGAGAAACAGCAGATACGGATAGCGCGTGTGAAGCGGATCGAAATCGAGTTGCGCGAGACGCATGCCGTTCGAAAACAGATTGGCAATGCGCGCGCGATGGCCGAGTTCGAGAAACGGTTCGACCAGCCGATGCTGCTCGAGCAACTCGAGCGTGCGCGCCTGGATGCCGATGGCCCGCGAATACGGGTTCGGTTGCATGGCTTTGTCGATCAGACGCACGGGGATGTGGGCACGCGCCAGACTCATCGCCGCGGCGAGCCCCGTGGGCCCCGCCCCGACGATCAGCACCGGCGGCACATCGTTTGCGGCAGCGTCCATGCGGAACTCCGGAAACAACAATGCGTTCTAGTGTACGCCCGGAGGAAGTCGCCTTGGAACGCCGCCAGCAATGGGCTGACGGTGCGCTGCATCAATCACGCGATTGGCCTGGGCTCGCTGTGAACTTGCTGCGCGTGCCAGTTTGCCTCAACGCGCGTGCGGCGCATGATCCATTGCGCACCGGTGCTGCGTGGTGCCAAGGTCGACTTGCAGCGTCGCGTGCTGCATCGAAAAGCGTTCGCGCAGCATGACGACGATGCCGTCTAGCGACTCGTCGCCGGGGTGGCCGGCCGGCATCACCAGATGCGCGCTGAGCGCATTGCCGGTGGTCGACAGGGCCCACACGTGCAGATCATGCACATCGACGACGCCGGGCTGCCCCGCCAGATAGTCGCGGATGCTTTGCAGATCGACGCCGGGCGGCACGGCGTCGAGCGCGAGGCGCACCGAATCGCGTAACAGCCCCCACGTGCCGACCACCACGACCGCCACCACCAGCAGGCTCATCACCGGGTCGAGCCACGTCCAGTTGGTGTAGAGAATCACGAGGCCGCTCACCGCAACCGCCGCCGAGATGCCGGCATCCGCCGCCATATGCAGGAAGGCACCGCGAATGTTCAGGTCTTCTTTCTGCCCGCGCATGAAGAGCCACGCGGAAATCCCGTTGACCACCACGCCGACCGTCGCGACGACGAACACCGCGAGCCCTGCCACCGGCGCCGGATTCATCAGCCGCCCGATGGCTTCGGCGACGATCACGCCGCACGCGAACAGCAACAGCCCCGCATTGACGAGCGAGGCGAGGATCGACGAGCTGCCATAACCGAACGTGTAGCGCGCCGACGGACGACGCGTGGCGAGCCAGGCGGCGCCCCAGGCGAGCAGCAGGCCGAGGACGTCGGAGAGGTTGTGGCCGGCGTCGGCGAGCAGCGCGGTGGAATGGGCGAGCACGCCGTAGACGGCTTGGGCCACCACGATGGCGATGTTCAACACGACGGCGAGCGCGAACGCGCGGCCGTGGCCCGCGACGGGGGCGTGGGCGTGGTGGTGGCCGGCGTGGCCGTGACTATGACTGTGGGTGTGACCGTGGGCATGTGCATGGCCGACGTGGCCATGCCCTTCGTGGTCGTGCTCGTTTTTCTTCATGACGCGTCCAGAGATTCATCGCCGGCCGGTTCGGCCACGTGTTCGAGCATGCCCGCCAGCATCGCGCTGATATGGCGGTCGGCGGCGACGTAGAAGACCTGCTTGCCCTGCCGCTCCGCGCGCACGATCCGCGCCGCGCGAAGCAGCCGCAAGTGATGGCTCACCAGCGACGGCGACAAACCCAGCGCCTGGGCAATCGCCCCGACAGCGCGCCGCTCGTCCAGGCACGCCAGCACGATGCGTAGGCGCGTCGGGTCGCCGAGCAGGCGAAACAGGTCGGCCAGCGGCACGATCGTGTCGACCGAGCGATCGTCAAAGCTGGCAAACGAAGTGGTGGAAGTGGCGGACGCGAGTGAAGAAGCCATGACAGGTGGCGTTGCGGCAGTACATATGAACATGTATTCATATGTTATAGATATTGAGACAACCGGTCAAATCGGAGTGCGGTCCGGCGAGTGTGGGAAAATGCGGCCTCTGCCTCACCCGAATGCCATCCCCCGTCATGCAACCTGTATTTGACCGCGCTTTCGCGGCGCATCGTGACGGCCGCCTCGACGACGCCGAACGCGGCTACCGCGCGACGCTCGACGGCAATCCCGCGCACGTCGATGCGTTGCACCTGCTGGGCGTCCTGCGCCACCAGCAGGGCCAGCACGCCGAAGCCGCCGAGCTCGTGCGGCGCGCGGTGAACCTGCGCCCGGAAGACGCCGCGCTGCAACTGAACCTGGGCAACGCGCTGAAGGCGCTGGGCCAGATCGACGGCGCCATCGAACAGTTCCGCAATGCGCTGACACTCGCGCCATCGTTTCCGATGGCGCACTACAACCTGGGCAATGCATACGCCGCCGCGGGCCGTCATGAAGACGCCGCCGACGCGTTCGAAAAGTCGTTGCGCCTGCAACCGAACGACGCTTCGTCGCATAACAACCTCGGCAACGCGCTGCACGCGCTCGGACGCCACACGGAAGCCATCGCCGCGTTCCGGCGCACGCTCGAATTGCGTCCCGGTCATGCCGGCGCGCTCAATAACATGGGCATGTCGCTGAACGCGCTCGGTCGCGCGGAAGAGGCGGTGCCGTGTTTCGAGACGGCGTTGGCGGCCGAGCCGCGCTTCGTCGCCGCGCACTTCAATCTCGCCAACACGTTCGACGCCACCGGCCGCCATGCCGACGCGGTTGCATCGTTCAGGGCGGCGCTGGCCTTGCAGCCGAACCTGCCGCCAGCCATCTTCGGCATGGGTAACGCGCTCGCGGCAATGGGACGCCACGCCGAGGCGCTGCCGTATCTCGAACGCGCCGTCGGTCTCGATCCGCAATTCGCGCTCGCGTGGCTGAGTCTGGGCACCGCGCACCAGGCCCTGGGTGCGCATAGCCCGGCCGTGCGCGCTTTCGATCAGGCGCTGCGTCTGCGCCCCGAGCTCGCCTCCGCGCACCTGAACCGCGCGCTCGCGTGGCTCGCGTTGCGCGACTTCCCACGCGGGCTGCCGGAGTACGAATGGCGTCTGCAAACCATGGCACAGCCGGTGATCCAGACGCTGCCGCGCTGGCACGGCGAGCCGATCGCGCAACGTACGCTGCTGGTCCATGCCGAACAAGGTTTCGGCGACACGCTGCAATTCGTGCGCTTCGTCCCCCTCGTCGCGCAGCGCGCGGCGCGCGTCGTGCTCGAAGTGCAGCCGCAGCTGCTGCCCTTGCTGACCCCTGCCGCGCAAGCCTGGCGCGTGACGCTGATCGCCCAGGGCGCGCCGCGCCCCGCCGCCGATCTGCAATGCCCGCTGCTGAGCCTGCCGCTCGCACTCGGCACGACCTTCGACACCATTCCGGAGCGCACGCCCTACCTCAGCGTGCCGAGCGCCTATGGCCGCAAATGGCGCGGCTCGCTCGGCGGCCAGGCGAAGCGCAAGATCGGCATTGCGTGGTCGGGACGCATCCAGCAAAACGAAACGCGTTCGATGCCGCTCGCCGCGCTCGATCCGCTGTTCGCACTCGAAGGCATCGACTGGATCGTGCTGCAGCCCGCCTTGAGCGCCGACGAACGCGCGGCGCTCGACGCGCATCCGCGCGCGGCGTCGATTCATCGCTTCGACAAGCGGATCGGCGACTTCGCGGACACGGCGGCGATCATCGAACGGCTCGATGCGGTGGTGTCGATCGATACGTCCATCGCGCACCTGGCCGGCGCGCTGCGCAAGCCGCTCTGGCTGATGCTGCCGTTCGCCGCGGACTGGCGCTGGTTTGCCGGCGAGACACGCAGCCCGTGGTATCCGGGCGCGTCGCTGGTGCGTCAACCGCAACCCGGCGCGTGGGGCGACGTCGTCGAGGCCGTGGCGAACGAATTGCGCAACGGTTAGCGCAAACGCCGCTCGGCGAAATCAGCCGTCACCCCGCCGCCGTGCCAAAAAACAAAAACCCCGCGTTCGTGAGAACGCGGGGTTTTTTACTTGCCCGGCCGAATCGTGAACGGTGAAGCTCAGGCCGTCCGATATTGATTGCGCGATTCCGGCGTGCGATACAGCACCAACGTCGCGATCAACCCGCAAATCGCCGCCACGCCCAGGAACAGACCCGGCGCCGCCTTGTTGCCGGTAGTGTGAATCAACAGCGTCGAGATGGCCGGCGTGAAACCGCCTATCGTCGTGGCGAGGCTGTAGGCGAGCGAGAAACCGGCGGTCCGCACTTCGACCGGCATGACTTCAGTCAGCGCCACGACCATCCCGCCGTTATAGCTGCCGTACAGGAACGACAGCCACAGTTCGACCTCCAGCAGACGCGCGAACGACGGGTCCGCCACCAGCCACTGCAGCGCCGGATACGCGGTGATGATGGTCAGAATCGTGAACGCCAGCAGCACCGGACGCCGTCCGATACGGTCGGACAGCGCGCCCGCGAGCGGCAGCCAGATCAGATTCGACAGGCCGATACAGACCGTGACGACGAGCGTGTCGATCGACGACAGCTTCAGCACTTCCTTGCCGAAGGTCGGCGTGTACGCCGTGATCATGTAGAACGACACGGTGGTCATGATCACCATGCCCATGCCGCCCAGCACGATGCCCCAGTTGGCGGCCATCGTCTTCATGATCTCGCCCATCTTCGGATGATGCTTGCGCGCCTTGAATTCCTCGGTTTCCTGCAGCGAACGGCGGATCAGGAACAGGAACGGCACGATCAGGCAGCCGATCAGGAAGGGCACGCGCCAGCCCCACGCGGTCATCTGGTCAGCCGGCAACAGCTTGTTCAGGAACACACCGATCAGCGCGGCGAACACCACGGCAACCTGCTGGCTGCCCGACTGCCACGCGCAGTAGAAGCCCTTGTTGCCCTTGGTGGCGATCTCCGACAGATACACCGACACGCCGCCCAGTTCGACCCCGGCGGAGAAACCTTGCAACAGCCGGCCGCCCAGAACGAGCACTGGCGCGAGCAAGCCGATCGTCGCGTAACCTGGAATCGACGCGACCGTGAGCGTGCCGAGCGCCATCAAACCGAGGGTGAGGATCAGGCCTTTGCGCCGGCCGTGATGATCGATGTATGCGCCGAGCACGATCGCGCCGAGCGGTCGCATCAGGAAGCCCGCGCCGAACACCGACAGCGACAGCATCAGCGAGGCGAATTCGTTGCCGCTCGGAAAGTAGGTCTTGGCGATCGCCGAAGCGTAATAGCCGTAGACCATGAAGTCGTACATCTCAAGAAAGTTACCGCTGACAACGCGGAATACTGTCTTGACCTTGGATTCTTGGGATGAGGAAGTGGCGTGTGACGCAGTAGACATGACATTCTCTGATGGGCCTGTCGCCACGAAAGAACCGGTGGCGGGCAGGCAGTTGAAACGATCCACTGGGTTCGGCAAAGCGGATGCCTCGGGCGGATAGAACAACGCGCCCGGGGGCGCTGCATTTTCATGCTGAACGCATTCTCACGGTATCAGGGTAAACGTTGTGAATCATGCGGCGCCCGCTCCACGTAATGTTACCGTTGAAGCCGCTGTCGCGTAATGCATACAGTTTCCTTACACGTGTCGCCGGCCGTCGCGCTAACATTTGCAGTCAGGCATTTCCGCAGATCACTACCCCGATGCGAACCACCCCCGCTCTTTCGCTGCGCCCCGCAACTCTCGCGGATGCCGCGCTCATTGCTTCGATCCACAGCACAAGTTGGCAGGCCACCTATCGCAGCCTGTTGCCCGACGCATTTCTCGACGGCCAGGTCACGCGCGAGCGCGCAGCCTATTGGGAAGCGCGCCTGAGCGCGCCCGGCGGCGAACGCCGCATCGTCCTGATCGCCGAACTCGCGGGCGAGCCGACGGGTTTTGTTTGTGTCGAACGTCAACCGGAATCTGCGTGGGGCGTGCTGCTCGATAACCTGCACACGCTGCCGGACTATCAGGGCATCGGCGTCGGCAAGCTGCTGATGCATGCCGCCGAGGACTGGGCTCGCGCGCAGGGCGAGACGCAACTCTATCTGTATGTGCTCGAAGGGAATACGCCGGCGATCGGCTTCTATGAACGGCAAGGCTGGCAGTTCGTCGGCGCCGAACCGGATCATATGGGCGGCGTGGATATTACAGCGTTGCGCTACGTTTACAGGCTCGATCGATAGGACAAGCGTGGCCCGGTTGAGCGTCGTCCGGGTTTAACTTAAACCCGGACGAATCGGCGGATCTCTTCGGAGATTTCCAGTCAGTAAGTCGGGCGCATCGAAGTATCATCCTTCGCACCCCTACGGCTTCACAGTGACACGCCCATGCGCCCGTGTGCTCGTCCAGAGCGCAATGCTGCGGTTCGGCGTCGACGTACGGCGTGCATGTCTGGTATTCCAACGCGCATCGCACCGAGGCCCGAGTCCCCCGCAGATCCCGGGACCGCCGATCGGCGGCCCCTTTAAGAGGCGCTGGAAAAGACCGATGTCCACCATTCCTTTCACCCCGATCCAAGGCTACCTGGCCATGCCGCGCTCGCGTCCGCTCGGTCATGTGCCGGCGTCGTTCGGCCGGGACTGGGCACTGCTTCCGCCTGGCTACAGTTTGCGGGCGGAACTCAAGGCACTCTACGCCGCCATGCTGCGCACGTTCTGCATGAGCGATCAGGCCATTCGCTCGCTTTGCCGATGGTCGCCGTCGGACGAGCGGCGCGCAACTGCGGCGCCGGCTCCGGTGCTTGAAACACCATTCGAAGCCGCTGCGCAAATGGCTGCGTCCGCTGCGGCCGTCCCGCCGTTTCCGCTGCATGCGTACGCGACGGCGGCGCGCGGGTCCGGCCATCATTGGAGTGCGTTGGCGGGCGGTGCATGCGTGCTCGGCGGCGCTGCGATGCTGGGATGGATCGGGTTCGATCATCTGATGCATCGTGACACGGCCACTCATGTGGATTTCGCGGGCAAGGCCTCGGACAAACGCGACTCGCAGCCGGCGAAATTTCAGCCACCGGCGGCAGTTACCGCTCGCGCAGTGGATAGCGCTGCGGCAGGCACGTCTGCGGCAGTCGCGGCATCAATGCCTGCACTCCCGAGCGCGGCTCCTCGGTTCGCGGCGGCATCCAGTCCTGCGGCCGCGACAGTGCCGATACCTGCTTCGACTTCAGCGCCCGCATTGCGCTTCGCTCCGGCGCATGGCTTCGCTGACAAAGCCGTCTCACATCGCCGTAAGCTCATTCGCGAGAAGAGCGGCAGGCAATACGGCGCAATCCCCCCGCGCACCGCGCGGTTCGCCGCCGCAGACCAAACGTCGCACGCAGCGGCAATTGCTGATGACATCGCACGCGGCGCGCTCCCGAAAGTCGCGGCAAACGTGTCGCTGAAGCCGTCGGCTGCCGGAGCCTATTCACCTCTCGGCCCGGCTCGGCTCGGTGTCGACGAATACGCGGGGGTAACGATGTCCGCTGCAACACACGTCCGCGATACGGCGCCGATGCCGCGCACCGGCTCGTCAATCCATGCGTCCGGCACCAGCGGGACCGAATGGATGAACCATCTTTCACAGCGACGCGTGACCGACGTTCCGGATCAATTCGCAAAGTAGGCACGACACGATCGGACAGGTGGCGTAGTACAAAAAAAGCCCGGACATTCACGAATTCACGAATTCACGAATGGCCGGGCTTTTTTGCGTTGATGCATTTACTTCTGAATCGGCAATCCCATTTCGGTTTGCCGCTGCAATTGCATCACTTCGCCCTGCACCTGGCGCAACTGCGCCTGCGCCCTTTCCTTGTCCGCGTGCAGCGCGGCCACTTCACCTTGCGTTTGACGCTGATAGTCGTTGACCTTGGCCTGCTGGGTGCGCGCCACGTCGAGATCGGCTTGCAAGCGTTTCGCGCGATCTTCGGACATCGCAATGACGTCTTCGATGTATGCCTTCTGCGCCTGCAACTGCGTGCGGCGAATCTCGACATCCGCGAGTTGCGCGGTCTGCTGGGCAAAGCCCGCATAGATCGCTTCCGCGCGCGCCGCGTCCTCGGACTTGATCACCCGCCAGAAATGCTTGTCCTGAAATAACGCTACGTAATACGTCATTTCCCGCGGATAGAAAAACAGACTGGCGCCGTAGCTGCCGTTATACGTGGTGCGTAGTTCGCTCAGCTTCGCATCGTGAATCATCTGCATCAGTTCGGCGACGTTACCTTGCGCATCGCCGGCCGTGGCCGGCGCGGCCGACGTGGCTGATGCCGCGTTGCGCAGCGCATCTGCCACGGGCTGCGGCGTCAGGGTGTTGATGGCCGGCCGTGTGCCGACCATCGGCGCGGCCTCGTCGCCTTGCGCGGCCAGCACGAAACCGCCCTGCTGCAACAGCGCACACGAGGTCGCGAGCAGCATGGCGCGCCGTACTAATAAGGGATACTTCATACGTGCATGCTCCATGCGAATCCAAAACAGCCGCAGATTATCGCGCGGATTCCCCTTTAAGCGAAGCATTCAAATGCCACACGGACGGACTTTAAATCGAGATAAATCGCCAGCGAATGATTTGATCAAGTCGGCCCATCCATCGCGAAATAAACGA
This sequence comes from Paraburkholderia sp. RL18-101-BIB-B, assembly GCF_046026985.1. Lineage (NCBI taxonomy): Bacteria > Pseudomonadati > Pseudomonadota > Betaproteobacteria > Burkholderiales > Burkholderiaceae > Paraburkholderia > Paraburkholderia sp. RL18-101-BIB-B. The sequence continues at coordinate 48,189 of NZ_JARESV010000024.1, forward strand.
GTTCGGATAAGACGAAAATGCGACGTTCCGTCTCGTGCGGACGAATCGGAATTTACGCTAAGGTTGTACGAATTCAGCCGTAAGTGAATTCGCAATATGGAGATAGAGTGACTGATACTGAGATGCGCGCACTCGGGTCAATAAAAACCTCGCATTCCTGACTATCTATCCCGATATCGGCGAGATGTCCGCGACTCCGAAAACTAGAAATGCCGCACGAATTAGCAGACTGATACAAACGGCCAGCGAGAAGCCAGCCATCAAAAACAGCAAGAGAAAAACACAAAAGGCGCACCGCTGCAAACCGCAGCGGCGCGCCTCTAACAAACCAAACATTCGGCCATCCAACCCCAACTCACCAGCCCCGCAACCTCAAAACCGCGTCTCGCGCGCCACGCGCAGGAACGTATCGAGCAACGGCGTGCAGTCGAGCAACTCCGGACCGCCCGCGCGATGAAACTCCGGATGCCATTGCACGCCCATCACGAACGGCGCGCGCCGGTAGCGCACGGCTTCGATGATGCCATCTGACGCCGACACCGCTTCGATATTGAGATCGCGGCCGAGCGTTTTGACCGCCTGATGGTGGATCGAGTTGACGATCGCATCGCGCCGGCCCGGGAACATGTTGGCGAGCGTCGAACCGTCCGGAAAGTGGATCCCGTGCCGATGCTGATCGTAGTTCTCATTGACGTGCGTACCCGCGGTCGGCACATCGGTGGCGATGTCCTGATACAAGGTCCCGCCGAACGCCACGTTGATCAGTTGACAGCCACGGCACACGCCGAGCACCGGCTTGCCCGATTCGACGAACTCATGCAGCAGTTCGAGTTCGTACATGTCGCGCACGCGGTCGCCGGGCCACTCGTGGCTGGTTGCCTGTTCCGCGTAAGACTGCGGCGAGACGTCGGCGCCGCCTTGCAGCAGCAGCCCGTCGAGATGCTTCGCATAATCGCGCAAACGGATATTGCTCGGATGCAGCATGCCCTGATGACCGACCGTCGGGATCATGAACACCAGCACGTCGCGCGACATCACCCAGTGCGCGATCGATTCCTCGAGATACTGCAGCGTCTTGCCCCGCAGACCCTTCGCGCCCGGCTCCGGATGGAAGATGCGCGCCGACACGCCGATGCGCAGCGTACGCTGCGTAATCCGCTGGCCGGCACGATCGAACAACTGACGCGCGCGCGCCGCGACGATCCGGCCGAACACGGTCCACGCCGAATCATTGTGCTTCAGATAGCGTGGCGGCGACGGCGGCAATGCATTGGGCGGCGGCGGGTTGGACGCGGTGAAGTCTGGCGCCGCGCCGAACCCCGGCGGCGGCGAGCCAGCCCGACGTTCGGACGAGGCCGAGACCTCTTCGACCACGGTAGCGTCTTCAACGGAACTGACCAGTTCGCCGTCGACAGGTTCGCTGCTTCCGACCGTCGGCGGCGGTCTCATCGCATGGACACCGGCACGCCGCGCTTCATGTTCATGAACCGCCGCCTCCTGCTTCGCGGTGGATGCCGCAGCCGCGCTGCGTGCTTCGGCCGCATCGCGTCGCCGCGCCGTTTGCGGATCGGTGGGCGTGACGGCCGACGCGCTGTTGGGATCGTCCGTCGACGATCGCACGGCAGCCGCCTCGGCGGCCGGCGTCGCGGTGGACGCAGCGGGCGTAGGAGCGGCTGGAGCACCCGGCGGCGTTACCTTGTCTTTGATTGGAGACCGGATGGCATCTTCGTGCGAGAGGGGTAGCGAGGCTGCCGGATCGGCCGGCGTGGAGCCGGGTGTCGACACGCCGGGCGTTCCGGACGGCGCGGGCGACGGCGAAGGCGGCGTTGGATTGCCGGGCTTGCCGGCATTTTCAGGTTTGTTTTCGCTCATGACAGTCAGACAGGCGCCTTCACGCGAACGAATGAATATGCCCTGATTATCCGCTAGCGAGGCAAGCGCCGCAAACCCGCACACAATTGCTCACATTGTTGCGGGGCCATGAGGAACCCAACCTGGAGAACCGCCGGCAAGTTTGACTTAAGGATCCGGCTGCTCTTCAAATGTCTCGCGCAAGGCGATCTGCATCGCCGCGTGGATTTTCACGCACCAGCGCCAGACCAGCGCCAGCAGCAACGCGGCGCAGACCAGCACCGCGGCAAGCAGGCCGGTCGGCGGCAGAATGCCGCCGGAAAGCGCCGCGACCAGCAGAAACACGCCGACCATCGAGACCACCGGCACCAGATCGGAGATCGCGTAGCGGATCGCGCTCGTGAAGCGCCCCGCCGTTGCCGGTTGCACGCTGACTTCGGCGAGCAGCAAGGCGAGCGACTTGGTCTTGCGGTACACCGCCACCAGAAACGGCATCGACACGACCAGCGCGACGCTCCATAACACCACGCGCTGCATCGGCTCGGAACTCAACCAGTGCGCGAGCCACGCGCTGGTATAAGGCGCGCTATACGACACGGTCAGAAAAATAGCGGCGACGAGCGCCAGATTGACGGCGATCTGCAGAATGATCCGCCGCGTCATGCTGAACAAAGTGGGTTCACCGCTTCCCGTGCTCAAGCTACGCAGCCATTGTCCATACATGCCGAACACGTTAGCGAGCGTGCGCGGCATGGCGTGACCGAGGCGCTGCGTCAGCGGGTCGGCCGCGCGGATCAGATACGGCGTGAACAGCGTGGTCAACGCGGACACCGCCACCGCGATCGGATACAGAAACGCGCTTGTCACCTTCAGCGTCAAACCGAGCGACGCGATGATGAACGAGAACTCGCCGATCTGCGAGACGGTCATGCCGACGCGCATCGCCGTGCGTCCGTCCTTGCCGGCGAGAAAAGTGCCGAGCCCGCACGACACGATCTTGCCGACGATCACCGCGACCGTGATCACCGCGATCGGCCACGCGTAGTCGACCAGCACGGCCGGATTCAGCATCAAGCCGATCGTCACGAAGAAGATCGCGGAAAACGCGTCGCGCAGCGGTGCGATCAGATGCTCGATCCGATGCAGATGGCGTGATTCGGCCATGATCGCGCCGATCAGGAACGCGCCGAGCGCGATGCTGTAGTCGAGCTTCACGACCAGCAGACAGAAGCCGAAGCAGAACCCGAGCACCGAGACGAGCAGCATCTCGTCGCTCTTCGCGCGCGCCACGTAGTTCAAGGCGCGCGGCACGACCAGAATGCCGACCACCAGCGACACCGTCATGAACAGCAGCAGCTTGCCGAGCGTGACCATGGCGACGCCCGCGCTCAATTGCCCCGTCTGCGCGATACCTGACAGCAGCACCAGCATCGCGATGGCAAGAATGTCCTCGACGATCAGAATGCCGAACACCAGTTGCGCGAAGCTCTCGCGTTTCAGGCCCAGTTCGGAGAGCGCCTTGACGATGATGGTGGTCGACGAGATGGCGAGGATCGCGCCGAGGAACAGCGAATCCATCGAACTCCAGCCGAACGCGCTGCCGATCTCGTAACCGATCCACAGCATCAGCACGATCTCGGAGAGTGCTGCGACGATCGCCGTCGCGCCGACCTTGAAGAGTTTGCGCAGGCTGAATTCGAGGCCGAGCGAAAACATCAGGAACACCACGCCGAGTTCGCCGAGCGTCTGAATGGTCTGCTCGTCGTGGATCAGCTGAAACGGCGGCGTGTACGGCCCGATGATCACGCCGGCCGCGATGTAGCCGAGCACCACCGGCTGTTTCAGGCGATGGAACAGCACGGTGACGACGCCGGCGAGCGCCATCACGACCGCCAGGTCCTGAATGAAGCCGATGCCATGGTGCATGGATGCGTTCCTTACAAAAAGTAATGTTGAAAAACGCAGTTTAACAAACCAGCACGACAAGCCGCCGCGCGCCAACGTCCGTACGGCATCGGACTGCCGCCGAGCCGCACATCTCATCCGCCACGCAGAAGAATGTTTTTGACACGCTGGACTCCTGTGAAATATCACAATAATATTTGCAGCATATTTCCTTTGGAGTCGAGCAATGCAGCAGGTGTCCTTCAATGTTGTAGACCGGTCCGGCGGCAGTCGCGCCGCGATCGCCGAGGTGAATCGTCTGACTATTGCCGGTTGGGCCGGCCGCGATCAGGCCGCGATTGAGCATCACATCGCCGAACTGGCTGAACTCGGCGTGAAGCGGCCGTCCACCACGCCGTGCTTCTACCGCCTCGGCGCGGAATTACTGACGCAGGCCGAACAGATCGACGTGGTCGGCGTGAAGTCGAGCGGCGAAGCCGAATGCGTGCTGGTGCATTCGAAAGCGGGCCTGCTCGTCAGCGTCGGTTCGGACCACACCGACCGCGAAGTCGAGGCCTATGGCGTCACCGTCTCCAAACAGATCTGCCCCAAGCCGGTGTCGCGCGACGCCTGGCGTTTCGACGATGTGTCCGGTCACTGGGACCAGCTCGAACTGCGCGCTTACGCAGTGACAAACGGCGAGCGGCGCGTCTATCAGCAAGGCAGCGTGGCATCGCTGCTGCCGGCCGCCGATCTGCTCACGCGCGCGCCGCTCGCGCAAGGCGCGGCGATGTTCTGCGGCACGCTGGCGGTACAGGGTGGCATCGTCGGCATGGCCGACGGCGACGCGCTCGAACTCGAATTGCACGATCCCGTCCTGAACCGCACGCTGCGCCACGCCTATCGCGTGCGCGCGCTACCTATTGTCGAATGAGGCACCCATGAATTCCCCTTCGCTATCCGCCGCCGACGCGTCTTCCGACGCGTGGCTCGAAGCCGCCGCCCTGCGCAAGATCACGTGGCGCATCATGCCGTTCCTGTTTCTCGTCTACGTGCTGTCGTATCTGGACCGCGTCAACATCGGTTACGCGAAGCTGCAGTTCACCGGCGACCTCGGCCTGTCGAACGCGGCGTACGGACTCGGCGCGGGGATCTTTTTCTTCGGCTACTTCGTGTTCGAAGTGCCGAGCAATCTGCTGCTGAAGAAGTTCGGCGCGCGCGCCACGATCGCCCGCATCACGATGCTGTGGGGCCTGCTGTCGTGTCTGATGATGTTCGTGCGCTCGGAAACGATGTTCTACGTGCTGCGCTTTTTCCTTGGCGTCGCCGAAGCCGGTCTGGTGCCGGGCGTGGTGCTCTATCTGACCTTCTGGTTTCCGTCGGACCGACGCGCGCGCATGGTGGCCGTGTTCATGGCGGCGATTCCGGTGGCGGGCATCATCGGCGCGCCGTTGTCGGGCTTTCTGATGTCGGCGCTGCATGAAGCGCACGGTTTGCGTGGCTGGCAGTGGATGTTCCTGATCGAAGGCATTCCGTCCATTCTTGCCGGTTTCTGGGCGCTCGCCGTGCTGCGTAACACGCCCGCCGAAGCCGCCTGGCTCAGCGACGACGAAAAGCGCGTGATTCTCGGCCGTCTCGCGCGGGAAAACACCGCTGCCGCGGCGGCCGGCGCGGAGCATAGCCTCTCGGTGGCGTTGCGTTCGGGCCGCTTCTGGCTGCTCACGCTGATCTATTTCTGTCTCGTCACGGGCAATGCGGGCTTTTCGTTCTGGCTGCCGCAGATCGTCAAGGATCTGGGCGTGACGAACCTCGTCACCAATGGCTTCGTCACCGCGATTCCGTATCTGGCGGCGGGCATCGGCATGATCCTGATCGGGCGCTCGTCGGACATCACCGGCGAGCGGCGCTGGCACTACGCCGTGTGCTGCTTCATCGGCGCGGCGGGCCTGCTCGGCAGCGCCTCGGTGACCAATTCGATTCCGCTCGCGGTCACGGGCTTGTCGATCGCGTATATCGGCATTCTGGCGGGCTTCGGCATCTTCTGGTCGATGTCGACGACCTTCCTGCAAGGCTCGGCCGCGGTCGCCGGGATTGCCGTGATCAATTCGATCGCGAACCTGGCGGGCTATGTGAGCCCGTATGTGCTCGGCATCGTCAAGGACGCGACGCATAGCGTGACGTTCGGGCTCGTGCTGATCGCGGGGGCGCTGATCGTCGGCGGGCTGGTCACGCTGATGATGCCGCGTGTGAAGGTGCAGCATGCGGCGACGGTTTCGCCGAGCCGCGCCTGATTTGCCCGCGTCGTACACGCAAAACCTTGCTCTACAATGCGGACGACATCGCCCGCTTCCACTTCACATGACGCTTTTGCAGACTGCCCGCCCTTCCACGCCCGCCCGCGCGACCGCTGCCGCGAGTCTCGCCGAGCAGGCCTATGCGTTCGTCAAGCGCGAGATCATCACCATGCGCCTGCGGCCGAGCGAGGTGCTCAACGAAGCGGAACTGATGGCGCTGACCGGCATCGGCAGGACGCCGGTGCATCAAGCGCTGCATCGGCTGGTGCACGAAGGCATGCTGACCATCATGCCGCGCAAGGGCATCATGGTCCGTCCGGTCTCGCTCGACGACGTGCTGGCGATCATCGACGTGCGCCTCGTGAACGAAAGCTACTGCGTCGAGCTGGCCGCGCGCCACGCGCAACAGCACGACTACGACGCGATGCAGGCGCTGCTGGACCGCTCGGCCGTGTGCGTCGCCGCGCACGATATCGAAGGCATGATGGATATCGACCGCGAGTTTCATCTGGCGATCTCAGCCGCCTCGCGCAACCCGGTGCTGGCCGACATCCTGCGCGGGCTACACGAGCGCTCGCTGCGCTTCTGGTTCATTTCGCTGTCCGAGCCGCATCATCTGGAAGACGTGCACGAGGAACATCTCGAACTGTTTGGTCTGCTGCGCGAACGCGATGCCGAAGGCGCGCGGCAATCGGTGCAAAAGCATATCGAAGCGTTTCGCGCGACACTCTTCAATCGCATGTGATCGACCGCATTCAAGCCACCGCATCCAAGCTCACGCATCTAGCCCAATGACCGGCATTGCCCGGTTCAACCGGATTTCTACCGACATCATGGCCACTGAATTCACACCCTTTCCGCCGCTAGCCCAACTTGCCGCCGACCTCGCCACCGGCCGCACCACGAGCCGCGCGCTCGTCGAGACTGCGCTCGAACGGATCGCCGATCCGGCCGGCCAGGGCGCCGCCGTCTTCATGCATGTCGATGCCGACAGCGCCCGCGCCGCCGCCGACGCGCACGACCGTCTGCGCGCCGCCGGCACCGTGCTTTCGCCGCTCGCCGGGATTCCGGTGTCGGTCAAAGACCTGTTCGATATCGAAGGCCAACCGACCCGCGCCGGTTCCGCGGTGCTCGCCGACGCCCCCGCCGCCAAGACGGACGCCGTCGCGGTCGCGCGTTTGAAGCGCGCGGGCGCCGTGATCGTCGGCCGGACCAATATGAGCGAGTTCGCGTTTTCCGGACTTGGCCTGAACCCGCACTACGGCAACCCGCTGTCGCCGTACCAGCGCGGAGTGAAGGGCGACGAGCGGATTTCGGGCGGTTCGTCGTCGGGCGCGGCGGCTTCCGTCGCGGACGGCATGGCGGCCGTCGCGCTCGGCACCGACACCGGCGGGTCGATCCGCATTCCGGCTGCCCTGTGCGGCCTGACCGGCTTCAAGCCGACCGCCGACCGGATTCCCAAACAGGGCGGCGTGCCGCTTTCGTCGACCCTCGATTCGTTCGGGCCGATCGGCGTTTCCGTGGCGTGCTGCGCACTGGTCGACCGCATGCTGGCCGGGCTCGAACCGCGCATTCCGACCGCCCGTCCGCTCGAAGGCGTGCGCCTCGGCGTGCTGACCAATTTCGTCACGGACGGCGTCGAGCCGGCGGTCGCTGCGGCGATCGACACGGCGCTCAAGCATCTGGAAGCGGCCGGCGCGATCGTCAGCGAAGTTCGTTTCGCGCCGCTCGACCGTTTGCCCGAGATCAACCGCTTCGGGTTCTCGCCGATCGAAGCGTATGCGTGGCATCGTCCGTTGCTGGAAAAGCATCGCGACTTATACGATCCGCGCGTGCTAGTGCGCATTCTGAAGGGCCAGCCGGCCAGCGCCGCCGACTATCTGGACCTGCTCGCCGAACGCGAGACGATGCTCGCCGAGGCCGCCCGCACGCTGTGGCAGCGTTTCGACGCGGTCGTGGCGCCGACGGTGCCGGTGGTGCCGCCGCGCGTCGCCGAACTGGTCGACGACGATGACGCCTTTGGCCGCACCAACGCGCTGATCCTGCGCAATCCGAGCGTGTTCAACTTCCTCGACACCTGCGCGCTGTCGCTGCCGTGCCATCTGCGCGGCGACGCACCGGTCGGCCTGATGCTGGCCGGCGCGCCGCACGCCGACGACGCCTTGCTGGCCATCGGCCGCGGCGCCGAAGCGGTGCTCAAGTCGATTCGCTGATCAGGAAATACGTCGTAAAAGCAGGATAAGCTGGGGGGCGGGGGTTCGCGCTAGAATCGCGGGCACCCGCCCTTTCCGTTTCGAGACAGCCACACGATCCATGAATAACGACACTGCAATGCTGCGCCGCGAGCGCTCCCTGCTGGTTCTGCTTGGCCTGATCTGCGTTGCCCTCGTGGGCGGCGCGCTGTATCTGCAGTATTTTCTGCACGAAGACCCGTGCCCGTTGTGCATCATCCAGCGGTATTTCTTCCTGCTGATTGCGATCTTCGCGTTCCTCGGCGCGCGTTTTAACAGCTGGCGCGGCGTGCGTCTGCTGGAAGTGATGGCGGCCTTGTCGGCGCTGGCCGGTATCGTGACGGCCGCGCGCCATGTGTATGTTCAGGCGAATCCGGGCTTTAGCTGCGGCTTCGACGCGCTGCAGCCGCTGGTCGACAGCTTGCCGCCCGCGCATTGGCTGCCGGGCGTGTTCAAGGTCGCCGGGCTGTGCGAAACGGCCTATCCGCCGATCCTGGGTCTGACGCTGCCGCAATGGTCGCTGGTCGCATTCGTGATCGCTTTCATCCCGTTGGCGCTGACGCTGGTCCGCAATCGTCGCCGGATCGCCTGATTAGCGGTTTTTTGCCCTGCTTTGCCGCAAGAGATAACGCCGGATTGCGTGCCGCCAAACAAGGCGGCCCGAAATTCGGCGTTTTTTTGCCCGCAACAACCGTGTTTAGCGGTGCAATGACCGCCCGTTTCCCCCGCAACACCCCACCCCGCCTGGCTTTCCGCCTTCCGTCCCGTCTCACGCAACTTCCCGCCTTAGCGCGAATCGTACTTATCTCATGACCGCTTCCGAATAAGCTTCATACGACATGGGAAATATTTTTGGGACAAGGTAATGCTATCTTCGGAATTGGATGGCGATCTACGTGCGCGAGGCCGGCTTTGGCGCGACCCCATGCGTAACGCGCGCCCGGTCCGCACTGTCTTTCGGATTCGCCATGACAACGCAAACCATCCGCTTTTATCACCAGGGGTCCGTCCGTGAGGTCGCGGGCGTCCCTGCGTCGCGCACCGTGCTGCAGCACCTGCGCGAGGATCTGCATTGCACCGGCACCAAGGAAGGCTGCGCGGAAGGCGACTGCGGCGCCTGCACGGTCGTCATCGGCGAACTGGATGCGCACGGCGACCTCGCGCTGAAAGCGGTCAACGCCTGCATCCAGTTCCTGCCGACGCTGGACGGCAAGGCGCTCTTCACGGTCGAAGACCTGCGCGCCGCCGACGGCGCGCTGCATCCCGTGCAACAGGCCATGGTCGACTGCCACGGTTCGCAATGCGGCTTCTGCACGCCCGGCTTCGTGATGTCGATGTGGGCGCTGTACGAAAACCAGCCGGCCGCCGCCGGTCTGCCCACCCGTGATGAAATCAACGCCGCGCTCTCCGGCAATCTGTGCCGTTGCACCGGCTACCGGCCGATCGTCGACGCCTCGCAGAAGATGTTCGACTATCCGCAATACCCGCGCGTGACGCTCGACCGTCGGGCCGTGGTGGATCAATTGCGCGAGCTGCAACGGCGCGACACCTTCGAATACCGTGCGCCCGACACGCGCGGCGCCACGTTCGGCTCGCCCGCCTTTTATGCGCCGATTTCGCTCGATACTTTCGCGAAGCTGCGCGCCGAACATCCGCACGCACGGCTGCTCGCCGGCAGCACCGACGTCGGCCTGTGGGTCACCAAGCAATTCCGCGATCTCGGCGACATTCTGTATGTCGGCAACGTCGCCGAATTGAAGACGATCGAGCGTGATGCGCAGACGCTGACGATCGGCGCGGCCGTCACGCTCGAAGACGCGTACGCGGCGCTCGCCGTCGACTACCCCGAACTCGCCGAACTGTGGACGCGTTTCGCGTCGCTGCCGATCCGCAATGCCGGCACGCTCGGCGGCAACGTCGCGAACGGCTCGCCGATCGGCGACTCGATGCCGGCGCTGCTTGCGCTCGGCGCCGAAGTCGTGCTGCGCCACGGTCCGAAAACGCGCACGCTGCCGCTCGACGCGTTCTACCTCGGCTATCAGAAGACCGCACTCGCCGCCGGGGAATTCGTCGCAGCGCTGCGCGTGCCGCGCCCGGCGGGCAATCTGCGCTTTCGCACCTACAAAGTGTCGAAGCGCTACGATCAGGACATCTCGGCCGTGTGCGCGGCATTCGCGCTGCACCTCGGCGAAAACGGGACCATTCAGCAGGCGCGCATCGCGTTCGGCGGCATGGCGGCCACGCCGAAGCGCGCCGCGCAAACCGAAGCCGTCCTGAATGGCGCAACATGGGACGAAAGCACCGCGCGGCAAGCCATGAATGCGCTCGTCGCCGATTACCAGCCGCTCACCGACATGCGAGCTTCGAGCGCCTATCGACTGAAGGTGGCGCGCAACCTGCTGTGGCGTTTCCACCTCGAAACGCGCGATGACGCGCCGCTCGCCCTCCTCGACGTGAATGCGTTCGCGTTCGAAGCCGGCGCGCCGGACGCCGCCGTTGCGAAGGAGCCGTCGTGATGAACCGGACCGATGCTTTCGTCGAACACGCTGCGAGGCACGTCGCTCACGAAAGCGACGCATCGATCGGCGTATCGTTGCCGCATGAATCGGCCGCGCTGCATGTGAGCGGCGAAGCCACTTACACGGACGATGTACCCGAGTTGCAAGGCACGCTGCATGCTGCGCTCGGCCTGTCGCGCCATGCCCATGCGCGGATCGTGTCGATGGATCTCGACGCGGTCAGGAAAGCGCCGGGCGTGATCGCCGTGCTGACCGCCGAAGACATTCCCGGCGAGAACAATTGCGGCCCGGTGCTGCACGACGACCCGATTCTCGCCGTCGATGAAGTGCTGTATCTCGGCCAGCCGGTGTTCGCCGTGATCGCCGAAAGCCATGAACTCGCCCGCCGTGCCGCCGCGCTGGCAAAAAGCGACGACGTGGTCCGCTACGAACCGCTCGAAGCCATCCTCACGCCCGCTGATGCAAAGGCTGCGAAGCAATTCGTGCTGCCGCCGCTGCATCTCAGACGCGGCGAGCCGGATGCGAAGATCGCCGCCGCACCGCATCGCATCAGCGCCACGTTTGAAGTGGGCGGCCAGGAACAGTTCTATCTGGAAGGCCAGATCGCGTACGCCGTGCCGAAGGAAATGGACGGCATGCTCGTCTACAGTTCGACGCAGCACCCGAGCGAAATGCAGCAGGTGGTCGCGCATATGCTCGACTGGCCGGCACATAACGTGGTGTGCGAATGCCGGCGCATGGGCGGCGGCTTCGGCGGCAAGGAATCGCAATCGGCGCTGTTCGCCTGCGTGGCAGCGCTAGCGGCGAAACGGCTGCGCCGTCCGGTCAAACTGCGCGCCGACCGCGACGACGATTTCATGATCACCGGCAAGCGCCACGACGCGGTCTACGCGTACGAAGCGGGCTTCGACGACAGCGGCCGCATTCTCGGCGCGCGCGTCGAAATCGCGTTGCGAGCGGGCTATTCCGCTGATCTCTCCGGCGCCGTCGCCACGCGCGCCGTCTGCCACTTCGACAACGCGTACTACCTGTCCGATGTCGACATCGTCGCGCTGTGCTGCAAGACCAACACGCAGTCGAACACCGCGTTTCGCGGCTTCGGCGGTCCGCAAGGCGCGCTCGTGATGGAAGTGATGCTCGACAGCATCGCGCGTCAGTTGAACTGCGATCCGCTCGACGTGCGCCTCGCCAACTACTACGGCATTGGCGAGCGCGACACGACGCCGTACGGACAGCGTGTCGAAGACAACATCATCGCGCCGTTGACCGATGAACTGCTCGGCACCAGCGACTATCGCGCGCGCCGCAAAGCGGTCGCGGCCTTCAACGCAAGCAGTCCGGTGCTCAAGCGTGGCATCGCGTTCTCGCCGGTGAAGTTCGGCATCTCGTTCAACGTGCCGTTTCTGAATCAGGCCGGCGCGCTGGTGCATGTGTACAAAGACGGCTCGGTGCTCGTCAATCACGGCGGCACGGAGATGGGCCAGGGGCTCAACACCAAGGTCGCGCAAGTGGTCGCCAACGAGTTCGGCTTGCCGCTCTCCCGCGTGCGGGTCACGGCAACCGATACATCCAAGGTCGCGAACACGTCGGCGACCGCGGCTTCCACCGGCAGCGACCTGAACGGCAAAGCCGCCGAAGCCGCGGCGAAAACGATTCGCGCCAGGCTCGCGGAACTCGCGGCCAAACAACTCGGCGGTGCGGCGAACGACGTGCAATTCACCAGCGGCGAGGTGTCGGTGAACGGTGGAGCAATGCCCTTCGAACAACTGGTCGGCGCCGCCTATCTGGCGCGCGTGCAGTTGTGGTCGGACGGTTTCTACACGACGCCAAAAGTGCATTGGGACGCGAAAACGCTGACCGGTCATCCGTTTTATTACTTCGCATATGGCGCGGCGGTCTCGGAAGTCGTGATCGACACGCTGACCGGCGAATGGAAACTCGTGCGCGCGGACGTGCTGCACGACGCCGGCCAATCGATCAACCCGGCCATCGACATCGGCCAGGTGGAAGGCGGCTTCATTCAGGGCATGGGCTGGCTCACCACCGAGGAACTCTGGTGGAACCGCGATGGCCGTCTGATGACGCACGCGCCGTCGACCTACAAGATTCCGGCGGTGAGCGACACGCCCGCCGCGTTCCACGTGCAGCTTTATCAGAACCACAACGCCGAGCCGACCGTGTTCCGCTCGAAGGCCGTCGGCGAGCCGCCGTTGCTGTTGCCGTTCTCGGTGTTCCTCGCGATTCGCGACGCGATCGCGGCCGCCGTGCCGGACGCGCAACAGGCGCCGGCATTGCGCGCACCGGCCACGCCCGAAGCGATTCTCGACGCACTGGACGCCTTGCAGCCACCGGCCGCGCCGCAACCGGCAACGGAACCGGCGGCGACCGACACGACAGCTTGAGAAAATAACCCGCGGCCTAACGCGACACGAACGCACCAGGCCACACTCAACCGGCCGCACGGACACCCCGCGCGGCCACGTATGGAGAACGCCGGATGCAGCCCTGGCTACCTGACCTGCAACAACTGCTCGCGCACGGCGATGCCGCCGTGCTGGTGACGGTCGCGCGCGTCGAAGGTTCGGCGCCCCGCGAAGCCGGCACCAAGATGATCGTTACGCGCGATTCGGCGAAGCACACCATCGGCGGCGGACACCTCGAATGGAAAGCCATCGAGACCGCGCGCCAGGTGCTGCGCGACGGCATGCGCTCGCCGCACATGCGCCGCCTGGAGCGCTTCGCGCTCGGCCCGAGCCTCGGGCAATGCTGCGGCGGCGCGGTGATTGTCGCGTTCGAGCGGCTCGACGTGGGCGACCTCGGCTGGATCACGTCGCTGGCGAAACGCGTGGCCGCCGGCCTTTCGACGGTGCGTAGCGTATCATTCGGCCCCGCACCGGATGCGGTGATGCTGTCCGACCCCGAGCCGGGCGTCGACGCCGCTGACTGCCTGCTGTGGGACGGCGCGGGTTTCGACGACAGCGGCGCGCTGCTCACCGAAACCATCGCGCCCGGCGACTTCTCGGTCGTGCTGTTCGGCGCCGGTCACGTGGGCGCCGCGCTGGTTCGCGTGATGGCCACGCTGCCTTGCGTGGTCCGCTGGGTGGACGAACGCGACGCGCAGTTTCCGCCCGCGGAATCGCTGCATGCGCCGAACGTGAAGATCGATCCAAACGACGCCCCCGACGAAGCCATCGACCAGGCCGCGCCGAACACGTACTTCATCGTGATGACGCACAACCATGCGCTCGATCTCGAGTTGGCCGAGCGCATTCTGCGGCGCGGGGACTTCGCGTTCTTCGGCATGATCGGCTCGCACAGCAAGCGCAAGCAGTTCGAACACCGGCTGGCCGCGCGCGGTCTCGATCCGTCGCTGATCGCGCGCATGAAGTGCCCGCTCGGCGTGGACGGCATCGTCGACAAGTCGCCGGAGATCATCGCGATCTCGGCGGCGGCACAGGTGCTTCAGGCCGTCGAGGCGAACGCGGGCATGCATCACGCCACGCAGACGGTTTGAAGCGCGGCACGTCGACACAACGCTTACGCATCCGGCCCGAACCGACTCCAACGAAAACCTGACCGACCATGACTACAACGACCGCTACCCCCACGCCGCTGGCCGAAAAAACCGCCCTGGCACCGAAGGCCGAACTGCATATTCATATCGAGGGCTCGCTCGAACCCGAACTGATCTTCGCGCTCGCCGAGCGCAACGGCGTGAAGCTCACCTACGACTCGATCGAAGCTTTGCGCGCCGCCTATGCGTTCACCGACCTGCAATCGTTCCTCGACATCTACTATGCGGGCGCGAGCGTGCTGCTGCACGAGCAGGACTTCTACGACATGACGATGGCCTACGTCGAGCGCTGCCTCGCCGACAACGTAATTCACAGCGAAATCTTCTTCGACCCGCAGACGCACACCGAGCGCGGCGTGCCGATCGCGACGGTCGTGGCCGGCATTGAACGCGCGCTCGCCGACGCGGAAAAGCGCGGCATGACAAGCAAGCTGATTCTGTGCTTCCTGCGCCACCTGTCCGAAGAAGACGCACTCGCCACTTTCGAAGAAGCGCTGCCTTTGTTCGATCAATACAAGCATCGCCTGATCGGCGTGGGTCTCGATTCGTCGGAACGCGGCCATCCGCCTTCGAAGTTCGAGCGCGTGTTCGCCAAGGCGCGCGCGCTCGGCCTGAAACTCGTCGCCCATGCGGGCGAAGAAGGCCCGCCCTCGTATATCTATGAAGCGCTCGATCTGCTGAAAGTGGACCGCGTCGATCACGGCGTGCGCAGCATCGAAGATCCGGCGCTCGTCGCGCGTCTCGCTGATTCGCGCGTCGCGTTGACCGTGTGTCCGCTGTCGAACCTGAAACTGTGCGTGTTCGACGACCTGACCAAGCACACGCTGAAAGACCTGCTCGATCGCGACGTGGCCGTGACGGTCAATTCCGACGATCCGGCTTACTTCGGCGGCTACGTGAACGCCAACTATTTCGCCACCATCGACGCGTTGAAGCTCAACGATGCCGAGGTCTACACGATCATCCGCAACAGCTTCGAAGCGTCGTTCGTCACGCCCGAGCAACGCAGCGAACTGATCGCGAAGCTCGACGCGCACTGGCACCCAAGCGGTCCGCACTGACGGGCCGATGTATCGCAGCCGGCGGCGGCATGAGCTCATGTGAGAGCCATGATCGAACCGTCGCCCGGACTGTGCAGCTTTCCACAATCGGAGACGGTTTTTCCATGACTCAATCTGCCAACCCGGCCAAAGCAGCCCAATCGGCATTCCGCGCGCAACTGCTGACCTTCAACGGCGATCCCGCGCAATCGCCCAACGCGGCGGTCTTCAATGAGGACGGCCTGCTGATCGTCGAAGACGGCCATGTCGTGGCGGCGGGCGCCTATGCCGCGCTCGCGCCGCAACTCGCGCCCGGCACCCAGGTGCAGGAGATGCGCGACAAGCTGATCGTGCCGGGTTTCATCGATACGCACATTCACTATCCGCAGACGGACATGATCGCGTCGCCGGCGCCGGGTTTGTTGCCGTGGCTCGAGACGTACACGTTCCCGACCGAGCGCCGCTTCACCGATGCGGTCTATGCACGCGACACCGCGAGCTTTTTCGTCGACGAACTGCTGGCGTGCGGCACGACCACGGCGCTCGTGTATTGCACGGTCCATAAGGAATCGGCCGACGCGCTTTTCACCGAGAGCGAAGCGCGTAATCTGCGCATGGTGGCCGGCAAGGTGCTGATGGACCGCAACTGCCCCGAGTTCCTGCGCGACACCGCGCAATCGGGCTACGACGACAGCGCCGAGCTGATCGGCCGTTGGCACAATCGCGGCCGCCAGATGTACGCGCTCACGCCGCGTTTCGCGCCGACCTCGACCGAAGCGCAACTCGAAGCGTGCGGCGTGCTGGCGGGCAAGCACCCGGACATCTTCATCCAGAGCCACGTCGCGGAAAATCACGATGAAGTGAAATGGGTCGCCGATCTGTTCCCCGGTCACCGCAGCTATCTGGACATCTACGATCACTACGGTCTGCTGCGCCGCCGCGCGGTGTACGGCCACTGCATTCACCTCGACGAGGAAGACCGCAAACGCATGGCGCAAACCGGCACGGTCGCCTCGCACTGCCCGACCTCGAACCTGTTCCTCGGCAGCGGCCTGTTCGACTTCGACAAGGCCGATGAAGCCGGCATGCCGATCGCACTGGCGACGGACGTCGGCGGTGGCACGTCGTTCTCGATGCTGCAAACCATGAACGAAGCGCACAAGGTCGCGCGTCTGGGCGGCCATCATCTGACGGCCACGCGCATGTTCTATCTGGCAACGGCCGGCGCGGCCGAAGCGCTCGATCTGGCGGACAAGGTAGGCACGTTGAAGCCGAAGTCGGAAGCGGACTTCGTCGTGCTCGATCCGCGCGCGACGCCGCTGCTCGCGCGCCGCACCGCGCGCACCGAAACGCTGGAGGAACTGTTGTTCGCGTTCGCGCTGCTCGGCGACGATCGTGCGATCTATGAGACGTATGCCGCCGGCAAGCGCGTGCATCGTCGCGACGATATGCGGCGGCATGCGTCGAGCGCGGCCAGGATCGCGGCTTGAGCTGAGTGATTTACGCGGCTGAATGAAGAAACGGCGCTTCAATTTCGAAGCGCCGTTTTTTTGCCCAGCCTTCGCAGCTAGCTCACCGCTGCATGCAAACCTCATGCAACGCATTCAACCGACGCACCGGATCCGCGACATACGGATTCGACTCATCCCACGCATAACCCGCCAGCACCGCGCTGATCATGCGGCGAATCGAAGGCGTCTGGTCCGGATAAAAAATGATGTCCTGCAACGCACCGGAATACCAACGCTCGACGAAAGCGCGGAACGTATCGATCCCCTTGCGCAACGGCACGTCGTAAGCGGCCGACCAGTCGACCTGTGCGCCGTCCAGTTGCCGGTTCAAGGTCTGCACCGCGAGTTGCGCCGAGCGCAGCGCGATCGTCACGCCGGACGAAAATACCGGATCGAGAAACTCGCCCGCATTGCCGAGCAGCGCGTACCCCGGCCCATGCAGACGCTCAACGTTCGCCGCATAGCCACCGATGTGGCGCACCGGCATCAGGAACGGCGCGTTGCCGATCAGGCGGTTGAGCGTCGGCTCCTGCTGGATCAGCGCGCGCAATTTCGTATCGCGCTCCGCCTCCGGCACGTCGAGGAAACTCGCCTCGGCGACACAGCCCACCGACGAACGTCCGCCCGCCAGCGGAATCATCCAGAACCATACATCGCGGTGTTCGGGATGCGTCGCCACGCAAATCTTGTTGCGGTCGGTCATGCCGGCCGGAATGCCGTCCTGCACATGCGTGAAGATCGCGGCGCGCGTCGGCATCCGCGTCGGCGCTTCGAGATTCAGCAGGCGCGGCAAAACGCGCCCGAAGCCGCTTGCGTCGAACACGAAACGCGCTTCGATCTGATAGGCGTGATCCGCTTCGTCGACCACATCGACCAAAGGCGTGACGCCCGGATGAACCGCGCGCACGGTATGGCCGAAGCGCACGTCGGCACCCTGCTCCGCCGCGCAGCGAATCAGAATATCGTCGAATACCGCGCGCTCGACCTGGTAGGTGGTGCCCCAACCCGGCGAATGCTTGTCGCGGAAGTCGAACGCCGACGACTGATCGCGATACACGAAATGCGCGCCGTTCTTGTACTGGAAGCCCGCTTCGACCACGGCCTGCAGCATGCCGGCCTCTTCGAGATAGGCCATGCTCTGCGGCAGCAGGCTCTCGCCGATGGAAAAGCGCGGAAAGTGCTGGCGCTCCAGCACCAGCACGGAACGCCCGGACTTGCGCAGCAATGCAGCCGCGACCGCGCCTGCCGGTCCGGCACCGATGATCACGACATCGACGGTCGTGCGCTTTGACGAATGTGTACTCAAATTTGCCTCAATCGTTTGGCTTGCCCGGAGCAGCGTTTCGCTGCATCCTTACGTCTCGTTACAATTGCACTTCAACGCCCCGACGGGACTCTTCGCGGGGCACAGCAAGAACGCTATTTCGCCGGGGAGCCCAGCGTGTCGCCATCCGAAACATCCAGTGTGCCATTCGTGCCGGAAACCGCTTTCGGGATCTGGTTCCTGCGTACCTACACCTGGGAACATCATGTGCTGCGGGTCGCGATCAACGACCTCAAACGCCTGATCGACACGCCCTTGCCCGAGGCGTCGGTGATCGTCGACGTCGGCTGCGGCCAGGGCATTTCCTTCCGTCTGCTCGCCGAGGCGTTCAAGCCGCGCCGCCTCGTCGGCATCGACTTCCACGAGCCGTCGTTGACGCTTGCCGCTCAGGCAGCGAGCGCCTGCCGCGACAAGCTAGCAGAGATCGAGCTGCTGCACGGCGACTGCGCGAAACTGCCGCTGCCCGACGCGAGCGCCGATATCGTGTTCTGCCATCAAACCTTCCATCACCTCGTCGAACAGGACCGCGCGCTCGCCGAGTTCCGCCGCGTGCTCAAACCGGGCGGCGTGCTGCTGTTCGCCGAATCCACCGACGCGTACATCAAATCGTGGGTGATCCGGCTGCTGTTCCGTCATCCGATGCACGTGCAAAAAAGCGCCGACGGCTACCTCGACATGATCCGCCGCGGCGGCTTCAGCTTCAGCGAGCGCAATGTCTCGCTGCCCTACCTCTGGTGGAGCCGCGCGAAAGACTTCGGTCTTCTCGAACGGCTCGGCCTGACCCATCCGCAACCCGGCAAGCGTCGTGAAACGCTGGTCAATGTGGCGGCGGTCAAAGCCGGTTAATGCGCAGCAAGGCGCGGGCCAGGTGCGGTAAAACAGCGCGAGGCGGCGGCGCGCATGCCGCCTTCCAGCTTTCCTCGCGCGCATACGTACCCCCGTACGGACTTGCGCCGACCAGGTGTTACTTGCGCAACGTCACCACTTCGCCCGTCAACGCGACACCGGCGATCACCGCGCCCGCGCCACAGGTGTACTCAGTCGCGCTCTCACGCAATTCGTTCTTGTAGTTGCTCTTGATATTGATCACCGCGTTGCCGCCTTCCTTGCGCGCGCGTTCCTGCAACTCGATCACCGCCGAGAGGAACACGTGTTGGCAGGCTTGCAAATCGCTCTTGCCGAACGCGTTGGTCTTCTTGTTGGTCGCGAATTCGCCTATCGTCTTCACGACAGACGGATGGCGTTGGCCCGCGAAGTACAGTGCGATGTCTTCGCTCACTTTGCCGGGTTCGCTTTGCAAGGCCTGATCGACCGGATAGTTGTTGACCGTATCGCGGGCAAAAGCCGGCGTGGCGCTCAGCGTGGCAAACGATGCAAACAATGCGGCAAACAGCAGATGGCGTTTCATTGAGACTCCTTGGTGGTTGTTGTTGCTCTGTGAGTTCTATTTCAATCGGCCCGATTCGGCTCAGTTCGATTCCAGCACGACGAGCTGGCCGCTTACGGCGATCGCGGCGGCGCTCGGACTGACGCCGCAAGTGAATTCGGTCGACGAGTTGCTCTCGGTGCTATGAAAACGCGTCGACACATCGATCACGGCATTGGCGTGGCGTTCGCTGGCCGCGGCGCGCAGCTTCTGCACGGCGTCGGCGAGCGCTTCGTGGCAAGCGTCGTCGGGACCGGCGACCTTGCGCGCGATCCGCACGGAGTACGACACGTCGCCCAACCGGCTCTTGACCGCCGGGTGGTCCTGCTGACCGAAATACACCGGCACGTTGCCGCGCGATTGGCCGCCCGCCGCCGCGAGCGGCAGCGACTTCACCTGCGTGGCGCAACCCGCCAGCGTCAGCGCCATGACTGCCAGCGCGCCCAATGCACCTGCTCTTTTCATTCTTATCGCCCTCGTTTTTTTATAAAGTCGCGGCCGTTTTCAGCCGCCCTGTCATGCTTCGAACATCAGGCTCGCGCAACTGCCGCCGAACCCGTACGACACCGACATCGCCGTGCCGATGCGCGCCTCGCGCGTCGTGCGCACGAGCGGCATGCCGTCGAGAGCCGGCTCCCGCGTGTCGATATCCGCCGTGCCCGCGATGAAACCGTCGCGCATCATCAGCAGCGTGTAGATCGCCTCGTGCGCGCCGCACGCGCCGAGCGGATGCCCCGTCATACCCTTGGTCGACGAAAACGCCGGCACGCGATGATCGAACGCCGCGCCGAACACCTCGTTCAACGCATGCAGTTCTTCCAGGTCGCCGAGCGGTGTCGACGGTGCGTGCGTGTTGACGTAGTCAGGCCGTTTGCCCGCTTCGTTCAGCGCGCCGCGCATGGCCCGCGCGATCCCCGCTGCGCGCGGCGTGACCATGCCGCCGCTGTCCGTGCAGTCGCCGAAACCGGTGAGCTCCGCGTAGATCCGCGCGCCGCGTGCAAGCGCGTGATCGAGCGATTCGAGCACCAGCACGCCGCCGCCCGACGCGATCACGAAACCGTCACGCTCCGTGTCGTAGGGACGCGATGCCTTCTGCGGCGTGTCGTTGAAGCGGCGCGACAACGCGCCCATCGCGTCGAACATCAGCGTCATGTTGTCGTGCAGCGACTCGCTGCCGCCGGCCAGCACGATCTGCTGTCGGCCGGTCTGGATCAATTGCATCGCCTGCCCGATCGCGAGCGCCGAAGTCGTGCACGCCGACGACGGTGAATAGCTGACGCCTTCGAGCCCGAATACCTGCGCGACATTGGCCGACGCGGTGCTGCTCATCGCATGCGGCACCGTATACGGCGGCACTTTGTCGACGCCACGGGCATGCGCGATCGCCATGGCCGCGTCGTAAGTGGACATGTTGCCGACGCCCGAACCGATCACCGTGCCCACGCGCGGCGAGCGCAACTGCGCAGCGTCGAGCCCCGCATCGTCGATCGCCTTGCGCGCGGCATGACACGCGAAGCGCGCGGTGTCGCCCATGAAGCGTTCGAGCTTGCGCTCGAACGGCGGCTCGTGCGCGACCGAGGCGACGCCTGCGACCTGCGAGGCGAAGCCACGCTCGCGCCACGCGTCGATCCGCTCGATCCGCGAGCGGCCCTCGCGCAAGGCAGCGGAGACTTCATCGAGCGTATTGCCGAGACACGACACGATGCCCATGCCGGTCACGACCACGCGTTGCAAAGCCACGCTCATCGAACGCGCCTGAAAATCAGCGACGTGTTGATGCCGCCGAACGCGAAGTTGTTGCTCATCACGTATCCGGCGTCCATCTCACGCCCCGTGCCGACGATGTAATCGAGCGACGCGCAGGCCGGATCGACGTTCTCCAGGTTCAAGGTCGGCGCATACCAGTTGCGCTTCATCATCTCGATGGTCCACCACGCTTCGAGCGCGCCGCACGCGCCGAGCGTGTGGCCGACATAGCTCTTGAGCGAGCTGATCGGCATGCGCGCGCCGAAGGTCTGTGCGGTCGCATGGCTTTCGGCAATGTCGCCGCGATCCGTCGAGGTGCCGTGCGCGTTCACATACTCGATCGCTTCAGGCGGCAGTTGGGCGTCGTTGAGCGCGAGTTGCATCGCTAGCGCCATGGTTTCGGCGGTCGGCTGGGTCATATGCGCGCCGTCCGAGTTGCAGCCGAAACCGACGATCTCCGCGTGAATCCGCGCACCGCGCGCCATTGCATGCTCGTATTCCTCGAGCACCAGCGTGGCCGCGCCTTCGCCGACCACGAGGCCGTCACGCGCGGCGTCGAACGGACGCGGCGTCAGATGCGGTTCGTCGTTGCGCGTGCTGGTGGCGTAAAGCGTGTCGAACACGGCGACAGCCGGCCCTGACAGTTCCTCCGCGCCGCCGGCCAGCATCAGCGTCTGCTTGCCGCTCTGGATCGCTTCGTACGCATAGCCGATCGCCTGGCTGCCCGACGCGCACGCACACGAGGTCGGAATGATCCGCCCTTTCAGATCCCAGAACAGGCTGACGTTGACCGCGGTGGTGTGCGGCATCATCTGCACGTAGCTGTTCGACGTGACGTCGCTCATCGAGCCGGTTTCTAGCATCGTGCCGAACGCGCGGATCGGCTGCACCGAACCGGACGACGAACCATACGCGACGCCCATGCGGCCGTCCTTGATGGTGGCATCGTCGGCGAGGCCCGCGTCGGCGAGCGCCAGTTCGCTGGCGCGCACCGAATACATCGACACCGGCCCCATCGAGCGGGTCTTCTTGCGCGGATAATGCGCGGGCGCCGTGAAACCCGGCAACGGACACGCGAGCCGCGTATGCAGCGATTCGAAGTAATCCCACTCGGGCATGCGGCGCACGGCGTTCACGCCGCTCTTCAAACGCGTTTCGATCACGTCCCAGCTATCGCCCAACGCCGTGACGCCGCCCATGCCGGTAATGACGACGCGCTTCATCAGATCATCCCGCCGTTGACGCCGATCACCTGACGCGTGACATACGAGGCCGCATCCGACATCAGGAAGCTGACCACGGACGCCACCTCGGCAGGCTGGCCGACGCGGTTCATCGGCACCGTTTTCAGCGCCTGCTCGAGCGGCATTTCGTCGAGCATGCCGGTCTCGATCAGACCCGGCGCCACGCAATTGACGGTGATGTTGCGCGACGCCAGTTCGACGGCGAGCGCCTTGCTCGCGCCGATCAGGCCGGCCTTCGCCGCGCTGTAGTTGACCTGGCCGCGGTTGCCCATCACGCCGGACACCGAAGCGATGGTGACGATGCGGCCGCCCTTGCGGGCGCGCACCATCGGCATGGTCAACGGATGGACGACGTTATAGAACGAGTCGAGACCGGTTTCGATCACGATGTCCCAATCTTCCTCGGTGAGCGCGGGGAACGCGGCGTCGCGCGTCACGCCCGCGCTGCACACGATGCCGTAGTACGGGCCGTGCGCCGCGACGTCCGCTTCGAGTACTTCGCGGCACACGGCGCGCTCGCGCACGTCGAACTGCAGCACGCGCGCCGTGCCGCCCTGCGCGGCGATGCCCGTCGCAACCGCGTCCGCTTCACTGCGTCCCGTGCGGCAGTGCACGGATACCGCGAAGCCGTCGGCAGCCAACTTGTACGCAATCGCGCGGCCGATGCCGCGGCTTGCGCCGGTAACGAGAACACGCCGGCTCATGAACTGAAACCCCCTTCGATGAATGACTGAAAATCGCGCGGTTGAAAAACCTTGATGACGGCTTCGGCGCAACTCGCGTCGCCGTGCCGGATCGTGCATTCGTAAGCGCCGTGGCCCTCTTCGCTGCGCAGCAGTTCCGCGACGTGGATCGAGAGCTGCGCGCCGCCCGCGAACGACGGCTGCAATGCCTTGTAGCTGCGCGAGCCGAGCAGCACGCCGGGCCGCGCGCGGCCGCCGCCGCGCATGGCCAGCAACGCGACGTGCGCGGCGATCGCCTGCGCCATCAGTTCGATGCCGATCCACGCGGGCATGGCGCCGTCGGCGTCGGCATACCATGCGTCCGCGCGCACCGTGGCGCGCGCGCTGAGCGTTTCTTCGCTGAACGTGTCCACGGCGTCGATCAGCAACATGGTGCCGCGATGCGGGATGATCGCTTCGATCGGCTGCTGGACCAGTTCGTCAACGGTGGGCGTCGGGTTCATCGCTTGGTTCATCGGGCAACTCATCGGGCAACTCATCGGGCAAGGACGAGGCTGACATTGCTGCCGCCGAAAGCAAACGAATTGCTCATCGCGTATTGCACGCCGCCTCGCGGCATGAAGCGTTCGCTAACGACCAGGTCCAGTGCAGGCAGCGCGGGATCGGCCTCGCCGTCCCACAGATGACGCGGCAGCGGCACGTTGTCATGCGCGAGCGCGAGCCACGTGAAGCCGAGTTCAGTCGCGCCCGCCGCGCCGAGCTGGTGGCCGGTCAACGGCTTGGTACCGCTCGTCGCTACGCCTTGTGCAAACACTCGCGACATCAAACCCGCTTCCATCTCGTCGTTCTTGCGCGTGGCGGTAGCGTGCAGATTCACATAGCCGATCGCCGACGGCTCGATGCCCGCATCGGCGAGCGCCGCGCGCAGCGCGAGTTCGCCGCCCACGCCGCGCGGGTCCGGCGACGAAATGTGATGCGCGTCGCTCGATTCGCCGACGCCCGCGAGCCGCACCGCCGCTTCGTCACGGCTCATGAGGAACACCGCCGCGCCTTCGCCGACATTGATCCCGCAACGATTGTGGCTCATCGGATTGCTGCGCACGTTGCTGGTCGATTCAAGCGAGGCGAAACCCTGCACCGTCAGCTCGCACAGCGAATCGACGCCACCCACCACGACGGCGTCGCACAGTTGCAACTGCAGCAGCCGGCGCGCCGACGCGAAGGCTTTCGCGCTCGATGTGCATGCGGTCGAGATCGTGAACGCCGGACCATGCACGCCGAGCACGGCGGCGGCGAACGGCGCCGCCGTGCCGATTTCCATTTGCCGGTAGTTGAAGTTCGCGGGTAGATCCCCCGCTTGCGCCTGATAGACGAACGCGGCTTCGGCGGCCTCGATGCCCGACGTGCTGGTGCCGAGCACCACGCCGATGCGATGCGCGCCGTAGCGCTCGCGCGCCGCTTCGACAGCGGCGGCAATCTGCGCCAGCGCGGCGAGCAGCAAGCGGTTGTTGCGGCAGTCGTAACGGGCGAGTTCAGCGGGCGGCGCAAGGTCGAGCGGCGCGAGCACGCTGCCGACGAACGCCTCGCCGATCCCCGTATGCGCGTTCGCCATGCCGGGCGAACGGCCGGCGGCAAGCGCCGGGACAATGCTGTCGAGGTCGCCGCCGAGCGCGTTGATCATGCCGAGCGCGTGCAAATAAACTGATGGGGCTTTCATGCGGCCCTCCTTGATTCCGATGGCATGCCGATCGGCGCGAGCAATACCGATACCGCGATGCCGAGCGCGAGTGTCGCGCCGAAACTCTTCAGCGCGGGCATCGCGCTCATGCCGAGCATGCCGAACGACAACAGCGTGGTGGCCGCCGACAGCAGCACGCCCGTCCACACCGCGCCGAGATCCGCGTCCGCGCGCAGGCAGCCTTCGCGCAGGAACACGGCATAGTTTGCGCCCACGCCGAGCACGAGCATCAGCGCCAGCCAATTGAACAGATTGAGCGGCACCTGCGCGTAGCCGAATACGGCAAGCGTGACGCCAACGGCGAGCAGCACCGGCAAGGTCACGGCGATGCCGCCGCGCACACGGTAGCGCAGCATCAGCAAAACGAGCACGAGGGCCAGCGCGCCGCCGAGCCACCAGCCGCTATCCACGCGATACGCGCCGAACAGCTTCGACACGCTGGCGGCCTTGTCGACGAACATGACGCCGGGCAACCCCTGCGCGGTCGCGATCAGCGCGGGTTCATTCTGCGGCGTCACGCCCTGCGGAATGACGACCGCGGCATAGGCTTTCGTCGATGCATCGACTTCGCCGAGCCAGAGATGTTTGTACGGTTGCGACCACGGCGCCGCGAGCCACCTGTCGATCGTGAGCGGCGCTTGTGGTTTGGCGTATGAGGCGATCCAGGCGTCGGCGACTTCGTCCTTGAAGCCGGCCTGCAGGAGCGTGGCGCGCAACGCGGCGCGGTCGTTGAACACGTGTTGTGCGAGCAACGCGCGGTCTTCATTCTGCTGTTTCGCGGACGGCACGAACTGCGCGACCGACTGATAGCTGCCGACCTTGTTCGCAGTGCCGTTCAACGCGTCCAGTTTCGTGCCCAATGCTTCCGCGCGTTGCAGCACGAGTTCCGGCGTCTCGCCGCGCACGACGAAAAACTGCGCGCTGTTATCCACGCCGACGGCCTCGCGCACCTTGTCTTCCTGCGCGACGAGCGCGGGATCGCGCTGGATCAGCAGGTGGATGTCGTCGTCGCTGGTCAGACGCAGCCAGCCGGGAATCGCCAGCAGCAGCAACAGCGCAGCCACCAACCACGCGCGCTTGCCGCCGATCGTGCGATGCCACACTGTCAGCAAGCGCGCCGCGCCTGCAAACACGCGTTTCGGGCTGCGTTTGGGCGCGCACGTGAGCAGCGCGGGCAGCAGCCACAGCACGGAGGCGAACGCCGTCGTAATGCCGGCAATCGCGAAGCAGGCGATCTGCTTGAGTGCGGGAAACGGCACCCACGTGAGAATCGCGTAGCCGAGCAGGCTCGTCGCGAGCGCCACGCTCAACGCGGGACGCACGGCGCGCGCGCCGCGAGCCGCGTCCCAGCCGCGCTGCGCGCCGAGATACACCACGAAGTATTGAATCGAATAGTCGACGGCCTCGCCGATCAGGCTGGCGCCGAACACGAGCGTCAAGAGATGCAGCTTGCCGAATACCAGCATCGTCACCGCAAGCGCGCAGACAATGCCGAGCGCGGTCGATACGAAACCGAGCAGCAACAGACGCGGTGAGCGGAACACCCACATCATCAGAAGCGCGATGCCGCACAGCGACGCGACGCCGATCAGATGCACTTCATGTTCCGATGCGCTGCGCGCCGATTCCGCGTAAAACACGGCGCCGGTTCGCGCCACGGAGACATCGGGGAACGCTTGCTTCAATGCGCTTTCGCCTCGTGCGAGCGCTGCGAGTACCGCGCGCTGCGTCTTGGTTTCGTACGCGGAGCCCGGCAATGTCGCGACGATCAGCACGCTGGTGGCGGCGCCGCGATGCGCAACCAGCATGTTGTCTTCGAGTTCGAGATTCGATGTAGCGAGCGGCAGGCCGCCGAGCCAGTGTTCGAGCCAGCCGAACGGATCGTCGGCGAGCGGCGTGCTGAGCCCGCCGCGCAGCGGGCTGTAGATGCGCTGGGCGAGCGTGTCGTGCAATGTGGTATTCGCCGCGCCGTTTGAGAGCGATGCGCGGTCCGCCGGCGCCAGCAAGCCGAAGCGATACGGCATATACAGCGCAGCGATCTGCGACAGATCGAACGGCGGCAATTCCGCCGTCACCGAACCGAACGCGCCGCTCTTCTGCAACGACGCGCCGAGTTGTTTCGCCGCGGCTTTCGCGTGCGCGTCGTCGTTGCTGGTGACGAGGAAAACGGTGCGGTCGCCCAGCGCGCTCGCCAGCGTATCGACTGCCTTTTCGGCGACCGGATCGGCCTCGGTCGCCGGCAATAGCGCGAGCAGATTGGTTTGCAGCGGCGACGGTCCCGCGAACCGCCAGCCGCAATACAGCGCGGCAACGAGCGCGAGCAGCAGCCACGCGGTGCGCATGCCCCACGCCTGTTTCGCGGATCGCTGTTGCAGCATTTCCATTACGGCGCTCCGAGCAGACCGCGTTCAGCCGCGGTGAGTTCGGTCACGGCCGCGCTCTTCGTGAAGTCGAGTTGGGTGACGTCGCCGTTCGCGAGCGTAATGCGCAAACGCTGCAGATAGTCGCCACCGTTCATCTCCAGACCTTTGATCGACTGCGCGATCTGCGGCTGGTTCGGCGTGAGTTGCATGCGCCACTGCGCGGCGCTGCCTTCCGCCTGCACGTCGAATTGCGAGTAGAGCGCCGACAGATCGCCGCCGAGCATCGCGCGCATCATCTTCGAGACTTGCGCGACACCGCGCGTGCCCTGCGCGCTGTGAGCCGTGACGCGCTGGCCGTTGGCGTTGACTTCGGTCACGCCGGCATCGGTGATCACGTAGGTGGCTTTGTACGGCGTGTCGATCTGCCAGACCACGCCGCGCTCGCGGAAGAACAGCAGCGAGCCGGTGCTGACGAGCGGCTGCTTCATCGCGGCGAGCGTTTGCGTCTGCGTGAATTGCGCGCGCACGCCCTTGGCCTGCGCGAGGTGCGCGGCGATCTGCGAGACGAGCGCGGGGTTGCCAGGCGCGGCTTCTTTCGTCGATGCGGCGGACGCTGCCGATGCGGGCTCCATCCATACGACTGTCGCGACAAGCACGCTCAGCGCACTCAATGTGCCGGCGATCGCAGCGCGCAGATTCATCGTCCCCATACGCGCTCCAGCTTGTCGAACACGACCGGCGGCGAGACGAACTGCAACTCCTGAGTGGCGGCATCGACCGCGACCTGGATCGTATAACCCTTGGTCAGCCGCGTGCCGGTCGCGCAATCGACGATTTCATAGCCTATTTTCAGGCGGTTTTCGTGTTCGAGCAGTTGCGTGCGCACTTCGATCTGCTGACCGTAGGTGGCCGGCTTCACGTACTTGAGATGCGCTTCCACGATCGGCCACAGATAACCCGAAGCCTGCATCTCGCGATAGTCGTAGTCGAACGCGCGCAGCAGCGCCGCGCGGCCGATCTCGAAGTACTTCAGATAATGGCCGTGCCAGCACACGTTCATCGCGTCGACATCGTGGAACGGCACTTCCACTGTCGCGCTCGCACTCAGCACTTTGCGGGAACCGGTCATGCGCTCGATCCTCCGCGAGAGTCGCTCGCCAGATCGCACGCGGCAATGCGCGCGGTCAGCGCGCGCAACTCGTGTTCGAGCGCGCGGTCTTCGTCGACGAACGGCGACTGCGCGCCGACGCTGTCGATGAACGCTTGCAGCGGCGCCGGCACCGGCGTCGCGCTGTCGATCTTCAAGCGCAGACGCGCGGCTTGCACCGTCGCGAGCGTGTGCGCGGCGGCGACCTGCTCGGTCAGTTCCAGCACGCGCAAGCAGTCGCGCGCGGCGATCGTGCCCATGCTGACCTTGTCCTGATTGTGCGCCTCGGTGGAGCGCGAAAAGACGCTCGCGGGCATCGTGTTCTTCAAGGCTTCAGCGGTCCATGCGGACGACGAAATCTGCACCGCCTTGAAACCGTGATTGATCGCGGCACGCGCGGGCCCCGCGCCCGACAGATTGCGCGGCAAGCCATTGTTGAAATTCACGTCGACCAGCAGTGCGAGTTGCCGGTCCATCAGATCGGCGAGATTGGCGACCGCGACCTTCAGCGAGTCCATCGCAAAGGCGATATGGCCGCCGTAGAAGTTGCCGCCGTGCAGCACGCGTTCGTTGTCCGGATCGATCAGCGGGTTGTCGTTCGCGCTGTTCAGTTCGTTCTCGACGTCGCGGCGCACCCACGAGAGCGCATCGCGCGCCACGCCGATCACATGCGGCGCGCAGCGAATCGAATAACGGTCCTGCAGACGGTGGCCCGGCGTGTCGTCGCGGCCAGACAGGTCGTCGCGAATCCATGCCGCCGCTTCGGCCTGGCCGGCGTGCGGCTTCACTTCGAAGAGCATCGCGTCGAAGTGCGCGGCGCGGCCGTCGAGCGCGACGGTGCACAACGCCGTCAGGCGCGCCGTGAGCCGCGTCAGATGATCGGCGCGCGCAAACGCGAGACAGGCGAGGCCCGTCATCACGGCGGTGCCGTTCATCAGCGCGAGCCCTTCTTTCGGTGCGAGCGTGAGCGGCGTGTGACCGAGTTCGGTCCACACTTCGCGCACGTCGCGCAGATGTCCTTCGAACATCACGTCGCGTTCACCTGCAAGCGCGGCGGCCACATACGAGAGCGGCGTGAGATCGCCGCTCGCGCCCACCGAACCTTCCGACGGAATGCGCGGCAGCACACGATGATTGACCAGATCGGCCAGACGTTCGAGCAACACCGGACGCACGCCGGAAAAACCGTAAGCGAGCGAGTTGAGCCGCGCGGCGATCACTGCGAGCGTTTGCGCGTCGTCGAGATATTGGCCCATGCCGCAGCCGTGATAGCGCGTGAGTTGCAACGGCAAGGCTTCGACCAGTTCCATCGGCACGTCGACCACGCAGGCGTCGCCGTAACCGGTGTTGACGCCGTACACGGTCGCGCCCGCGGCCAGATGACGGCGCAGAAAATCCGCGCCGCGCTGGATGCGCGCGCGCCACGCCGGATCGTCGCTCAAGGCGACCGGCGCGCGATGCTGCGCAATCGCGACGACCTCTTCGATCGTCAGCTTGCGCCCGCCTATTACGACTGCCGCGTTGTTCACGTTCGCGCCTGGGTTCGGCACATCGATCAGATCATGTTCGGCCATTCGCGCCTCGCTTGGGGCTGGCCCAGAAATCGAAGAAGTTGAACCATTGGTAAGGTGCCTTGCGGCAATAGTGTTCGAGACGCACGGCATAGCGCTGCGCCCACGCGGCGAGATGCTGCGCGCGTTCGCGGCGCGGCAGGTCGATGCGCTCGGCGAACGGTTCGAAATAGAGACGGTAGCCGTCGCGCTCTTTCAGACAGAAGAACAGGTAGACCGGACAGCCCAGCGCATGCGCGAGCACATACGGACCTTGCGCGAACGGCGCGGTCGAGCCGAGAAATTGCGCTTCGGTCGTGCGCCCCGCTTCGTGGGCGGGCACGCGGTCGCCGACGATCACCAGCAGCTCGCCGGCATCGACGCGCTCCTGCATCATCATCGCGGTCTCGGGTCCGAAGTCGCTGACTTCGAGCAGATGCTTCGCGAACCCGCTATTGGCCGAAGCCAGCACGCTATTGAAGCGACGCGCGTGCTCCGTGTAGACGACCGCCGTGACCTTGGCATAAGCGCCCTGCGCGGCGAGCGCGCGGGTCATTTCCAGATTGCCGAGATGCGCACCGATCACGAGCGCGCCCTTGCCGCTCGCCACCAACGCTTCGAATGCCGAAGGATCTTCGAATTTGACGTCGGCGTTGTTCACGCGGCCCGACCATGCCGCGAGCTTGTCGAAGCCCGATTGCGCGAACGCCAGCATATGGCGGTACGCGGACAGCCAGCCCGGACGTGGCGTATCGCCATGCGGTGCGGCCTCGCCGAGATGCTTGAAGTAGTTGCTGGAGGCCTCGCGCGCGGCGCGCCCCGTCAGCAGAAAATACGCGACGATCGGATGCAGCCACAGCGCGGTGAAGCGCCGGCCGAACAGCTTGCAACTGAGCGCGAGCAGCGACATGCCGAGATGGCTGCCGCGTTCGGCGATACGCCACCAGTCCTGTTGGTTCTCGTTGCCCTGCCCGTCCGCGAGTGCGGAACGACGCGGCATCACCTTGTGCGCGAGCAGCATCGGCAGACGCCACAGCATGCCGAACACGAGCCGCGTATGACTGCGGCTGATGCGAACGTTGTCCCACAGCACGTCGAAATGCGAGACGCCGTCGCTTGCATAGGTGACGCGTGTCGGAATCGAGCGGAACGCGGCGCGCCGCCAATACAGGCGCACGAGAATCTCGATGTCGAAGTCCATGCGCGTGGGCAGTTGCACGCTGTCGATCAGATCGCAGGCGAGCGCCAGCGGATACAAGCGAAAGCCGCACATCGAGTCGCGGATCGTCAGCGAAAGCGTTTCGATCCACACCCAGACGTGCGTCAGGTAACGGCCGTAGAGACGCGCTTTCGGCACGCTCTCGTCGTAGACCGGGCGGCCGAGAATCACCGCGCCCGGTTCGGCGCGCGCCGCTTCGATGAAACGCGGCACGTCGGTGGCGTCGTGCTGGCCGTCGGCGTCGATCTGCAACGCGTGCGTGTAGCCCGCCTTGCGCGCGGCGCGCAGCCCCGCCATCACCGCCGCGCCCTTGCCGCCGTTGACCGCCAGGCGCAGCAGCGTGAGCTGTCCCGCGTACTGCTGCGCGAGCGCGGCGAGCACCTGCTGGGTGGCCTCGTCGCTGCCATCATCGACGACAAACAACGGCAGGCCGTGAACCGCCAGATGCGCGACGGTCGCGCCGATCGCGTCCTTATGGTTGTAGATCGGAATGACGATGCATGGAGAGAAGGTCATCACGCGCCCTCCCCGTAGACGATCACGCCGGACGCGCAGTCGCGGCCGCTCACGCGGTACGCGAACTGCACGCGCCGGCGCGCCGCGTCGTGCGCGAGCGTGAGCTTGAGCACCGCACCCGGCGACACCGGCGCCATGAACTTCAAACGATCGATAGACGCCACCGCGCGCACGGCTGGCACATGCTCGGCGGCCAGACGCATCGCCCAGTCGACCTGGACGACGCCGGGCAGAATCGGCAGGCGGGGAAAGTGGCCGGCGAAATGCACGAGCGTCGGCGGCACGCGCAACTCGTAGTGCAGCGTGTCGCCACTCCGCGCTTCGGCCAGCACTTCCATGCCTTCGACGCGCGGTTCGAACGCGGCCGCCACGGCGGCCACCGGCAGTTTGCCGCGCGCGTCGAACGGCAGCGTGACGCGAAAACGCCAGTGGCGCGGCAGCACCACGACGTCGAAATATTCGGCGAGATGCCGGCGCAGGACTTTCGCGAGCGCCACGCGACCGTCGTCGCGCAAGGCCGCGCCGCCCGCTTCGGTCAGCGCCACGACGGCGCCGACGCGCTCGCGCGAGGCGCCTTCCAGCGGCACGAGCGCCGCTTGCGCCACATACGGATGCAGCGCGAGGCGCGCTTCCAGTTCCGGCAGCGAGACGCGCTTACCGTCGAGCTTGAGCACGCGGTCAAGCCGGCCTTGCAGGCGGAAGCGGCCCTCGGCGTCGAAGGCGATCTTGTCGTCGGTGCGATGCCAGCCGGCGTGATCGAGATGCGGCGAGCGGACATTCAGCGCGCCGTCTTCGTCGCGGCGCACTTCGATGCCCGACACCGGTTGCCAGGCATCGGTCTGATCCTGGCGCCGCCACGCGAT
This sequence comes from Paraburkholderia sp. RL18-101-BIB-B, assembly GCF_046026985.1. Taxonomy (NCBI): domain Bacteria; kingdom Pseudomonadati; phylum Pseudomonadota; class Betaproteobacteria; order Burkholderiales; family Burkholderiaceae; genus Paraburkholderia; species Paraburkholderia sp. RL18-101-BIB-B. Next base: position 80,912 of record NZ_JARESV010000024.1, read on the forward strand.
GCCGCCGGTTTCCGTGCTGCCGTAAATCTCGAGCGGCGCCGCGCCGTAGGCTGCGGCGTATTCCTGCGAGGTTTCGAGCGCGAGCGGACCGCCCGATGAAAAGAACGCGCGCGGCGCCGGCGTCAGGTCGGCGAAGCCGGGCAGCGCGGGCCAGCGCGACAGTTGTGCGGGCGTCGAGACGATCACCGCTGCGCCGCATCGGTCGATCTGCGCTTGTAGATGCAACGGCTCGATGCTGACCGCGCGGTCGAAGGCACGGCCGGCTGCAAGCGGCCAGAGCACGCGAAACAGCAAACCGTAGATGTGGTGATGCGGCACGCTCGCGAGCATCGTCGCGTCGCCGACTAGCGCGCCCCACTGCTTTTCAAGCGTGTGCACTTCGGCGTTGAATTGCGCGAGCGTCTTGCGGATCGGCTTGGGGCGGCCGCTGCTGCCTGAGGTGTAGAGCCTGAGCGGAGCTTGTGGGTCGATTGCGTAAGTCGCGCGGAACGTATGCGCTGCAGCAGCTTCGGCCTTGCCTTCGACAGCGGCTGCAAATGGCGGCAAATCCGCGTCGGTCAGCACGACTTCATACGCGTCGGCGAGATCGGCGAGATAGCCCGGCGTCGAGTTGGCCGGAATCACCGGCTCCTTGCCGCACGCGAACAGCGCAAAGAGCGCGCAGGCAAAATCGAACGGATCGTCGATGCACAACGCGTAGCGTTGAGCAGCTTGCGTTTGCACGAGCGCGATCAGCCCGGCGACGCGCGCGCGAAACGCCGCGCGATCGAGCAGCGCGGCGCCGTCACGACATACGGGCGCATGCACCACGGCAGTCCCACCAGCTACCGACAACAGATCATGCAACGCGATCATGCCGCCTCCGAACGCGCGGCGCGCGGCAGCACGACCAGATAACGCCAGATGACCTCGGCCACCAGCAGCACACCGATCAGCACATACGCGATCGCGCCGTTATAGAGCGACCAGCTCGCGCGGCTCCAATACAGCGCGGTATAAGCGGAAAACACGCCGTTCAGTGCGAAGAACGCACACCACACCTGGGTCACGCGCAGCGTATGGCGCACCGCGCCCGGCGGCAGGTTCGGATTGCCGAGGCGCGCGAACTTTTCGATCATCGACGGCCCGCGCACGAGCGTCGCCCCGAACGCGATCAACAGGCCCAGATTGACGAGCGACGGGTAAAGACGCAGCAGCAGCTCGCTATTGGTCAACACGATCGCCGCCGACGCGCAGCTCAGCAAACCGACCACGGTCCAGTCGATTGTGGAAAGCCGCCGCAACGAGGTCGCGACCGGGCCGCTGCCGGCCCAGCGCTGCAGCCACAGGATCGCAAACAGCATGCAGCCGACGTAGCGCGGCGTGTCCCATTTCCACGCGCACAGAATCAACGCGGGGTACGCGAGCTTTAACAGCACCTGCACGACGGTTTTGCCCAGGTGGCGCTCAGTGCCGGGCGAGGCATCGGCGGCCCGATCCGCCGCCGCTTGCGTTCGCGAGCGCACGGATGGCATCAGCCTTGTGCCGCCAGCAGCGATTCGACCGCACCGATCACGTCGCCGACGGTGCGCACCGACTTGAACTCTTCCGGCTTGATGCGGCGTCCGGTCATCTCCTGCAGTTTGATCGCGAGGTCGACGGCGTCGATGCTGTCGAGATCGAGGTCTTCGAACAGATGCGCCTGCGGCGTGACGCGCTCGGGCTCGATTGCGAAGTTCTCTTTGAAGATGGCGCGGATGCGCTCCAGAATCTCTGCCTCGGACACGATTTACTCCCCCTTTCTGGTTGTTTCGTTCACAGCGTGCACCGCTTCGCGCTGGCTTGCCACCAGCGCGGCCAGCGTGCTGATCGAGCGGAAGTGTTCGCGCGTGCGCTCGTCGTTCGCTGCGATGGTCAGTTGGTATTGTTTGCGCAGCACGATGCCGATTTCGAGCGCATCGATCGAATCGAGACCGATACCGTCGGTATCGAACAGCGGTGCATCGTCGTCGATATCGGCCGGGCTCAGGTCTTCCAGATCGAGAGCTTCGATCAGGAGCTGTTTAATTTCCAGTTTTAAAGAATCCATAATCGAACAGGTGCTGAGTAATGTGTGCTTCGACGGCGCTCGTCACGCTGCGCGCCGCGAGAGCCGGTGGAGTGTCATGGGCCGCGAGCTGGTCGACGCCGAGCGGTTCGAGCACGTTCACGCGCATTCTGAACGCGCGCGCCGGCACGTCGTACCAGCGCATCTGCTTGGTGAATGCGGGCGGATCGCAATCCATCAGCACTGGGACGATCGGCGCGCCGACCTTCAGCGCCATGTGCGCGAAACCGCGCGAAAACGCATGCAGCCGGTTCGGCGCCGGGCTGCGCGTGCCTTCCGGAAAAATAATCATGGTATAGCCTGCCGCCAGTTGCTTCGCGCCGGCCTCGACGAGTTCCGCGGGATCGGCATTGCTGACGTACTCGGCCGAGCGCACGATGCCCCAGAAACACGGGTTGCCCCAGTGCGCGTTTTTCACCACGCAGCAGGCATGCGGCGTGAGCGACAGTAGCACCATCACGTCGAGATAGGTCGGGTGATTCGCGACTACGATCGCCGGGCCGCCCGCGCGCAACGCCTGCACGCCCGAGACTTCCAGTTCCATCACGCCGATGCGTTGCAATACCGCGACCAGCGCGCGGAAAAACCAGTGGATCACGCTCGTCACGGCAAATTGGCGCGACGCGCGGTGCGGCCACACCCATGCGAGCGGAAAAACCACCACCGAGAACAGCACGCCGCACACGCCGAAGACCACGAAGGCCATGCCGGTCGCGCAGAATCGCCAGAAATAATCAAGCCGCGCGGTCATGCCAACTCCAATGCCAGGTGGCGCCGGTGTTTTGCCAGGCGGTGGGCAGGCCGGTTTCCAGGCAGTGCTGCAGCGCCTGGCTCTGGGTCGCGAAGAGGGTTTCCGAGGTGGCGCTTGCGCTCGCTTCGTGCGTCGGCTCGGATTCCGGCTGGTCCGTGCGCGATACCGTGCACACCAGCTCGCCCGTCGCCGTTTCGCTATCGAGCAGGATCGCGATCGCGCCGCCCTGTACTTCGTCTTCGATCGTGCCGTACGCCGGGTCGGCCGGTTCATCGGCGTACACCAGCAGCAGGGGCGAATCCGGCTGCGTGGCGTATTGCGCGTGCGCTTCCAGCAGCGCGTAACCGAGCGTTTCCGCGCCGGCCGAGATCGCGCTCGCCGCGGAGCGGTCGCTGCGGGCAATGCCGAATATGCCGGTCATGGCGTTGAGCACCGACAGGCTGAACGCGGTTGGCGACACCGGCTCGCCCGCGCTGATGGCGCGCAGAATGTCCGTCGTGCGCCGCAATTCCCCGTGGCGCGAGGCGAACACGACCCGCACCGCGTCCTTGGCGACACAATCGTGCGCAACTTTCAGCGCCACTCTCGACAGAGTGCTCAGACGACGCCGCACGATCGGCTCGATGAAGCCGATATCGGGTGCGGCAGATGCGGCAGCAGGCCAGCTAGACCAGCGAGCGACCGGAATGGTCCAGTGCAGATCGGGCATATCGGTGTTCGCGCGTAGAAGCGAGGAGAGGCTGAAGCGCCTGACGGAATACGGCACCGTCACAGCGTGCACGCGCCGCGCGGACCGGCAATCTCCAGCCGGGGTCAATCCAATCTTCTTATATAGGGTTCAGCGAATTAACGGCACTTGGCCCCGATTATTTAGGCGCCTTTGTCAATTAGTCTGAAGGATTGTCTCCGGCTCCCTATGGTCGGCGGAATCATACTGAATATTCTGGGATAAATCAGCCACAAAAGACGTATCCATCTGTATCCGTATCTCACATGCGACGCCCGGCTGAATAGCGATGGCATGGACCTCCGGCACCATTTTCCGCATTTCGAACGGAGCCTCTGCCCATCAGCAGCGCGGCTTGCCGCCGATCTGCCAAAGAAATATTTCGCCGAAATGCGTCAATACTTTCAATTTACTTTCTTAAAAAGTGTTTCAGATTGGAAGCAGCTTGCGTCGTTAGCCGGCCTCGTCCTGAAATGCGCATCGCATGGCCGGTTCGAGTGCGCCGTTTCTGAGATGCAAATTGCCGTGGCACGGATGCCGAAATCCGGTATCGGGCGCGGAGCTTCGCGTTTTCTCCGGCGCTGAAAACCGAACGGCCCGGCAGGGTGAACTGTCGAGCCGTTTGCATGCTACCGATGCCACGATTTGGACGCGCACCGCCACGCAGGTACTATTTACTGAACGACTTTCGCATCGGACGCCGGCACCGGTGCGGCGGCGGGCGCTGTACCGGTCGCCACCATTTCGTTCGATGCCCCGCCGCTCTGGCCGACCGGAATCTTCACCGTATGAACCACGCCGTTGCCAAGCGGGAAATCGGCCAGCGCGCTACGCGCCAGATACGGCATGGCCCGAACCAGCGACGACTCGCCGCCCGTATTGCGCGCCGTCACGTTGTAGACCTCCTTGCCGCTCGCCCGCTCGGTTATCCGCACGCCCAGCAGGTGCGTGAAGATCGGATAGCTCTGGTTCACGTAGGTGGTCGAATACCCGCCCCATGGGCCCCACGGATCGAACGGCCGGCCCCAACCCCAGTACGGCGCCGGCCACGGGTTGTAATACACCGGCTCCGAGACCGTCACCATGTCCGAACGAATTCCATACGAGAGCCCGACCAGATAGCGCGCCTGCGCGGCGTCGACCTGGCGGAACGAATGCGTGGCGAGTTCGTTCGCGACAAAGCGCTCGTAGGTGCTGAGTTCGAGATTATTCTGCTGGTCCGCCGCTCGCGTGAACGCATAGGTTCGGGTGGCGTCGTTCCCGCTCCAGTCGGAGAAGGCCGTGACCTGGGTGGTCACGTAGGTCGTGCAGCCGGACAGCAGCACCGTCAGCGCGGCTATCAGCAGCGTGGCGCGGCGGGTCCATCGATCGATTTTCATGGTCTACCTCGTGAAGCTTTTGAATTGCCTCTGTATTCTCCGCCAAACCCGGCCTCGTCGACGCACAGGCTTTCCCGCACGCGGGCGCCCGATAATACGCTGACCAGGCGACTCGGTAAAAAGTTCGCTCCGCACAATTCTCCGAGGCTTTGTACAATGGCTCGACATGCCCGGCCCGCACGCCAGAAGCGCGCTCGCCGACTCGAGTTCCAACACTACAGAACGCCATGGCCGATACCGCAACGCCCAATGTGATCCGCCGCGCCGACTACGCGCCGCCCGCCTTCCTGATCGACACCGTCGCACTGGAGTTCGATCTCGTCCCCGAACGCACGGTTGTCCGGAACACGATGCGCGTGCGCCGCAATCCGGAGGCATCGCGCGCCTTGCATCTGGAATTGATGGGCGAACAACTGGAGTTCGTCAGCGCCGAGATCGACGGCCAGCCGTTCGCCAACGCTCACGCGCACGAACACGGCCTGCTGCTCGACAACGTGCCGGACCAGTTCGAACTGACGCTCACGAGCCTCTGCAATCCGGCTGAGAACACCACGCTGTCGGGCCTTTATGTGTCGGGCGGCAACTTCTTCACGCAGTGCGAGGCCGAGGGCTTTCGCCGCATTACTTATTTCCTCGACCGTCCGGACGTGATGGCGACCTTCACGGTCACGTTGCGCGCCAGCAAGGCCGATTATCCGGTGTTGCTGTCGAACGGCAACCTGCTCGAAGAAGGCGATTTGCCGGACGGCCGCCACTTCGCGCGCTGGGAAGATCCGTTCAGAAAGCCGAGCTATCTGTTCGCGCTGGTCGCCGGCAAGCTGGTCGCCCTGGAAGAGCGCGTGAAGAGCGGCTCGGGCAAGGAAAAGCTGCTGCAGGTGTGGGTCGAGCCGCACGACCTCGACAAGACCCGTCATGCGATGGATTCGCTGATCCATTCGATCCGCTGGGACGAGGAGCGCTTCGGGCTCGAACTCGATCTGGACCGCTTCATGATCGTCGCGGTGAGCGACTTCAACATGGGCGCGATGGAGAACAAGGGGCTCAACGTCTTCAACACGAAGTACGTGCTGGCGAACCCCGAAACGGCCACCGACACCGACTTCGCGAACATCGAGGCCGTGGTCGGCCACGAGTATTTCCACAACTGGACCGGCAACCGCGTGACGTGCCGCGACTGGTTCCAGCTGAGCCTGAAAGAAGGCCTGACGGTGTTCCGCGATCAGGAGTTCTCGGCCGACATGGCGGGCGGTGCAACGGACGAAGCCGCGCGCGCCACCAAGCGCATCGAGGACGTGCGCGTGCTGCGCCAGATGCAGTTCGCGGAAGACGCGGGTCCGATGGCGCATCCAGTGCGCCCGGAAAGCTACGTCGAGATCAACAACTTCTACACGATGACCGTCTACGAGAAAGGCTCGGAAGTCGTGCGGATGTATCAGACGCTGTTCGGCCGCGACGGTTTCCGCAAGGGCATGGACCTGTACTTCAAGCGTCATGACGGCCAGGCCGTGACCTGCGACGATTTCCGTCACGCGCTCGCCGACGCGAACGGCCGCGATCTCACGCAGTTCGAGCGCTGGTATAGCCAGGCCGGCACGCCGCGCGTTTCCGTGCGCACCCACTACGACGCCGCGCAGCAACGCTACAGCGTGACGCTCACGCAAGGCTACGGCGAAGGCGCGCCGGCCGCGCGCGAAACGCAAAAAGGTCCGCTGCTGATTCCGTTCGCGATCGGCCTGATCGGCAAGGACGGCAAGGATCTGCCGCTGCAATTGCAGGGCGAAAACACGGCCTCGGCCTTCACCACGCGCGTGCTCGAATTCACGCACACGGACCAGACCTTTACGTTCGTCAACGTGGCGCAGGAGCCGCTGCCTTCGCTGCTGCGCAATTTCTCGGCGCCGGTGATCGTCGAATACGACTACTCGGCGGAACAGCTGGCGTTCCTGCTCGCCCACGACAGCGATCCGTTCAACCGCTGGGAAGCCGGCCAACGGCTCGCCACGCGCGAGCTGCTCACGCTCGCCGGACGCGCCGCCACCGGCGTGCCGCTGCAACTCGACGACTCCGTGGTCGCCGCGTTCGCACGCGTGCTGACCGACGAAACCCTCTCGCCTTCGTTCCGCGAACTCGCGTTGATGCTGCCTTCGGAAGCGTATCTGGCCGAGCAGATGGCCGAATCGAATCCGGCGGCCGTGCATGCCGCGCGGCAGTTCGTGCGCAAGCGTCTCGCCAATGCGCTCAAGGGCGACTGGCTCAAGGTGTACGAGCAGCACCGCACGCCGGGCGCGTACGAGGCCACGCCGGAAGCGTCCGGTCATCGCGCGCTGAAGAACCTCGCGCTGTCGTACCTCGCGGAACTGGACGATCCGGCCGAGGCCGTGCGTCTCGCGTCCGCGCAATACGATGCGGCGAACAACATGACCGACCGCTCGGCGGCGCTCTCCGCGCTGCTTAATGCGTCGGCGGCCAATGGCGGCAGCGCCGAAGCGCAGCAGGCGCTGGACGATTTCTACCGGCGCTTCGAAAAGGAGCCGCTCGTCATCGACAAGTGGTTCGCCTTGCAGGCCACGCAGCGTGGCAGCGCGCAACGTACGGTGATCGACATCGTGCGCAAGCTGATGGCGCATCCGGCTTTCAACCTGAAGAACCCGAACCGCGCGCGCTCGCTGATTTTCAGCTTCTGCGCGGCGAATCCGGCGCAGTTCCATGCCGAAGACGGCTCGGGCTACGCGTTCTGGGCCGATCAGGTGATCGCGCTCGACGCCATCAATCCGCAAGTGGCCGCTCGCCTCGCCCGCTCGCTGGAATTGTGGCGCCGCTTTACGCCGACACTGCGCGACGGCATGCGCGCGGCGCTGGAGAAAGTGGCGTCCCAGGTGAAATCGCGCGACGTGCGCGAGATCGTAGAGAAAGCGTTGGCGTGATGCTCGCCTGAGCGCCTTTGTCGCATCGAAAAGCCGGCGCGTGTTGCCGGCTTTTTTTCGTCCTGCGTTCGCCGGCGCGGCGGCGCGCGGCAATCACGTTAGCCATCTGGACGACTGTTCGACTCGCGTCGGCGGAGTGAAAGTAAACGCATCACTTAACGGTTTACGTTTAACGCGATGCGTTATATCATCCCATGATCACGACATTCGGCGACAAAGCTACGGCGAGAATCTTTCAGGGCAAATTCGTGTACTCATTGCCGCTTCACATGCAGGCGCTCGCGCGCCGCAAGCTGTTTGTGATCGACGCCGCGAAGTCCATCCGCGACCTGCATGCGCCGCCCGGCAACCGGCTGGAAGCGCTGCAAGGCCAGCGCAGCGGGCAATGGAGTATTCGGATCAATGCGCAATGGCGCATCTGTTTTCATTTCGTCGACGGGGAAGCGATGAATGTCGAGATTGTCGACTATCACTGATTATTGGGAGACCGGCATGGTCATCAAACGCTCCGATCTGGGCAGCATCGATTTCTCGGACATCGACACGGGCGACAGCATCCCGGAAATCCATCCGGGCGAGATTCTGCGCAGCGAGTTTCTCCAACCGCTCGGCATGTCCGTCAACGCGCTCGCGCTTGCGCTGCGCGTACCGGCTCCGCGCATCAACGACGTGGTGCGCGGCAAGCGCGCCGTCTCGGCCGACACCGCGCTGCGGCTCGAGCGCTACTTCGGCGCGAGCGCGCAGTTCTGGCTCAACCTGCAAATCGCCTACGACCTGCGCGTCGCCACCGTGGCCGCCGGAGAACAGATCGAACGCGAGATCGAACCCATGCCGAAGGCGGACCGCCCGAAAATGCCGAAGGTTTCGACCGAACACGCCCGTGCCGCAGCGCTCGCGGCGAGCGCGAGCGGCAAGCTCACGGCCGGCAAGGCGCGCCGCAAAGCCTGAATTTCAGCCGCACCGGTGTGCCCGGCGGCGTCGCCCTACACGGTTCTCGCGCAAAAGCACGGAAGCGACACAACGAACGGTTAAAATCGGAATATTCCTCAAGCCTTCCCGGAGTACAGCATGGCTTTGCAACGTCGTACCACTCTCACGAAGTACCTGATCGAGCAGCAGCGCGAAACCAACAACCTGCCGGCCGATCTGCGCCTTTTGATCGAAGTCGTTGCGCGTGCGTGCAAAGCGATCAGCTACCACGTCAGCAAGGGCGCGCTGGGCGATGCGCTCGGCACGGCGGGCAGCGAGAACGTTCAAGGCGAAGTGCAGAAGAAGCTCGACATCCTGTCGAACGAAATCCTGCTCGAAGCGAATGAATGGGGCGGCAACCTCGCCGGCATGGCGTCCGAGGAAATGGAACAGTTCTTCCCGATCCCGGCGAACTATCCGAAGGGCGAATACCTGCTCGTGTTCGATCCGCTCGACGGCTCGTCGAACATCGACGTCAATGTGTCGATCGGCACGATCTTCTCAGTGCTGCGCTGCCCGGACGGCCAGCAGCCCACCGAACAGTCGTTCCTGCAACCGGGTACGCAGCAGGTCGCCGCGGGCTACGCGGTGTACGGTCCGCAAACGGTGCTGGTGCTGACTACCGGCAACGGCGTGAACTGCTTCACGCTCGACCGCGAACTCGGCTCGTGGGTGCTCACGCAAAGCGACATGCGCATTCCGGTCGAAACGCGTGAATACGCGATCAACGCTTCGAACGAGCGTCACTGGTATCCGCCGGTCCAGCAGTACATCGGCGAGTTGAAGGCTGGCACGGACGGTTCACGCCAGGCCGACTTCAACATGCGCTGGATCGCGTCGATGGTGGCGGACGTGCACCGTATCCTGAATCGCGGCGGCATCTTCATGTATCCGGCCGACAAGCGCACGCCGGACAAGCCGGGCAAGCTGCGCCTGATGTACGAAGCGAATCCGATGGCGTTCATCGTCGAGCAGGCGGGCGGCGCCGCGACCAACGGCGAGAAGCGCATTCTGGACATCCAGCCGAAAAGCCTGCACGAGCGCGTGGCGGTGTTCCTCGGCTCGAAGAACGAGGTGGACCGCGTGACCCGCTACCATCTCGAAACAAAAAAGTGAGTTCAGGGGCTTGCCAAGCCGATAAAGAAGTCCCTATAATCTCGTTTCTCCTGATGCCGGAATAGCTCAGACGGTAGAGCAGCGCATTCGTAATGCGAAGGTCGGGGGTTCGATTCCTCTTTCCGGCACCACAAGATTCAAGCAAAAAGCCCAGTCCTCGCGACTGGGCTTTTTGTTTTTCTGCGTGTGCTTTTCCGATTCTGCTCGTGTCGCGGATCACCCACGAAAATCCAGCCGATCGAATTGCGCTGTCACGCCGAGGTTGCGTGCCACAACGGAATCTTCCGCTCGCGCCGGCTCTGCCTGCTGAGTGCCGTAGGCCGCGACCGCTTCCTGCGGCGCCGAAGAGAACCACAAAATCCGGCCGTCACACTCGATTCCGACCTGACGACCTTTCCAGTACACAGCGTTTTCCATGGCGAACTCTCTGAAGGGCGAAGACTGCCATCTTCCGCGCCGGCCGTGGCGCGTCCGTTATCCACCGCACTCTGGGCGCGGATAGTCGCTTCAATGATAGGCGGCGATTGCTCGATTGACTCAGTGCGCGCGCCACCGTCAATGGCATCATCGCAACTTCATCGTCGGGCATGTTCCGTGCGACCTCACCAGCGTTCGCCCGATCCGCCGGGCCGCGCTTATCCGTTATTCATCGATATGGACGCCATCCGCAGCAAGCCTCGCTCGACACCGCCCTCTCCCGACGCCCCCGCATTCACCGGCTTCGTGCGCGTGCGCGGTGCTCGCGAACACAATCTGAAAAACGTCGACGTGCAGATTCCGCGTGATGCTCTGGTCGTCTTCACCGGCGTGTCCGGCTCGGGCAAATCGTCGCTGGCATTCGGCACCTTGTACGCCGAGGCACAGCGGCGCTATTTCGAATCGGTCGCGCCGTATGCCCGACGCCTGATCGAGCAGGTCGGCGTGCCCGAGGTCGACGCCATCGAAGGCCTGCCGCCCGCGGTCGCCTTGCAGCAGCAGCGCGGCACGCCGAGCGCGCGCTCGTCGGTGGGCAGCGTGACCACGCTGTCGAGCCTCGTGCGCATGCTGTATTCGCGCACCGGCGACTATCCGCCGAAGCAACCCATGCTGTTCGCCGAAGATTTCTCGCCGAACACCGTGCAAGGCGCCTGCCCGACTTGCCACGGACTCGGCCGCGTGTACGAGGTCAACGAAAAATCGATGGTGCCCGACGACTCGCTGACCATTCGCGAGCGCGCGATCGCCGCATGGCCGCCCGCCTGGCACGGACAGAATCTGCGCGACATTCTGGTGACGCTCGGCTACGACGTCGATAAGCCGTGGCGCGACTTGCCGAAGAAAGACCGCGACTGGATTCTCTTCACCGACGAACAGCCGACCGCGCCCGTCTACGCCGGCCTCACGCCTAAGGAAACCCGCGCCGCGTTCAAGCGCCGCGACGAGCCGAGCTATCAGGGCACCTTCACCGGCGCGCGCCGCTACGTGTTGCACACGTTCGCGAACACTCAAAGCGCGTTGATGAAAAAACGCGTGTCGCAATTCATGGTCGGTAGCGTCTGTCCGACGTGTCATGGCAAGCGGCTCAAGAAAGAAGCGCTGTCGGTGAAATTCGCCGGACTCGATATCGGCGAGTTTGCCCAGTTGCCGCTCGCCAGGCTTGCCGAGATGCTCGAACCGATCGCGCGCGGCGAATGGCCTCAAGCCGATGCAACACACCCGGGCCAAACCGCCGCCAAAGGCAGTGTGCTCAGCAAGAGCGCCATGCGCGATGCCGTCGACAAACGGATCGCCGCCGGTGGTTCCGCGCACAAAGCCTCGCCCGACGTGCGGCGCACGCCTAACCTCTCCGAAGAAAAACGCGTCGCCGCGCAGCGCATTGCAGCCGAGTTGCTCGAACGCCTGACGACATTGGTCGATCTGGGTCTGGGCTATCTCGCGCTAGAGCGCAGTACGCCTACGCTGTCATCGGGCGAATTGCAGCGCTTGCGGCTCGCCACGCAGTTGTCGTCGCAGTTGTTCGGCGTCGTGTATGTGCTCGACGAGCCATCGGCCGGCCTGCATCCCGCCGACGGCGAAGCGCTCTTCAGCGCGCTGCAGGGATTGAAGGCCGCGGGCAATTCGCTGTTCGTCGTCGAACACGATTTGCAGATGATGCGGCGCGCCGACTGGCTCGTCGACGTCGGTCCCGCGGCCGGCGAAGCAGGCGGCCATGTGGTCTATAGCGGGCCGCCCGCCGGTCTCGCGAAGGTCGAAGCGTCGCAAACGCGCCGGCATCTGTTCGCGCCGCCCGCGCCTGTCGAGCGCGCGTCGCGTGAACCTGCTGGCTGGCTGCGGCTCGCGGGCATCACGCGCAATAATCTGCACGGACTGGACGCCGAGTTTCCGCTCGGCTGCCTGACTGCGGTCACGGGCGTGTCGGGCTCGGGCAAGTCGAGCCTCGTGAGCCAGGCGCTGCCGGAACTCGTCGCGAGCCACCTTGGACGCGTGTTCGACAATCCGGACGCCGACGAACAAGACCCGTTGCTCGCCGCCGCAACCGCGCCGACCGGCGGCCACATCGTCGAGGGCATGGGCGCGCTGCGGCGACTCGTACGCGTCGATCAGAAACCGATCGGCCGCACCCCGCGTTCCAACCTCGCTACCTACACGGGCCTCTTCGACCACGTGCGCAAGCTGTTCGCCGACACGCCGCTCGCCCGCAAGCGCCGCTACAGCGCAGGCCGCTTCTCGTTCAACGTGGCGCAAGGCCGTTGCCTGACTTGCGAAGGCGAAGGCTTCGTCAGCGTCGAACTGTTGTTTCTACCAAGCGTCTATGCGCCCTGCTCGACCTGTCACGGCACGCGCTACAACACGCAGACACTGGAAGTCACATGGCGCGATAAAAACATCGCCGAGGTGCTCGGCCTGACCGTCGACGCCGCCTGCGATTTCTTCGCCGACGAGCCCAGCGTGATGCGCGCGCTGAAAGTGTTGCGCGACATCGGCCTCGGCTATCTGCGGCTCGGTCAGCCCGCCACCGAATTGTCCGGCGGCGAAGCCCAACGCATCAAACTCGCCACCGAATTGCAACGCGCGCAACGCGGCGACACGCTCTATATCCTCGACGAGCCGACCACCGGCCTGCATCCCGCCGACGTCGACCGGCTCATGGTGCAACTCCAGGGGCTCGTGGATGCCGGCAATACCGTCGTGGTGGTCGAACACGACATGCGGGTGGCGGCGCAAAGCGACTGGGTCATCGATGTCGGCCCGGGCGCCGGCGACGCCGGCGGCAAGATCGTAGCGAACGGCACACCGGCCGAGATCGTGCGCGTGAAGGAAAGCCGCACCGCCGAGTATCTGCGGCAACAACTCGCAGCGTGAAGGCGAAAGAAGCGTGCGCGCTAGCGAGCGCCGCGCTTCTCCTTCAGGAAATCGATCAGCGCGCGCAGTTTGAGCGGCATCTGCGCGCGGCTCGCCGTGTAGAGATAGAAACCGGGGAAGCTCGGACACCATGCGTCGAGCACGCGCACTAGGCGGCCATCGTCGAGTTGATCGCGTACGTAGTCCTCGATGACGTGCAGCAGACCCACGCCCTGCTCGGCCGCTTGCACCATCGTGCGCAAGTCGTTGGTGACGAGCGCGCCGCGCGTCTCGACTTCGAACACGCGCGCCGGATCATCGGGTGGCGCGAACTCCCATCGATAGATGCCGCCGCTCGACGCAAAGCGGTAGCGCAGGCAGTCATGCGCGGCAAGATCGGCTGGCGTCGCGGGCGGTGCATAGCGCTCGAAATAGCCCGGCGAGCCCGCCACCGCAATGCGAATCTCGCCGCTCAACGGCACCGCCACCATGTCCTGCGCGACCCGTTCGCCGAGCCGAATGCCCGCATCGAAGCCTTCGCCGACGACATCGGCCATGCCGTCGTCGAGCGTCATGTCGAGACGGATCTGCGGATAGCGGCGCGTGAATTCCGCGAGATGCGGCAGCACCAGCAGTTCGCTCGCGACCCGCGGCAAATTGATGCGCAAATTGCCGGCGGGCTGGTCGCGGGTTTCGTCGAGCGCTTCGAAGGCGGCCTCGAGTTCGCCCAGCGCCGGTCGCACGCGAGCGAGAAACTGCGCGCCGGCTTCGGTCAGTGCTACGCGCCGGGTCGTCCGGTTGAACAGACGCACATTCAATTGCGTTTCGAGCGAGCGGATGCTTTGCGACAGCGCCGACGCCGTCACGCCGGTCTCGGCGGCCGCGTGCGTGAAGCTACCGTGACGCGCCACGCTCACGAACGCCATCAACGCCGGCAATTGCGCAGGATCCATCGTCGCCTCCATTGTTAAGCCGGACTTCACAATCCTTGCAGACAAGCGGCATTTTTCCACGAAAAGAATCGGCGCACGATAGGCCATGGATTCAATTTTTCCTACGACACCGCCCAAGGAGACTGACATGACGATGAATCGCTATACCCTGCTCGGCCGTTCAGGCTTGCGCGTTAGCCCGATCGCGCTCGGCACGATGACTTTCGGCACCGAATGGGGCTGGGGTGCCGAGGAAAAGTCCGCGCAACGGCTGTTCGATCTGTACGTGGATGCCGGCGGCAATTTCATCGACACCGCGGACCTCTACACGGAGGGCACGAGCGAGAAATGGCTGGGCAAGTTCGTCGCGGCGCGCGGCCTGCGCGAGCGGCTCGTGATCGCGACCAAGTACGGCTACAACGCCGAGACCGGCAACCCGAACGCGGGCGGCAACCATCGCAAGAACCTGCTGCGCGCGCTGGACGGCTCGCTCAAGCGGCTCGGCACGGACTACATCGACTTGTACTACCTCCACACGTGGGATCGCATCACGCCGGTGGACGAAGTCATGCGCGCAATGGACGACGCCGTGCGCGCTGGCAAGATCCGCTATGTCGGCTTGTCGGATACGCCCGCATGGTTCGCCGGACGCGCGCAGACGCTCGCCGACTGGCGCGGCTTCGAACCGGTCGCGGCCATGCAGCTCGAATACTCGATGATCGAACGCAATGCCGAAAATGAGTTCGCCGATCTCGCCGCCAATCTCGGCATGGGGCTCGTGCCGTGGAGTCCGCTCGGCATGGGCGTGCTGTCCGGCAAGTACCGGCCTTCGCAAAGCGGCGCGACAGGCGGTTTTTCCGGCGACGGCCGTCTCGCCAGCATGGCCAGCGCGCCGCCGCCGGGATTTGACAAACTGACCGAACGCAACTTTCGCATCGTGGCGGAACTGGAGTCCATCGCCAATCTCGCCGGCCGGCCGATGGCGCAAGTCGCGCTGAACTGGCTGCATCAGAAGCGCGGCGTGTCCAGCATCATCGTCGGCGCGACGCGGCCGGAGCAGTTGCAGGAGTCACTCGGCTCGCTCGACTTCACGCTGGCGCCGGAACTGATCGCGCGGCTCGACGCCGTGTCGGAACCGGCCCGTCCATTCCCGTACTACATGTTTGCGGACGGTCATCAAGCGCGGATTCACGGACAGGTCGAAGTGACTGATAAACCGGCTGCTTACTCCGCGTCGGTGAAAATCCCGGTGCCGACAGCGTAGAAATAGCGTCTGACGAATGCCCAGCGTTCGCTGCCGAACGTTAGGTTTTCTTATTCAGGCAAAAAATCTTAAAAAATGTTTTTAGCCGTCAACGAAATTCGAGAATGGTTCGTTTACAAAAGATTAGGGGGCCGAATGGCGCGTACTGAACGAAACGGTAATTAACGAACGTTCGGCCACTTAAGAAGAAAATCCTGCCGATGCGGCAGTGCACAAAAATCCACGGCAATTGGATTCATATCGGCCAATATGAATGTGGAGTGCGCAAAAGCGAGGGCGGGTTGCTGAACAGCCCGTGGGACAAAGATAGGAAGGGAATAGCGGGAAGTATCGGACTGACTGGGACCGGTGAAAGCGAAATCAGCGCATTAGCAGTCAACCGATAAATTCTATTCAAACATTCCGTTCCATTGTCGGGCTGTGCCGTTAAAGCAACACACAACATGTGGCCCGCATCAGGCGCTGGTGCAAAACGGGGACCGAGGCCGATAATCGGTTTGTAAAGGAGAAAGATCATGGATGCCAAACCACCGAAAGTTCCGACCCCGGATAAAGTTTTTTGCCCGGATCCGGAACCCGCTGGCGTCGAGTTTTTGGGTGCAGAACTGCCGGAGCACGTTCGCGCCTTTTTCGACGAACAACGCAAGTCGTGCGACTCGAAGTAACGGGGCAGTGGCGCGATGCAGCATCGACGTCCGCGCGTCCGGCGCGCGGCGGTTGTATGCACACGTCTGACCGCTCGTGTTCGGCTCGATTCGTGACGCGGGGTGAGTCCGTCTGATTCGGACGACGCCTGGCCGTGCGGCCCGGCGTGTGTTTTTGCTCGCCTATTCAAGCGTCCTTCCGAAGATTTCCGCCGGAACGCAGACGCACGTTCGGCGCATCGTCTATTCTTCTGGTTTTTCCCCTGCGGCCGCTCGGCCACTGTCATCTTCCATGAACCGTTCGTACCGCTTCGGCGCGTCATGCGCGCTCGCGCTTTTGGCTGCTCTTGCATTGGCGCCCGCTCCCGCCATCGCGGATGGTGACGATACCGCGCTCACCAATCTGATCGCGCTGGCCTCCCAACGCCTCGCGCTCGCGGAACCCGTGGCGCGCTGGAAATGGGTCAATCACCAGGACATTACCGACACGCCGCGCGAGAACGCCCTCCTCGCCGATGTCGAAAAGCGCGCCGTCGCCGCAAACGTCGACCCGGCGTTCGCCCGTGCTTTCTTTCAGGATCAGATCGACGCCAGCAAGGAGGTGCAAAACGCGCTGTTCGCCACATGGCGCGGCGGCCAGGCGCCGCAAGGACCCGCTCCCGATCTGGCGACCAGCACGAGACCGCAGTTGGACCGACTGACGCAATCGCTCGTGGCCGGCCTTGCACGCGTGCAGCCGTTGCGTGCGGCGCAGGATTGTCCGTCGCGCGTCGCGCAATCGCTGGCTAACTGGAAATCGCTGACTCGCTATGACTCGGCTCATTCGAGCGCGTTGACTCGCGCGCTTGGGCACGTGTGCGAAACGGGCGGTGTGGGCGCGACGGGTTAGTTCGGAGTGGGGTAAAGCGCACGGTCTCAGGCTGGGATTATTGGCCGCGGTGTTGGCGCGCGCGCTTGAATCCGCTTTGAACGGCAGGCTATCGGTTGAACATCAAACCGCTGAAAACGAAGCCGCTGAAAGCCGAGCCGACGAACGCCGTCAGGCAAGCCTCGCCAGCGCCGTTCCGCTCGACACGCTCAAGGGCATCACACGCAAACCGCGGGCGAGATGGCTCTGCAAGATGCGATACGTCGACAGCTCGAACGATCCCGCTGCGCTCGACGCATGCAACTCCGCAGCCTGCGCGAGCGACGCCGCATGGCCCACGTAACACCAACGGTCGACGACATGAAACGCACGAGCCTGCGACGCCTCCTCGCGCTCCTCGAACACGATCGGCCCCTCGAACGGCCAGGGCGCGTCCGCCGGATCGCTCTTGGCGACACGCGGTACCCGGTTATGGCCGGGGCGCAACGTCGCGATCCACTGCGCCTCCGCGAGCATGGCGCCCAATTCGCCGCCGGTTGCGCGCCACTCGACGCGCCGCACCTGCTGCGCAAGCCGGATATCTTTGGACGAGCGCCGCTCGCCGGTCAAATGTGAACGCAGCCGCTGGCGCACGCGCACGCTTCGCCCGACATACAGCGGCAAATCCTCTTCTCCATAGAACGCGTAGATGCCGCAACCCGCCGGCGCCGTGTCGAGCAGATCTTCCGTGATGTCGCCCGCGAGCCGGTAGCGCCGCGTAGTGCGCTCGATCTGCGTGCGCAATACGTCGAGCGGCACGAGGCCGTGCAGACGCTGCCAGAACTGCCAGATCAGATCGGCGTCGGCGAGCGCGCGGTGGCGATCGGACGGCACGAGCGCATGACGCTCGACCAAAGCGTCGAGACCGTGACGCTTTTCCGCCGGAAACAGCGCGCGCGACAGGCGCACGGTGCACAGTACGTCCGGATCGAACGCCAGCCCCACCCGGCGAAACTCGCCGCGCAGAAAACCGCGATCGAAACTGGCGTTATGCGCGACGAACAGTTTGCCGTTCAGACGCTCGAAGAGAGCCGGCGCGATCGCGTCGAAGGTCGGCGCGCCCCGCACCATCGCATTCGTGATGCCGGTGAGCTGCTGGATGAATGAGGGAATCGGCTGCTGAGGGTCGACCAGACTGCTCCAGCGCGACACGCCGGCAGGCCCTATTTCGACCACACCGACTTCGGTGATGCGATGCTCGGCAGTCGAGCCGCCAGTGGTTTCAAGGTCGACGAAGACGATCGGACCATCCAGGGCCGGTTCCGGCAAAAACTGTTCAGACATGGAAAAGGAGACTTTGGACGCGTGGCTTTGCGGCAAGTATGCACCAGTTGGCGGCCGAGTACCCGGATAGCATCGCATTACGTCAACTGACTTGAGGCGGAATGTTCCTGTTTTGGCGTGAGCGGCAAGCCTCCCGCAAAGCAGAAATCATTATGTTTTCACGGCGGACACCGGGAAATGACAGAGAAGTCATTCGGGAGATTTTGGCCGGCCGTTCAAAACATTCCGAACCAGATGGTTAAAAACGATTGCCGCGGCCAACAACAATTCGGCATAAAAAAGCCCTCGCGTTTTGCGAAGGCTTTCGTTCGTTCTACCGCCCGGCCGAGCGCCGAGTCACGTTGACAGGCTTACAGCGGCTGGATATTCGCCGCCTGCTTGCCCTTCGGGCCGGCCTTGACGTCGAACGAGACGCGCTGGTTTTCCTTCAGCGACTTGAACCCTTCCGCGCGAATCTCCGAAAAGTGCGCGAAGAGATCCTCGCCGCCCGAATCCGACGTGATGAAGCCAAAGCCCTTAGCATCGTTGAACCATTTGACGATACCAGTTTCCATTTTCCAGTTTCCCTCGAGGATTTATCAATATCGGGCATTGCCCTCAGCCGAATATCACGGCCGCGCCACGCAATCAAATCCGGCGGTCGAAATTCAGCATTGCCGTTATACGGGGAATGAAGAATTGTCGTCGAGCGAATTCTGGATATGCGCTTATCACACTATGCGATAAGCCTGCGCTTCTTGGTTTAGAAATCCCGAGCGCATAGATTCACTGCGATCCGAATAATCAGACCAAGTCAATATTACCCATCTGACTACGGAAATGCGCTATAGCGGGGATATTTTCAGCACATTGTTGAAAATATGTAACAAAAGATGTTTTCCGTAAGTGTTTGTCCGACTTGCTGCACCGCGCTCACGGCAGGAAGATCGGATTCAGTAGTAGTAGCAACGCGCATTAGGGAGATTGCCATGCTGTTCAACCAAATCAGCCGCCTCTTTATCTGGCTGACCCACTCGCACGCAAACACGGCTTCCGAACAATCCACACCGGTCGCGGCCACGCCGTCTATCTTCGAAATCGATCCCATGTGGCACGGAGATCATTGGCAGAACCTGCTGTCGTCCCCCATGGATGCGCGGCGCTATGTCATGGAAGACTGGAGCGTCCCGGTAGCGGACGACTGGAACGAAGTGGACGGCGCAGCGCCTGCCCACTGACCGCGTCGTCAATCGGCGGAACACAGGCGAAAAAAAAGCGCGACTGGGAAGTCGCGCCGACAAAAGTTTGGAGATCTTTTTCGTCAACGAAAAAGTCCGCTTCGGAAAGCAGAAATTTCAGTATACCGGCTCGACTCCATTTCGATTATTCACATAAACAACAATCATCTATTTCAGTAACAACAACAATCTCATTTTACGTTTTATTACGTTGTTTTTTTGCATCGATTAGTGTCGCGAATCAGCAACGCAACGCCATCCTCGCATCGCTGCCCTCTCGTGAAAATCGCTGGAAGCCTTTATTTATAAGGCCTAAACCAGATTCACATATCGTTTCCGAACGCGTAATACTTTATTGCGGAAATCGGAACGTCCATTGCGCGAAGTGTCTCTCTACACTCTGCCTAACCGGAAACCAGCGCGATTTTGTTGAGCGCGCAACTCACTCGGATTACGCCTCTCGCAGCGCCCGCGTGAAAGGTCTCCCTAAGCCTGGGTTCAACGCCCACTCTCGCTCTCGGAGTTACAAGATGAAAAAGACACTCATGGTCGCCGCCCTCACGGGCGTCTTCGCAACGGCCGCGCATGCGCAAAGCAGCGTGACGTTGTACGGCTTGATCGACGCCGGCATCACCTATACCAACAACCAGCACGGTCACAGCAACTGGCAGGAAACAAGCGGTTCGGTGAACGGCAGCCGCTGGGGCCTGCGTGGATCTGAAGATCTGGGCGGTGGTCTCAAGGCCATCTTCACGTTGGAAAACGGCTTCGGCATCAATGACGGCACGCTCAAGCAAGGCGGCCGCGAATTCGGCCGTCAAGCCTTCGTGGGTTTGACGAGTGATCAGTTCGGCGCCGTCACCTTGGGCCGTCAATACGACAGCATGGTCGACTACGTCGCCCCGCTGGCATTGACCGGCACGCAATACGGCGGCACGCAGTTCGCGCATCCGTTCGACAACGACAACCTGAACAACTCGTTCCGCGTCAACAACTCGGTCAAGTACCAGAGCGCCAACTACGGCGGCTTCAAGTTCGGCGCGTTGTATGGCTTCTCGAACCAGGCCGACGGCTTCGCGAACAACCGCGCTTATAGCGCGGGTGCGTCGTACAACTGGGGCGGCCTGAACGTCGCCGCCGCTTACCTGCAACTGAACAGCAACGGCGCGACCGGCGCGGCTGCTGCATTCAATTCGGGTGGCGCGGTGTCGAGCGACAACACGTTCTTCGCCGGCCGCCAGCAAACGTGGGGCGCGGGTGCTAACTACGCGTTCGGCCCGGCAACAGTCGGCCTCGTGTATTCGCAAACGAACCTGTCGAGCCTGGCCGGTATCGGCGCTGGCGCATCGGGTCAAACCAACGGCATCGCCTTCGGCAACAACAGCGCTCACTTCCAGAACTTTGAAGCGAACGCTCGCTATGCGCTGACGCCGGCGGTCAGCATTGCCGGTTCGTACACGTACACCCGCGCGAGCCTGGCTGGCACGCGTCCGCACTGGAACCAGTTCAACCTGCAAACCGCGTACGCGCTGTCCAAGCGTACCGACGTGTACCTGCAAGGCGAGTATCAGCAAGTCAACGAAAACGCAGTCGTGGATGCCGATATCAACGGTCTGGCCGCTTCGGGCAACAACAAGCAAGTCGCTGTGACCGCAGGTCTGCGTCACCGCTTCTAAAGCTGCGGGTTACACCCGTGGTCTCGAAGGCGCCGTTCGCGGCGCCTTTTTTTGTGCCTTTTTATGCCTAAGGCGGGAGATGATCGGCGAGAACGAGACGAAGCCTGTCCGCCGTGACTTAACCACCCGTATCAGGCGGCGGATATTTGACGTCGAGTATGTCGATCGGCTGCTGGCCGGCCGGTGTGTACAACGTGACCGTATCGCCGACTTTCGCCTTCAGCAGCGCGCGCGCAATCGGCGAGATCCAGCTCACGTGGCCGATATCCAGATCGACCTCGTCGATGCCGACGATCGTCACGATATGCTCTTCGCCGTCCTCCGTCGCATACTCCACAGCCGCGCCGAAGAAAACCTGGTCGACATTCTCTTGCTTGCTGCTGTCGACGACTTCAGCGAGATCCAGCCGTTTGGTCAGAAAACGGATGCGCCGATCGATTTCGCGCAACCGGCGCTTGCCATAGATGTAATCGCCATTTTCGGAGCGATCGCCGTTCGAGGCCGCCCACGACACCAGTTTGACCACTTCCGGCCGATCGACGTCGATCAGATGCAGTAGTTCATCGCGCATGCGCCGGTAGCCGGCGGGCGTGATGTAGTTTTTCGTACCAGCGGGAACGTCCGGCTGGGCGACGTCGAGATCGTCGTCATTCTCTTCGCTCGACTCTTTGACAAAGGCCTTGTTCATGATGATCCGGTAACTGCAGCAAACGACTGCCTATCAAGGGTACACGATCACGACTATGAGACAAATCGCAGTTACATGCTTCCCTTTTTCGAAACCTTTGCTATAATCTCGTTTCTGCGTGCGGCTGTAGCTCAGTTGGATAGAGTACTTGGCTACGAACCAAGGGGTCGTGGGTTCGAATCCTGCCAGCCGCACCACTTATTCGAGGGCCTCCCTCTGGGGAGGCCCTTACGTTTTGCCCCAGTTTCAGTGCAGTAAGCATCACCGTTTAGCGTGCGGCTGTAGCTCAGTTGGATAGAGTACTTGGCTACGAACCAAGGGGTCGTGGGTTCGAATCCTGCCAGCCGCACCACCTATAAAGGGCCTTCCGATCGGAAGGCCCTTTGTTTTTGTCCGTCGGTTCCGGCCTCGCTTGGGTTCCGCTGCACCCGAAGGCCTTGGCGGCAACCAAACACGCCCCTTTATCGCGGCGCCGACTGAATATCTCCGATTTGCCCATCCGGGTTCGGCACATCGCCGAACGAAGCCGCCATCGCCTGCTCGCCGCCAATTTCCCGCTCACCGATTGGTTGCGCCCGATCGCCGGCCAGCGCCTGTGCTTCATGCAGCACATTCTCCACGGTTTCGCCATAACGGCTCTCGACGAACGCCCGCAGCAGCGCGATCCGCAGCGAGTCGCCCCGACCTTCCACGGTTCGGTGGCCGCCTTCGAATTCCGCGATGCAGTGAGCCGCGCCCTGGTGGCTGCGCTCACGCACTTCGAGCCGCTGCGCGCGCTCCAGCACGGCCGCCGCAGCCTCCCATGACGTAGAAGGCGTAAAACGGCCATCCCAGGGACGTCCGCGGTCGTTGCCGCGAACCGCCACGGTTTCGCCGCTGTCGGTAAAGTAGATTTCGCGCACGAAGTCGTGCAGGCTGCGGGCGACCCAGTAGTCAAGTGCCAGGCCGTTGAGGTCGGATACGTTCACGAACATTCTCCCTGAGTTTCAGATGAGACTACGCGCGTAGCCGGTGCGTTCAGATTTGAAGAGGGAAATGAAGCGCCCTGAGGCCACCCCAAGGCGTCAAACGAAAGGTCAGTAATCCGCTCGCTCGCGGTCGATGCGCATTCCGCCGTCGTGACGGTGATGGCCTTCCTCGCTCGGCCGCTCGCGCGCGATGCGCATGACGTCCGGGTTCGTGCGCACCCGGCGCATGACGTTGGCCAAGTGGACACGATCGCTGACCTGGATCACGAAGCGCAACACCGTGGATTCCTGCGACAGGTCTTCGTCCATTGCAATGTGGACGATGTTGGCATCCGCCGAGGTGATATCCGCCGCCACGCGGGCGAACACGCCCTTGGTGTTCTTGACCAGCACCTTCACGGCGACGTCGAACAGACGCCCCGGTTGCGGTGCCCAGGCGACGTCGATCCAGCGGCCCGGATCGCGCCGGTGGATTCGTTGCGCGACGCGGCAATCCGTGGTGTGGATCGCCATGCCGAGGCCGATGCCGATATAGCCCATGATGTCGTCGCCCGGAATCGGACGGCAGCACGCGGACAGTTGCACCGACATGCCCTCGGTGCCGGTAATGACGACCGGCGGCGCGTGCGGCAAATCGGAGTGGGAGCGCGAGCCGTCGTCGTCGGCGTCGCGGCCGCTCATCAGCACTTCGATGCGCTTGGCCATGACCGCCGCGACACGCCGGCCGAGACCGATGTCCGCGAAAATTTCCTGACGGTTCTTGTTGCCCGTCCATTGCACGAGCTTTTCCCACGCTTCCGGCGTCACATCCGAGAGCGCCAGCCCATAACCCTTCAACGCCTGGTCGACCAGACGCTCGCCGAGTTGAACGGACTCGTTCAGCCGCATCGTCTTCAGATAATGGCGGATCGCCGAGCGCGCCTTGCCGGTACGCACGAAGCCGAGCCACGCCGGATTCGGCTTCGAATACGGCGCAGTGATGACTTCGACGATGTCGCCGCTCTTCAACTCGGTGCGCAGCGGCAACAGTTCGTTGTTGATCTTCACCGCGACGCACTGGTTGCCCAGGTCGCTGTGGATCGAATACGCGAAGTCGAGCGCCGTGGCGCCGCGCGGCAGCGCCATGATCTTCGACTTGGGCGTAAACACGTAGACCGCGTCCGGGAACAGGTCGATCTTGACGTGTTCGAGGAATTCGCTCGAGTCGCCCGCTTCGCTCTGAATATCGAGCAGCGACTTGAGCCACTGATGCGCGCGCTTCTGCACGTCGTTCAGGTCCGCGCCGCCGTTCTTGTACAGCCAGTGCGCGGCCACGCCCGCTTCGGCGATCTCGTGCATCTTGCGCGTGCGCACCTGAAACTCGATCGGTGCGCCGAACGGGCCGACCAGCGTGGTGTGCAGCGACTGATAGCCGTTCACCTTCGGGATCGCGATGTAATCCTTGAACTTGCCCGGCACGGGCTTGTACAGCGCATGCAGGGCGCCGATGCAGGTATAGCACTCCAACGCGCTGTCCACCACGACGCGGAACCCGTACACATCGAGCACTTGCGAGAACGACAACTGCTTGTCGCGCATCTTCTTGTAGATACTGAAGATGGTTTTCTCGCGGCCGGTGACTTCGGCGTCGAGCTTCGCGTCGGCAATTGCGCGCTGCACCGATTCGAGAATCTTGCCGACCACTTCGCGCCGGTTGCCGCGCGCCGCCTTGACGGCTTTTTCAAGCGTGGCGTACCGGTGCGGGTTGAAGTTCGCGAAGCTCAGGTCCTGCAGCTCGCGATAAGTATTGTTCAAGCCGAGCCGGTGAGCGATCGGCGCGTAGATATCCAGCGTCTCGCGCGCCACGCGGCGGCGCTTTTCCGGCGGCACCGCGCCCAGCGTGCGCATGTTGTGCAGCCGGTCGGCGAGCTTGACCAGAATCACGCGGACGTCGCGCGCCATCGCGAGCAGCATTTTGCGGAAGTTCTCCGCCTGCGCTTCCTCGCGATTGCGAAACTCCATCTTGTCCAACTTCGACAAGCCGTCGACCAGTTCCGCGACCTTCGCGCCGAAACGCTCGGCGAGTTCGGCCTTGGTCACGCCCTGGTCTTCCATCACGTCGTGCAGCAGCGCGGCCATGAGCGCCTGGGCGTCGAGGTTCCAGCCGGCGCAGATTTCCGCGACGGCGACAGGATGCGTGATGTACGGCTCGCCGCTCTGGCGGTACTGGCCGAGGTGGGCTTCGTCGCTGAAATGGAAGGCCGACTTGATGTCCTTGATCTCTTCCGGCTGCAGATAGCCGGACAAGGCGGACGTCAGTTTGGCAATGGAGACGACGTCATGCCGGCGCGGTTGCTCCGGCGTGGCGGTCGGCCCGAACAGATGGCGAAACGACTGTTCGAGGACCGCGTCGATGTACTTCCGTGCAGACGAGGGCGAGTCAGCGTCGTGTTCCACTTCCGTGGCGGTGGGCGGGGTAGCACTCATGTTCGCCTCCGTAGCGGTTAGGGTTGGACGCCGGTCTGCACGTTGATGCACTTACGTGCGGCAAAGGTGTTGCAAAAGCGTGTCGCAAACAGGTATGGCAAACGCGTAATCGAAACCGGAGCAGTGCGCCTTACTTAAACAGGCACCTTCTTCAGCATTTCGACGCCAACCTGGCCGGCTGCGATTTCGCGCAGTGCGACGACAGTGGGCTTGTCGCGGCTTTCGATCTTCGGCGTGTGGCCTTGAGCGAGCTGACGCGCGCGATAGGTTGCGGCAAGCGCGAGTTCGAAACGGTTCGGGATCTGTTTGAGGCAGTCTTCGACGGTAATGCGGGCCATGTTGGGTTCCTTCTCAGTATGTTGCTTATTCTACCTTATGTGCTCGGTACACCGCCGCGCTTACGCGTGTGGCAGGTGAATGCCGAGCTGCACGAAAAGCTGCGTGTGGCGCGCGTATTGCGAGGCGAAGCGCGAACGCGTCGCGGCCACGAGGCATTGCAGTTCGCTGAGCGCGCGTTCGAACTTCTCGTTGATCACCACGTACTCCGCTTCCGCCGCGTGCGCCATCTCGCTGCCGGCCGCGAGCAGCCGGCGTGTGATCACGTTCGGCTCGTCCTGGCCGCGCTTCTTCAGACGCTCTTCGAGCGCTTCGAGCGATGGCGGCAAAATGAAAATTTCGACCGCGTTGTGAAACTGCTTTTTCACCTGCTGCGCACCCTGCCAGTCGATTTCGAGCAGCACGTCATGGCCGTTTTTCATCTGGTCCTCGATCCACACACGCGAGGTGCCGTAGTAGTTGCCGTGCACTTCCGCGCTTTCCAGAAACTCGCCGGCATCGTGACGCTTCATGAAATCGTCGACGGTGGTGAAGTGGTAGTGCTCGCCGTCCTGCTCCTTCGGACGCGGCGGACGCGTCGTGTACGAGATCGACAGACGGATCGCGTCGTCGCCGGCGAGCAGCGCGTTCACGAGCGTCGACTTGCCCGCGCCCGAAGGCGCGACGACCATGAACAGGTTGCCGGGGTAAGCACCGGCGTACGGATTGCGCGGCGTTTCGCGTGTGTGGTGATGGTCGGTCATGTCGGTGGTGCTCCAGCCTTATTCCAGATTCTGTACTTGCTCGCGCATCTGTTCGATGAGCAGCTTCAGGGTCATCGACGAATCCGCCAGTTCCTTCGCGGCGGCCTTCGAACCGAGCGTGTTCGCTTCGCGGTTGAGCTCCTGCATCATGAAGTCGAGGCGCTTGCCGACCTTGCCGCCCTTCTGGATCACGTGACGCGTTTCGTTCAGGTGAGCCGTGAGACGCGACAATTCTTCGGCGATATCGATACGAATGCCGTACATCGTCACTTCCTGGCGAATCCGCTCGTTGATCTCTTCACGCGAGACGATCGTCGCGGCGGTATCCGGCGCGGCGATGCCGAGCGCTTCCTGCAAGCGTTCGACAATCTTCTGTTGATGCTTGGCGATCAGTTCCGGCACGAGCGGCGTGATCTTCGTGACGATCGTTTCCATTTCGGTGACGTTGGCGATCAGCATGGTCGCCAGTTGCGCGCCTTCGCGGGCGCGCACGTCGATCAGGTCCGTGATGGCCTGCTTGCCGCAGGCGAGCACGGCGTCGCGTAGCACTTCAGGCGCCACGCCGCTTTCGGCCAGAATGCCCGGCCAGCGCAGAATCTCGCCCGTGCGCAGCCGCTCTGCTTCCGGAAACGTCGAGAGCACCGTGCGTTCGAGCAGCGCGAGTTGCGTGAGCGCGTCGTGGTTGATCGAACCCGCGTTGGCGGACTGTTCGCTGCGTTGCAGGTTGATGCGGATATCGACCTTGCCGCGCGACAGCTTGTTCATCAGCATCTCGCGCAACGTGGGTTCGCACACGCGCACGTCTTCCGGCATGCGGAAGTTCAGATCGAGAAAGCGCGAGTTCACGGTGCGCAGTTCGACCGATACGCTCACGCCACCTGTGCCCGAGGCCGCGACGAGTTCGCGCGTGGCGCTCGCATAGCCAGTCATGCTGTAGATCATCGTATTTCTCGCGATTGTGGCCATGCGCTCGACGATGGCCTGAGAGTCGAATCGCCCGGCGTGTACGAGACGCGGGGCGGGGAAACGGCATTATCCCATTTTTGGCGGAAAGGCCGCCCCGCGATGGCGCCCCTTGAAGAGCCAACGCACATGCGGGCAGCCGCCCCGGCCGATCGGCTGTAAAATCGCGCTTTCCCTCCTGCTTTTCTTCCTGACCGATCCCAACATGACCAACGACACCCAACGCCCCAGCGGCCGCAAGGCCAATCAGCTGCGCGACGTGCGCATCACGCGCCACTACACGAAGCACGCGGAGGGCTCGGTGCTGGTCGAATTCGGCGATACGAAAGTGATCTGCACCGCGAGCATTGCCGAGAGCGTGCCGTCGTTTCTGCGCGACCGAGGCCAGGGCTGGCTCACCGCCGAATACGGCATGTTGCCGCGCGCCACGCACACGCGCAGCGACCGCGAAGCCGCACGCGGCAAACAGACCGGCCGCACCCAGGAAATCCAGCGGCTGATCGGCCGCGCGCTGCGCTCGGTGTTCGATCTGGAGAAGCTCGGCGCGCGCACGCTGCATATCGATTGCGACGTGATCCAGGCCGACGGCGGCACGCGCACGGCCAGCATCACCGGCGCGTTCGTGGCGGCACACGATGCGGTGGCCAAACTGCTGGCCACGGGCCGCATCGAAAGCTCGCCGATTGCTGATTATGTCGCGGCGATTTCGGTGGGCGTGTACGACGGCCTGCCGGTGCTGGATCTCGACTACGACGAAGACTCGCAATGCGACACCGATATGAACGTCGTGATGACGGGCGCGGGCGGGTTCGTTGAAATTCAGGGCACCGCTGAAGGTGTGGCCTTCTCGCGCGACGAAATGAACGCGCTGCTGGATCTGGCCAGCGACGGCATCAATACGCTGATCGCGAAGCAGAAAGCAGCGCTGGAGCAAAAAGGGTGAATGAAGTGAGTCAAAACAATGGCGCGGCCGTGTCCGCTTCGCCGTTGACGAGAGTCGTGCTGGCGTCGAACAACGCCGGCAAGCTGCGCGAGTTCGCGGCGTTGCTCGGCGCGGCCGGCATCGAACTGATTCCGCAAGGCGAGTTGAACGTGCCGGAAGCCGAAGAGCCGCATCCGACCTTCGTCGAGAACGCGCTGACCAAGGCGCGCCATGCGTCGAAACTGACCGGCCTGCCCGCGCTCGCCGACGACTCGGGCCTTTGTGTGCGCGCGCTGCGCGGCGCGCCGGGCGTCTATTCGGCGCGGTACGCGCAACTTGCCGGCGGCGAAAAGAGCGACGCGGCGAATAACGCGCGCCTCGTCTCGGCGTTGCAAGGCGAGACCGATCGCCGCGCCTACTATTTCTGCGTGCTGGCTTTGGTGCGTCACGCGGACGATCCCGAGCCGCTGATCGCCGAAGGCCGCTGGCATGGCGAAATGCTGGACGCACCGCGCGGCGCACATGGATTCGGCTACGACCCGTACTTCTTCCTGCCGTCGCTGAATGCGAGCGCCGCCGAACTCGAACCGGCGGTGAAGAACGCCAGCAGCCATCGCGCGATTGCGTTGCGGCAACTGCTCGCGCGTCTGACGGAGGAAGCGTGATTCCGATCAAACCGGCGCCCGCCGATATCGGCAACGGCGTCATCAAGGCCTTCACGTCGCCGGGCAGCATCCGGCTGACGTCGCTACCGCCGCTGGCGTTGTACGTGCATTTTCCGTGGTGCGTGCGCAAGTGTCCGTATTGCGATTTCAACTCGCACGAGTGGAAAGGCGACACGTTCCCCGAGAACGAATATCTCGACGCGTTGCGCGCCGATCTCGAGATGGCGCTGCCGCTGGTCTGGGGCCGCCAGGTGCATACGGTGTTCATCGGCGGCGGCACGCCCAGCCTCCTTTCGGCGGCCGGGCTCGATCGCATGCTGTCCGATGTGCGCGCGCTACTACCGCTCGACGCCGACGCGGAAATCACGCTCGAAGCCAATCCCGGCACCTTCGAAGCCGCCAAGTTCGCGCAGTTTCGCGCGAGCGGCGTGAACCGGCTCTCGGTGGGCATCCAGAGTTTTAACGAGGCTCATCTGAAGGCGCTCGGCCGCATTCACGACTCGGCGCAGGCGCGCCATGCCGTCGAAGTGGCCTCGACCACGTTTGATAACTTCAATCTCGACCTGATGTTCGCGCTGCCGGGGCAGACGCTCGCCGAATGCCAGGCCGATGTCGAGACAGCGTTGTCGTTCGCGCCGCCTCATTTGTCGCTGTATCACCTGACGCTCGAACCGAACACGCTGTTCGCGAAGTTTCCGCCCGCCCTGCCCGACGACGATGCATCCGCCGACATGCAGGACTGGATTCACGAGCGCACCTTCGTTGCCGGTTACGAGCGCTATGAGGTGTCGGCGTATGCGCAGCCGCATCGGCAGAGCAAGCACAATCTGAACTACTGGCGCTTCGGCGACTATCTCGGCATCGGCGCGGGCGCGCATACGAAGCTGTCGTTTCCGAATCGCGTGCTGCGGCAGGCGCGCTACAAGCATCCCACCACCTTCATCGAGCAGGCGAAGGCCGGTACGGCGGTGCAGGAAGAGCATGAAGTCGGGCCGCGCGATCTGCCGTTCGAGTTCATGCTGAACGCGCTGCGGCTGGTGGAAGGGTTTCCGGTGCATCGGTTCATCGAGCGGACGGGGATGTCGATGACGTCGATCGAACCGGCCTTGCAGGAAGCCGAACGGCGCAAGCTGATCACGCGCGACCACGAAAAGATTGCACCGACGCCGCTCGGCCAGGCGTTCCTGAACGATTTGCAAGAGCTGTTTCTGAAAGATCCGCAGTGATTGCGGATCGACCGGGCGCCGCAGCGACGTTTTTTCAGGTTACAATTTAGGGCTTGGAGGTGTGGCCGAGTGGTTTAAGGCACCGGTCTTGAAAACCGGCGAAGGAGCAATCTTTCCGTGAGTTCGAATCTCACCGCCTCCGCCAGGATTAACATTCAGAAGTTTCCAGAAAGTCCCGCAAAGCCAAGACGTATAAGGCTTTGCGGCGATTCGATACCTCCACAAGCATCCAAGAAAAGTCGTAAAATTCCGCAATTTCCCGGGTACTTTTTCGGGTACTTTTTGACGCGGGTTTGACGACGATGCCTGAGAGCCTTCTACGCGATTTGCAATGCCGCTCAGCTAAGCCACGTGCCAGCACGTATCGTCTCAACGACGGTGGCGGCCTTGCTTTGCAAGTCAAGCCCACCGGATTGAAGTACTGGCAGTTTCGATACACGAAGCCTGACGGTCGGGAAGGACTGGTTCAGATCGGCCCGTATCCGCGCGTCACACTAGAGCAAGCGCGTGGGGCTCGCAATGAACACCGCGCGGCTGTTTCGCGTGGCGACGATCCTGCCACGCTACGAAAGCAAGAGAAGGTTCGTCGCAAGGTCGAAGCGGCCCGATCCCTGACATTCAAACAATGCGCAGAGGCATACATTAAAGCCCGTCGAGCCGAGTGGGCAAATCCAAAGCACACCCAGCAGTGGGAGAACACGCTTGCGACGTATGCGTATCCGTTCATTGGCACACTTCGGCCGGCCGACGTTGACACTGACCTGGTCATGCGAGTCCTGCAACCGATCTGGCTCACGAAGAATGAGACCGCATCGCGCCTGCGCGGCCGGATTGAGAACATCATGGACTGGGCCAAGGTGAGCGGCCTGCGTACCGGCGAGAATCCAGCTCGCTGGAACGGTCACTTGGATCAGTTGCTGGCCTCGCCGTCGAAGGTACAGAAGGACGGCCACCACGCCGCGCTTCCCTACGCCGAGATCGGCCCATTCTTCCGCGAACTGCGGGTCTACCGACCCGCAACCGCCTGTCGAATCACCGTGACGAATGTCCGTAAGAGGGCTTCAAATTGGACACTCGATCGACGGCAAGTATTCTCCGTTGTCTGGACCCGGCAATCCGACGCGCCTTAGTCGCTCAAAGCGGGCAAGGGGCACGACGGAGCAGGCGCGACCAAATTTGCGACCCGAACTTGCAGCGAGCAGTGGATGGGGCGCTCTCTGTCGGGCGGCTCGCCATTCAGGCGCCCCGCAATGCGTCGATCTCTGCGCGAAGCGCTGCAACTACGCCAGTCCAATCGCCTCGCGTCGTTTGTCGAAACAACCGCGCCTTTGGGTACCACGGACTATCGCTTCGGTCGAGTTGCCATCTCCAGTCCGGCATGAACGGCAGAGCAATCCATACGGGTTTCCCAAGCGCCCCCGCCAAATGCGCCACAGCTGTGTCGACGCTGACGACGAGGTCGAGGCGAGCGATCAGCGCAGCAGTCTCAGCGAACGTGGTGAGCCGCCCGGAAACATCGCGCAGCACCCCGCGCTGCTCAAGTTGCGCGAGGCACGCGCGATCACTGTCGCGTACATCCGGTTGCAACGCGAAGAAATCCGCGTCGGCATCGAACACCGGCTTCAGTTGCTCAAGCGAAATGGACCGATTGTGATCATTCAGATGCGTACGGCTTCCCGACCACACGATCCCAATGCTCGGCCGTCGAATGGAGCCTGTAAAAAAATCGTCCCATTGAGGGACAAGCGCACCGTCTGCCTGCACATATGCACCGGATAGCGCGAGATCGGGTGCACGAACCTTGAGCGCAAACGGCAGACTCAGGGTTGGAATGTGATAGTCGAAATGTGGCACTTGCCCTGTCTCACCGATGACTTCGGCCGCACCCCGATAATTTTGGAGGAGCGGCAACAGGGCATCCTGAACACGCAACACGACGTGAGCGCCAGCTGCACTGAGCCGATCCACAAAACGCACGAATTGCAGCGTGTCGCCGAACCCCTGCTCATGATGAACGAGCACTGTCCTGCCGTCTATCGGTTGGGTGCCAGTCCATAGGGTGTTCTGCGAAAAACCGTGGCTGCAGGTGCCATCGCGCCAACGCCATTCGTATTCGCGCCAGCCGTGTTCGAATTGGCCGAGCAGCAAATTCGTCTGAGCTCGATTGGTGCGCGCGCCGGCGTCGTTCGGATCGATCGAAAGCGCCTTCTTGAATTGAAGCAATGCCTCATCAAAGCGCCGGAGATCTCGCAACGCGACCCCGAGATTAACGTATGCGCGTACGAAACGCGGCTTGAGCGTGATCGCCTGCCGGTAGGCATCCAGTTCGTCCTCATAGCGTGCCATCGTACCGAGCAGCGTTCCACGGTTGTAATGCGCTTCGGCTGATTGTGGCTGGATCTTGCACAGATGCACCAACAGCTCAAGTGCCCGCTGCGATTCGCCAAGCTGTATCAGCGACATTGCGACACCGTACAACGAGGCGGCATGGTTCGGAAACTGGGTCAGGCAGCGCTCGAACAGCGCTATCGCAGCATCGTGACGCTGCGCCAATTGACACACCTGCGCGGCGAAGTTCAGCTGATCCATAGACATTGACATGTGCGCCGATGCCTGCATCAGGTACTCCGCTGCGCATGCATGATCGCCCTGGTTGGCGGCGATATAACCGAGACCTGCAAGAGCTTCGCCGTGGTCGGGGACGCTCGCCAGAATGCCGAGCAGCAGACCTGCGGCATCGTCGAGCCGACCGGCCATGAGGTTCTCCTGCGCGGCGGCGAGAGCGTGTTCAATATCGTGATTCATGGCGCTGGAGGCTGGAGCAAAGTGCGATCTGTCGCGGGATTCGAAACGACTCATTGTACGGGACCGCGTATAGCGAGTCTCCAGAGCGAAGCGATGGCAGCGTCGGTTACCTGCATATGCAAACACCAAAGTGTTCCCGCCAGCGCGAGCTGTTTAATCAGCGGTTTCGATTGCTACGCAAGATAGGTAAGCCTCACCGGCCGTCTTAAGCTGAATCGGAAACGGACGGTCGTAGATTAAGTTTCGGTGGCTGGTTCTGGCCGATCTGTGTCTCATGGCCTCGAGCACTAGCGGCCGATCTGAGGTGGGCAACGCCGCTGGCGCACTAGATTAGCTCGGCGATGCGAACGATAATAAAGGCTGCTGGCACGAGCGCCACCTGTGCGCACAACGTTCCTAAGACACGCGCGCCCGCGAGAGTTGTAATAGCCCGCCTGAAGTTGTTTTCCGAAACTCGACCTTCGATAACGTCGTCGGTCATCACCGACACCTGCGGGTCGATGACGACCGCCAATACCACCGTCGCGAAGCCGTTGATAACCGACGACAGATTCGCACATGTAACGCGCAAATCCGGCTTTAGGTAACCAGCGTAAAGCGACGCAAAAACGCCGACCGTCCATATCGCCATCGCAAAAACGTTCAGCCCTATAACTTTCCAGGAAACGCCGGCGCCAGTCGTCAGTTGGGTGACGTTCTGGCGCGACGGAAACCGCGCTCCATCGCGGATGTAGTTGACGCCGCCGCGACTGAAGATATGCAGCAGCAGACGAGGAACGGAGCGGTTGGCCTGAAAGTGATCGACCGCTTGGCTGAAGTAACGTTGGAACGTCGGGATCAGAAACGCCCCGACGATGCTCGCCACAGTGGCGGTTAGCAGGAAAAGGCGAAAGTCACCGAGCAAACCACTCTCGGTGTGCCGCGCAATATCAAGCTCGACCCGCTTCGCTATGAATGGCCCCTGAAACGAATTTGCCGTGCGTGAAACGAGGGCGATGATCCCAAAAAGAGAAAACGACACGGCGATACGTCGTGTGCGTACACCTGCGATTCGCACGGCGTAAGCCAGTGTCGCGATGACATGAATGACGAATGTCAGGGTGCAAATGATCCAAAGCTGAGTGTCCATGTTGTGACGGCGAGTTTTGGCACGAACGTAGTCTACCGGAGGACCTGCTCGCCCCGAGCCACCTAAAAGGCAGGGATTGTCGATGATCCAGCCAGTATTGGCGGACGACCGGTTCTGGCCGAATCCGGAAGTCCGGCCACTGCAAGCGACCGCCGATCGCACCGCTTCGTCGAACCTCCGTAGCCGGGTCGCACTGGCACATTCTCCGTTCGGCGCTGCCAGCCCCAGACAGGATGGTTAGGAGCCGCTCCCAGTCCCACCGCGGCAAGTCGCTGTCAGACTAGCGATAGTTAATCAAGTTGATGATGTCATTGAGGAACCAGGGCAGAATCAATTGCGTGTCGGGATAGCTGACACCGACGCTGAGCCTCGGGGGCTTTGACGCGGAGTAACCGGGCGTCGCACCGTCGGCAGTGTGCAGAATGTACGTGTCCGTGTCGGACGGCTGGGCGGTCTGATTGTTCGGGGGCGACCATCTCCAG
>NZ_JARESV010000240.1:0-279 GCF_046026985.1 Paraburkholderia sp. RL18-101-BIB-B
AAGACGGCACTCGGCCGTACGCTCGGCGTACCAATTTTTCAGGAACAGGTCATGCAAGTGGCTATCCTGGCCGCAGGGTTTACCGCCGGCGAGGCCGACCAGTTGAGGCGCGCGATGGCCGCGTGGAAACGTAAAGGTGGACTTGAGAAATATTATGACCGTATCGTCGACGGGATGCTCGAACGCGGCTACGACCAGGCCTTCGCTGAAGGCATCTTTGAGCAAATCAAAGGGTTCGGCGAGTACGGCTTCCCGGAGAGTCATGCGGCAAGCTTCGCG
>NZ_JARESV010000241.1:0-274 GCF_046026985.1 Paraburkholderia sp. RL18-101-BIB-B
GGCGATCACCGTCGCGCCGAGCATGCCGCCGATCACGCCCGTGCCGATCGAATGCCGGCTGTTGGCCGACGCGCCCGTGGCAATGGCCAGCGGCACGCAGCCGAGAATGAACGCGAGCGACGTCATCACGATCGGCCGCAACCGTTCGGTCGCCGCGGTGACGGCGGAGTCGTACACCGACTCGCCGCCTTCGCGGTTCAGCACCGCGAACTCGAAGATCAGGATCGCGTTCTTCGCCGCGAGTGCGACCAGCATCGTCAGGCCGATCTGGAAG
>NZ_JARESV010000242.1:0-274 GCF_046026985.1 Paraburkholderia sp. RL18-101-BIB-B
CGCGATCACCGTCGCGCCGAGCATGCCGCCGATCACGCCCGTGCCGATCGAATGCCGGCTGTTGGCCGACGCGCCCGTGGCAATGGCAAGCGGCACGCAGCCGAGAATGAACGCGAGCGAGGTCATCACGATCGGCCGCAACCGTTCGGTCGCCGCCGTGACGGCGGAGTCGTACACCGACTCGCCGCCTTCGCGGTTCAGCACCGCGAACTCGAAGATCAGGATCGCGTTCTTCGCCGCAAGGGCGACCAGCATCGTCAGGCCGATCTGGAAA
>NZ_JARESV010000243.1:0-257 GCF_046026985.1 Paraburkholderia sp. RL18-101-BIB-B
GGGGGTGACGCGCCCGGACTGGGCATCGTCTGGCGGTTAATAAGCCGCTCCAGGGCCTTCGCCAGGAAGTCTATGTGCCTCGGACCAGACACGCAACAACAGCAAAGTCACTGAACCAGTGGCAGACAAAACGACATCAATCGGGCGCATCGATTTTTTGAGGTGACTGTTCGATGCGACAGTCTGAAGAGAATCGCGTGCCGACAAGATGGCGAAGGCTGACCCTGGCGGGAGGTGCAGCGGCCAATCGTTTGGCC
>NZ_JARESV010000244.1:0-255 GCF_046026985.1 Paraburkholderia sp. RL18-101-BIB-B
GATCATTCAGCACGGGATCCCCGAATTGCTCCCACCACATCGCGTTGGCAACTTCGGCCGCCTCGCTTCCTTCGAAGCGGAACGTCGCCGGCGTAGGCACCGTGGGTCGCACGTAGTCGGGGCCGAGCAGACAACCGCCCAGGCCGAGACTCAGCCCCGCAAGCAGCAGGGCTGGCACCAAACGCATGATGAACGCGGAGCCGCGCATGTCAGTCGTCCTCGCGCCGGGCAGAGGGTTTAGCGGTCGGAGCGCCC
>NZ_JARESV010000245.1:0-255 GCF_046026985.1 Paraburkholderia sp. RL18-101-BIB-B
AATCGTTCAGCACGGGGTCCCCGAATTGCTCCCACCACATCGCGTTGGCAACTTCGGCCGCCTCGCTTGCTTCGAAGCGGAACGTCGCCGGCGTGGGCACCGTGGGTCGCACGTAGTCGGGGCCGAGCAGACAACCGCCCAGGCCGAGACTCAGCCCCGCAAGCAGAAGGGCTGGCACCAAACGCATGATGAACGCGGAGCCGCGCATGTCAGTCGTCCTCGCGCCGGGCAGAGGGTTTAGTGGTCGGAGCGCCT
>NZ_JARESV010000246.1:0-252 GCF_046026985.1 Paraburkholderia sp. RL18-101-BIB-B
GAGCTCGGCCTGCACGCTCGCGCACATGCCCGACATCATCAGCGCGGCCATGCGCGGCAATGTCAGTGTGCGATTGCGGGTGAATGCAGTGGGAGAAAGACGCACGCGCTCAGCGAGCGCCGGATCGAACAGGAAATCGGAGAACTCAGCCAGGAGTTGGGAGGACGCTGGTATTTGAGTTCATATCGTCGATTTATCAATCAGTTATGCGATGAAGTTTACAGATCGAACGCCCCGTATACAAGCCCTTTC
>NZ_JARESV010000247.1:0-250 GCF_046026985.1 Paraburkholderia sp. RL18-101-BIB-B
CTGTGGGCCGATGACCGCAACCACTTTCTCGACGACATCATCCAGGCAGCGTTCTTCGCGGCGATCTCGCTGTTTATCGGCGTGCAGCCGAGCCAGTTCGTGGTGCTGGTCGCGGTCAGCAACTCCCTGCAGAGCATCCAGCACGTCAATGCACGCCTGCCGTATGGCTGGCTGCTCGAGCGCATCATCGTCAGCCCGATCTTTCACCGCCGCCACCACGCGGTGGGCTACGGCCATGAAGGCACGGCTT
>NZ_JARESV010000248.1:0-242 GCF_046026985.1 Paraburkholderia sp. RL18-101-BIB-B
TTGGCGATCATCAGCGGAATCAGTTTCTCGGGGAACTGGTACGGACCGTAGTTGTTCGAGCAGTTCGTGGTGAGCACCGGCAGGCCATACGTATGATGGTAGGCGCGCACCAGATGGTCGGAACCCGCCTTGGTGGCCGAGTAAGGGCTATTCGGCGCGTACGGCGTAGTTTCGGAGAATTGCGGATCGGTAGCGGAAAGCGAGCCGAACACTTCGTCGGTCGACACGTGCAGGAAGCGGAA
>NZ_JARESV010000249.1:0-240 GCF_046026985.1 Paraburkholderia sp. RL18-101-BIB-B
GATGGGATAGATACCGTGTGCCATTTCGAACTGGTCGACGGCGTCCATCACCGTAGACCACAATAAAGTTGTCACCAATTCCGAATTAAAAGCGTCAATCCGCGTAAGTGCCGCTCAAAGAGCGTTCAAAATCATGCATTTACGTGTAGCGCATTAAAGGTGTCAACTGCTGCAAGTGGCGACGGTATCAACCGACGGCCAATGCGCGGTGCTGCCGGCTACTAGCCACCGCGATCCACG
>NZ_JARESV010000025.1:0-114060 GCF_046026985.1 Paraburkholderia sp. RL18-101-BIB-B
GCTAATGGACCACTATGAATTCAAGGAAAGGCCAACACCCCAAAGACCATGGGCAAAAAAAACAGCCAATAAGCAGGCAAAAAAATCACTTGCTCAACTTGGAATGCCGCCGAGAATAGCCGAAATAGATAACCATCCCAATGAGCAACCAAACCACAAACGCCACCCAGGTAATCCCCTGAAGGTTAACCATTAAAAACAGACAGGAAGCGACCGCCAAAACCGGCACAACTGGTACCCCAGGACACCGAAACGCCCTCGGCAAATCCGGATGCGTTTTCCGCAAAACCAGCACCGCAATCGACACCATCGAAAACGCGGCCAACGTACCGATATTGATCAACTCAGCCAACACATTCAACGGCACGAGCGCCCCGATCAACCCAAAGAAAATCCCAACGAGCCAGGTCGTAAAAAACGGCGTAGCAAACCGCGGATGCACCTTCGAAAGCCGAGCAGGCAACAACCCATCCCGCGACATCGCAAAAATCACCCGCGTCTGCCCATAAGCCATCACCAGAATCACCGTCAGCATGCCCAGCACGGCGCCGAGGTCGATAAAACCCGCCACCCACTTTTGCCCCGCCACCTGCAACGCATAGGACACCGGGTGCGAAATATTCGCGAACTGCGCCGACGGCACGATGCCGGTGACCACGGCAGCCACTGCCACGTACAACACCGCGCAAACGCCCAGCGACGCAATGATCCCGATCGGCAGATCGCGCTTCGGATCCTTCACCTCTTCCGCCGCGGACGACACCGAATCGAAGCCGATGAACGCGAAGAACATCACCGCCGCCGCACCGAACACGCCGTTCCAGCCGTTCGGCATGAACGGATGCCAGTTGGCCGGCGTCACGTGAAACACGCCCACGCCGATCACCAGCAACACCACGACGACCTTGATCGCGACCATGATGTTGTTGATCCGCGCCGACTCGCGCACGCCGACCGACAACAGCGCGGTGATCGCCATCATCACGAGGAAGGCGGGCAGGTTAAAGAGCGTGTCATGGCCTGGCAACGCGCCCGGCGCGGCCGTCAGCGCGACCGGCAAGGACACGCCGAAGCCCGACAGCAAGGATTGCAGATAACCCGACCAGCCAACCGACACCGCCGAGGTGGCCAGCCCATACTCGAGCATCAAGTCCCAGCCGATAATCCACGCGGCCAGTTCGCCAAGCGTCGCATACGAGTAGGTGTAGATCGACCCGGCCACCGGAATCGTCGAGGCGAATTCGGCGTAGGCGAGCGCAGCGAAGCCGCAGGCGACAGCGGCGATCAGGAACGAGATCATCAGCGCCGGGCCGGCCTGCACGGCACCCGTGCCGGTCAGCACGAAAATGCCGGTGCCGATAATGGCGCCTACACCCAGGAAGGTCAGATCGAGCGCACCGAGCGCTTTCTTCAAGCCGGCGTTCTGAGCACTCGCGGCGATCATGTGCTCGACGCTCTTTTTGCGAAACAGGGACATTGGCGGGGTCTCCAGTAGTGCACGCGTGTTGCGCGCCGAATGTCGGGAAACCCGCGATTTTAGCGGATGCATGACCTTGCACCATTTTGGGACGTGCTTTTCAGGGCCGATGCGCCGGGCTGAAAATCCCCGGCAGAGACGATTCCAGCGGCACCTTTGTCCGCCGGACAGGCAATGGCCGCAAGGCTTTAGCTTGATGCGTGGCCAACCGGACGGGAATCGCTCTCTTGCAAATGAGTCGCGGCAAGGCCGAGCTATGCAGCGACACAGAGTCGCGCTGGCGTCGAAGGGACGTCAGCCCGCCATCGCCGGATTCAGATCGATGAGCCGGTTGCTCATCACATAGAACGTCAGCTCGGCGTTATTGCGCAGCTTCATTTTCTCGAGCAGCCGAGTGCGGTAGACGCTGACCGTCTTCACCGACAGCGAGAGCGCCACGGCGATATCCGTCAGCCGCTTGCCCGACGCGAGCATGCATAACGTCTGATACTCGCGGTCGGAAAGCTTTTCGTGCGGCAACTGTTCGCCGTCGAAGGAAACGTAGTCGGCGAGCGCTTCGGCCATCGCCGGACTCACGTATTTGCGGCCCGCCGCGACCTGCTTGATCGCGCCGATCATCTGCGCGGCGTCGACGGTTTTCGACAGGTAGCCGGCGGCGCCGGCCTTCAATGCGCGCACGGCGTACTGGTCTTCGCGGTACATCGAGAACATCAGCACGGCCACGCGCGGCGCCTTGCGCTTCAGGCGTTTGAGCACTTCCACGCCGTTCATGTCGGGCAGCGAAATGTCCAGCAGCACCACGTCGTAGCTGTGGCGGGCGGCGGCGTCGAGCGCCTCGGCGCCGCTTTGCGCTTCGGTGACTTCGCGCGCCACGCCGCGGTCGAGCAGCAATTGGCGGACGCCCTGGCGAACCACCGCGTGGTCGTCGGCGAGCAGAATGCGCAGACTCATGATGGCGTACTCACGATTGCAGCGCGTGCCGAGCAGCGCGCGGCGCGTGCGCCAGCATCGCGTCCCAGGCAAAGCGCGCGCGCACGAGGGTTCCGCGCGACGCGTTGCCGCTCTCGCCGCGCTCCTGACCGGCGCGCCGTGCGCTCACGCGCAGCGTGCCGTCGAACGCCGCGCAGCGCGCCTGCATGCCGCTCAGGCCGAAATGGCCAAGGCGGCTGCGGGCGTTGCGCGTGACGCCGACACCGTCGTCGCTGATGATCAGCGTGAGGTGACGGCGGCTGGTTTCGATGCGCACGTCCGCCGATTCGGCGCGCGCGTGCTTGGCAATATTGTTC
Source organism: Paraburkholderia sp. RL18-101-BIB-B (assembly GCF_046026985.1). Taxonomy (NCBI): domain Bacteria; kingdom Pseudomonadati; phylum Pseudomonadota; class Betaproteobacteria; order Burkholderiales; family Burkholderiaceae; genus Paraburkholderia; species Paraburkholderia sp. RL18-101-BIB-B. The sequence goes on from NZ_JARESV010000025.1 coordinate 2,764, forward strand.
AGCGCTTCCTGCGCGACGCGGAATACGGCCAGCGCGGCGTCGGCGGGCAGGCGCGTCAGACGCACGTCGGCGGCGCACACGAAGCTTGTGCGCAGTTGCGTGCGCGCGGCGAAGTCGCCGGTCCAGTGGGCCAGCGCGCCGACAATGCCGGCCTCGAGCGACGGCGCATGCAGTTCCGCGACAGCCTGACGGCTGGCTTCGCAGACGGCGTCGAGCGACCGGTTCGCCACGGCGAGCGCGGCGGCGCACTGCGGCGGCGCGTCGGCGGGCAGCCAGGTTTCGACGCCGGCGAGCGCGAAACGCGTCGCCGTCAGTTCGGCACCCACGCCATCGTGCAGCTCACGCGCCACATGGCGGCACGCGGCTTCCTGCGCCTGAACCAGCTCGGCCGAGAGTTCGCGCACCCGGGCGCGCAGCCGCGCGAGTTCCCGTTCGGCCGACGAAGCGAGCGCAACGGGCTCGGCCGAGACGGATGCGTCGAATCCGTCACGTGCCGGTGACGATGGAAGCGGGGCGGTGAACGGGACGACAGTCGACGTATCCATGACTTTCCCTCTCAGGAAGCGCTGTGGACAGCGAAGCGGATGCGCATCGGCGGCGCGAAGACGAAAGAACGCATGTGGGTCTCTGGCCTCCAGGTGCAGGCCGTCGCGCTTAGGACGCAACGGCCGAATCGCTACGGTGTGAAGTAACGAAATTTACATTCAGTAACATGGCGGGTGTGCCACGACAGGCGTGTCAATTCGACTGACGATGCGCCGCGATGATATCTCATAAAAAGAAAAAATGCAGTTCCACCAAGGGTTAGCGCCTACATTTCACGCAATGGTTGATGATTTGCAACGCCCGCTTTGTAGGAAGAATACCGACGCACAATGTCAGTCCGGGGACGCCAAATTGTAACTGCGAAAAAAAAGGAGCCCGAAGGCTCCTTTTGCTGATTTCGCGGCGCGGGCCGCGAATTTCGGACCGTGACTTAGCCGACGAAGGCCTTTTCGACCACGTAGTGGCCAGGCGCGTTGTTGCTGCCTTCCTGGAAGCCCGCTTCGTCGAGCAGCTTGCGCGTGTCGCGCAGCATGTGCGGGCTGCCGCAGAGCATGACGCGGTCGTTTTCGAGCGAGAAACCTGGCACGCCGAGGTCGGCGAACAGCTTTTCGGTTTCGATCAGCTCGGTGATACGACCGCGGTTCTGGAACGCTTCGCGCGTGACCGTCGGGTAGTACAGCAGCTTTTCCTGAACCAGCTCGCCCAGATGTTCGTGCGCCGGCAGGTGATCCGTGATGTATTCCTTGTACGCCAGTTCGTCGACGAAACGGCAGGTGTGCGTGAGCACGACGCGCTCGTAGCGGTCGTAGATGTCCGGATCTTTGATGATCGACATGAACGGCGCGAGCCCCGTGCCGGTGGACAACAGCCACAGGGTCTTGCCCGGCAGCAGGTTGTCGGCCATCAGCGTGCCGACCGGCTTTTTGCCGATCAGGACTTCGTCGCCGACCTTCAGATGCTGCAAACGCGACGTGAGCGGGCCGTCCTGCACCTTGATGCTCAGGAATTCGAGATGCTCTTCGTAGTTCGCACTCGCGAGGCTGTAGGCGCGGATCAGCGGCTTGCCATCGACTTCGAGGCCCACCATCGTGAATTGGCCGTTTTCGAAACGGAACGACGGATCGCGCGTGCAGGTGAAGCTGAAAAGCGTATCGGTCCAGTGATGGACGCTCAGGACGGTTTGTGAATTCAGGTTGCTCATGGCTTCTTGGATAGTGCGAAAACAAAGGCGGCCAGTCGTTTTGAGCCGGCCGGCACGGCAAGGGCGATGCTGCGCTAACCCATACGGGAATCACGCGCAATCCGCTATTTTACCGCGCCCGCTGCCTGAGGGCTGCGACGCGGCGGTTGAGCGTGGTGAAGCGGGTTACCGGACCTGGAAGCGTCGGCGCCGGCTGTCTTTGCGATCGGCGCCGCGGAGTACGTTGGCGTGGTGCGGCTACGCGCTTCAGCAGGGGTGCGGCGATGGGCGAATGCCGCGCAGGGCGGCTGCCATCGGTTATCCGGGATGCGCCGGGTAGGCGCGCCGCGCGGGCAACATTTTCAGGATGATACCGAAACCCGCCATGCGCTGCAGCATTGACCCTGTTGATAAAACTGGCAAAAGCGTAGTGGACGGTGAGGAAGCGGAACGCGGCGAGCTGCGCGGCGTGCGCGCGACGGCGTTTCTATCGGGCCCGTTCTGACCGTGATAGGTTGGTACACAAAGGCGTGCGGGTGATTGATAAAGACGCCGGAATCCCAGTTGTATTAAGGATTCTGGCGTTTTCCGCTTTGATTACCTCGATGCTCATGAACGTGAGCACAAAACCCCCGCGAGCTCTCGCCGCATCGATCGACCGTTCAGCGTGAATCAGTCAATCACGCCGCAGCCACGACCCGCTTTTTCCCGCGCTGCTTCAGCACGCGAGCCTGCAACACGATCACCAGCAGCAGGAACACACCTCGAATCACCGACTGCCAATACGCCGACAAGCTGATAAACCCCAGCCCGTTCTCGAAGTTCAGCAGATTGAACACCAGCCCGAGCAGCAAGACGCCGGCGATCGTCATCGCGATCGAGCCTTCGCCGCCCGTGAGCAGCGTGCCGCCGAGCACCACCGCCGAGATCGCGAACAGCTCCCAGCCGACGCCTTCGTTCGGTTGTCCCGCGCCGAACTGCGCGGCGAGGATCACGCCCGCCATGCCGGCGAGCAGGCCGCTCACCGCATAGGCCATCACGAGCGTGCGGTCGACGTTCAGGCCCATCAGCCGCGCGGCTTCCTCGCTGCCGCCGATCGCCAGCGAATGCCGGCCGAAGCGCGTACTGCGCAGCGCGAGCCAGCCGGCTAACGCCGCCACGACAGCGACGAGGCCCGGAATCGGCAGTCCGAACAGATCGCCTTGACCGAAGTTGCCGAAGTTCGAATCGGCGGCAATCGACACCGCATCGTTCTTGCCGAGCAGCAGCGCGACGCCGTGCGCGCCGAGGCTCGTCGCGAGCGTGACGATGAACGGCAGGATTTTCAGGCGCGTGATGATCAATCCGTTCAGCACGCCGACCGCGAGTCCCGCGGCGCATCCTGCCAGCACGGCGACCCAGCCGCCATAGACGCTGGTGAGCGCGGCGACGACACTCGCCAGCGCGGCCACTGTGCCCACCGACAGGTCGATGCCGCCCGTGATGATCACGAACGCCATGCCGACCGAGATGAGCGCGAACATCGAGTTGTAGCGCCAGAACGACGTGATGTTGTACGCCGAGCCGAAATGCTCGTAGCGCACGAGGCCGAATACGACTAGCGCGGCTAGTGCGAGCAAGATAGGGAGATTCTTTTTCATCGCTTCGAGTCCGGAATTTTCTCTGAGGCGCGTGATTTAGCGAGACTTAGCGCGAGCGCCGCTGCACATAAACCGCCGCGACGATGATGCCGGCCTTCACCACCAGCGCCGCCGCGTCGGGAATGCCGTGCGCGAGCAGCGTGTAGCGCAGCAACTGGATGATCAGCGCGCCGATCAGCGTGCCGCCGATATACGCCTTGCCACCGGTGAGCGCCGTGCCGCCGACGGCGACTGCCGCGATCGCATCGAGCTCGACGCCGAGCCCGACCACGTTCGCATCCGAGGACGAATTCACGGAGATCGAGATCAGCCCCGCCAGCCCCGCGAGCGCAGCGCACAGCGTGTAGGCGATCAGCTTCACCGTGGCCGTCGGCACGCCACACAGATAGGCGGCCTTTTCGTTGCCGCCGGTGATCAGCAGATACTGGCCGAACAGTGTCTTGCGCACGACCCACACGAATACGGCGACCAGCGCCAGCATCAGCAGCACCTGGAAGGGCACGCCTGCAACCTTGCCCAGCGCGATCCACTGGAACGCGGGCGTGTTGAACGCCTGCAGGCTGCCGTCGGTGACCACTTGCGCGATGCCGCGTCCGGCGATGAACAGCACCAGCGTCGCGACAATCGGCTGCACGGATAACCTCGTCACCAGCAAGCCGTTGAAGACGCCACACAGCGCGGCGGCGAGCACCGGCAGCACGAACGCGAGCGCAATGCCGCCGGGTCCAGCAATGTTCAGGAACAGCATCGGCGCGAGCGCACCGGAGATCGCCATCGACGCGCCCACCGACAGATCGATGCCGCCGGTCGCCACCACCAGCGTCATGCCAATGCCGACGATCACGATCGTCACCACCTGCGTCATATTGACGTTGAAGGTTTGCAGCGACCAGAAGTGCGGCGTGAAGATCAGATTGAAGAGCACCATCGCGAGCAGGACGATGACTTCCCGCTGCATCGCGAGATGGCGCCATTTACGCACCGTCGTTGCCGGGGCGGCGGCCGGCGCGGCCGTCATCTGCTGGGCGGTTTCGCCGAGCCGCGGCTCGGTATGCAACGATTCCGTGTGCAACTTAAGCGCCATGACGGTCGCCCTCCAACGCGTCTTCGATGTGTGCGGCGTTTGCCGTTTGCGCGGCTTCGGCCAGTTGCGAATGGCCGTCGCTGCCGTAGGCGATGGCGCCCATGATCGCGCTCTCGCTCATGTCGGCGCCGTTCAGTTCGGCGACCGTGCGGCCGTCGCGGATCACCACCGCGCGATCGGCCACGGCGGTCAGCTCCTCCAGTTCGGAGGCGGACAGCAGCACGGCGAGGCCCGCGTCGCGCAACTCGCGCACGATCTTCGCCACATCCGCTTTGGCGCCGACGTCGATGCCGCGCGTCGGTTCGTCGAGCAGCAAGAGCGAAGGCTCGGCTGCGAGCCAGCGCGCCAGCAGAACCTTCTGCTGATTGCCGCCCGACAGTTCGCGGATCGGCTGATCAGCGGAACGCAGCTTGATGCCGAGCGACGCAATGAAACGATCGACGATCGCCTGCTGCTTCTTCACGTCGACCACGCCGTTCTTTGCCAGCGTGCGCAGACAGACGAGCGTGAGGTTGTCACGCACCGAGAGTTCGGGGACGATGCCCTCGGCCTTGCGGTCTTCGGTGAGGTACGCGAGGCCGCGCGCAATTGCGTCCTGTGGCGACTTCAGCGCCACCGTTTCGCCGCCGATCGAGAGCGAGCCTTGCTCCAGCGGATCGGCGCCGAACATCAGCCGCATGGTTTCCGTGCGGCCCGAGCCGAGCAGGCCCGCGAGACCGACTGCTTCGCCCGCATGCACTTCGAGCGAGACGTCGCTCACCTTTGGATGCGCGCTCAGTTGTGTCGCCGCAATCATCTGCTTGCCGCGCCGCGCGAGGTTCGCTTCGCGCGCGTCGGCGTCGTCCTGCACGACGGCGGCGAGCGTGCGGCCGAGCATCGTCGTGACGAGCTGCAGTTTGTCCATGTCTGCCATCGTGCTTTGCGCGACGGTCTGGCCGTCGCGCATCACGGTGACGCGGTCGCACAGCGCATAGAGCTCGTCGAGCCGATGCGACACGAAGATCACCGCGCGGCCGTCGTCGCGCAGCTTGCGCACCACGGTGAAAAGCAACTCCACCTCGCGTTCGTCGAGCGATGAAGTGGACTCGTCCATGATGACCATCTTCGCATCCGACGACACCGCGCGCGCAAGCGCCACCATCTGCTGGATGGCGGTCGAATACCGGCCGACCGGTTTCTTCACATCGATCTGCAAACCGAATGATTCGAGCAGTGCGGCGGCGCGTTGCTGCACCGCGCGCCAGTCGATCAAGCCGAACCGGCGCGGCTCGCGGCCGAGGAAAATGTTCTCCGCCACCGAGCGGAACGGGACCAGATTGATCTCCTGATAGATCGTGCTGATGCCGGCTTCGCGCGCCTGCTTGGGCGTGCGGAAATCGACCTCGCGGCCTTCGAAGCGCACGCTTCCCGAGCCGCGCCGATACGCGCCGGTCAGGATCTTGATCATGGTCGATTTGCCCGCGCCGTTCTGGCCGATCAGCGCATGCACTTCGCCGGCGGCGACGCTCAGATTGGCGGCGCGCAACGCGGGTACGCCGCCGAAGCTGATGCCAATGTCCTGCATCTCGAGCAGCGGCGAACGGGTAAGGGGAGAGTGTGGCGTCTCTTCGCCGGATTCCGTCACGGGTGTCCTCCTGATGCGTGTGCTGCCTGATTTGCCGCGTGCGCGCCATGCATTGCACGTGCGAGCCGGTGCGGCCTTTCGTTCGGGCTCAGATGCGGGCGGTGTCGCCGGACCATGTTACGCCGCATAAAAGCGAAGCGACGGCTCGTGCTGCCACGAACGCGTCGCTCCGAACCCTTCCCGCCGCCCGCCCCCCGAGGAGACAGATTCGGGGCGGGGACGTCCTGCAAAGCAATCCCCGGACCCCCGATGTTTCAAACAGAACTTACTTCGGGCGGGGCGACTTCCTTCTTCGGGGCGCCGCCGGAGCGCGTGGACGCTCTGCTACAGCGCAGCGCTCAAACTTCAAGACCGCGCATACAGCGGCGCTTAGCCATCAATAGCCGTACTGCATGTTCTGCTGCACGTTGCTCTTGTCGTAGAACTTGTCGGACACCTTGACCCACGTCGGGATCTTTTCGCCCTTCGCGTAACGCTGTGCGACGTCGCAGGCGAGCGGGCCGAAGAACGGGCTCGACTGCACGCTCGCGCCGAGTTCGCCGGCCGCGATCGCGTCCATGCCGCCCTTGGTGCCGTCGATCGTGACGATCTGGATGTCCTTGCCCGGCTGCTTGCCGGCAGCCTTGATCGCGGCGATCGCGCCGAGCGCCATTTCGTCGTTGTGCGCGTAGACGGCGGTCACGTCCGGATGCGCCTGCAGCAGCGTTTCCATGACCTGGCGGCCCTTGTCGCGCGCGAAGTCGCCGCTCTGCGACGCGATGATCGTCATGCCCGGATTCTTCGCGATGATCTCGTCGAAGCCCTTCTTGCGATCGTTCGCGGCGGACGCGCCGGTGGTGCCTTCGAGTTCGATGATCTTCGCCTTGCCACCCGTCGCCTTGACAAGCCAGTCAGCGGCGCGATGGCCCTGATCGATGAAGTCCGAGCCGATGAAGGTGATGTAGTCGCGGCCCGCCTTGGCGACCGATTGATCGACGTCGCGGTCGACCAGGATGACCGGAATGCCAGCCTTTTTGGCTTGCAGCACGACCGGTGCAAGCGGCTTTTCTTCGCGCGGCGGGAACACCAGCAGATCGACGTGCTGCGCGATCATGTTCTGGATGTCCGATACCTGCTTGGAGTTCGAGCTGTTGGCGTCGGTCATGACCAACTGCCAGCCGCACTTCGCGGCGATGTCCTTGAAGCTCTTGGTTTCCGCCAGACGCCACGGATTGTTGCTTTCGGTCTGCGCGAAGCCGACCTTCAGCGGAGTCTTGCTGGATAACTTCGGCAGCGCGTCGTCGGCGTGCGCGGCGGCGACACCGAAACCGATTGCCAGAGCCAGCAGCGAACCCGCCAGCGGACGAATCTGCTGCTTGCGCACGTGACTGCGCGACTGCGTGTTGAGCGACGCCATGTCTTCCTCCAGTACCTGGTGAGGTAGGTGTATTTGCTTTTAATTTCTCCTGCCGGCCGGCGTTGATCCGCCCCACCGGACGTGCCGATTATTCCATCCTGAATTATTATCGGTCAATCACTAATAATATTAATTATTGGCTTTTTTGCCTCGGTAATTACCCTGACCGAACCGCGTTCGACGAGCGGACCGTCGAGCTTGACCATGCGATGCCGAACCGGCGCGCCGGCGGCACGGTTGTGTTCTTCCTGCAGCAAGGTCTCGACAGCCCAGCGCCCCAGTTCGTAGTTCGGCAGCACGACCGTCGAAAGTGGCGGATGCGTGTGGCGGGCAATTTCCTGGTCGTCGTAGCCGAGCACCGAGACGTCTTCGGGCACGCGCAGGCCGAGTTGCTTCAGCGCTTCGATCGCGCCGATGGCGGTGAGGTCGTTCGCGCAGAAAATCGCGGTCGGCGGATTGGGTTCGCGCATCAGCGAGAGCGTCAGTTCGAAGCCGAGACCCGAGCTCCAGTCGCCGTCGCGCACCATTTCCGGCGCGTAGGGCAGATCGGCGGTCGCGAGCGCGGTGCGGTAGCCTTTGAGGCGGTCCTTCGAGGCATCCTGCCAGGGCTCGCCGTTGATATAGCCGATCCGCCGATGTCCGGCTTGCAGCAGATAGTCGGTCGCCAGATGGCCGCCGGCCACTTCGGCGGGCACCACCGAAGAAAACCCGCCTTCGCCCGTATAGCAGTTCAGCAGCACGGTCGGCACCTGTGACAGCGCCGTCGGCGGCGTCACCTTGCGCGTATAGACGGTCGCGTAAATCACGCCGAACACATGCGGATTCGACAGCGTGGTGTCCAGCACCTGCTTCTCGATGTCGGCGTTGCCGTGCGTCGAATAGACCGCCAGCATCTTGCCGCTTGCGTAGGCCGCATCGCGTGCGCCGTCGATGTTTACGACCGGATGCGGACTGGTGGAAATTTCGTCGGCGAGATAGACGATCAGATTGCGTTCATCGGCCGAGGCCGACACCGGCTCGCGCAGCGACAGCCGGTAGCCGAGGTCGTGCGCGGCCTTCAGCACCTTGTTGCGGGTAGTCTCCGAGAACTTCGCGCCGGTCGCGTTGTTCAGCACCAGCGAGACAGTCGATTGCGACACGCCAGTGAGCTTGGCGATGTCGGTCATGGTCGGACGGCGTTGAGTCGATTTTTTCATTGTGCGGGCCGCTGCAGCGGCGCTAAAGCTGGGGCATGCCGTGGGCATCTCGGTGCTTGACGGTACCACTAATAATATGCGCGCGGCAACGCGCGCTAACCCGTCATTTGGGAGAGCTTCATCACCGTTTGCACGACCTCAGGCCAGCAATTTATTACTAATAATATTGACGACTGCGCTTTGGCGTGCGATTCTCGGTCGCGCGGATTCTGACAGTCCGCCGGCCGCGCGTTTTGCGCGGCACGTCATAGGAGACACCGATGCGCGTTCATGCCGCCATCCGCCTGAGGCCCCGACTTTTCTGACCATGCGCGACGTTTCCTTGAATTCGATCCGCCCGCTCGCGACCGGGCTCATGTGGCTCGATGATCCCGCGGTCGTGGCCACGGTCGTCACGCTCTCGGCCGGCGCGCTGCGTGCCGTGATTGCGCCCGAAGTGGGCGGCGCGCTGGCGGCGTTCTACGAGACGACGCCCAACGGCCCGCTGCATTGGCTGCGGCCGGCCGTGCCGGCGGCCTTCGCTGAACGCGATCCGCTGCGCATGGCGAGCTTTCCGCTCTTTCCCTACTGCAACCGGATTCGCGACGCGCGTTTCGACTTCGACGGCCGCACGATCGATCTCGCCGGCAACGACACGCGTTTCGGCCATGCGCTGCATGGGAATGCGTGGCGGCATCCCTGGCAAGTCGGGGCACGCACGGAAAGCTCGGTCGAACTGCACTTCGAACATGAACCGGATTCGCGCGTACCCGGCGACTGGCCGTTTCGCTATTGCGCGCGGCAGCGTATCGAGTTGAGCGGCGGCGCATTGCACATTACGCTGTCGGCGCAAAACCTGGCCGGGCAGCCGATGCCGTTCGGCATGGGGCATCACCCGTACTATCCGCGCACTGCGCAGACTCGCGTGTACGCCGACGTGGCAGCCATGTGGCACGCCGACGCCGAGGTATTGCCGACGCATCTCGGCCCGCATCCCGCTGTGACCGCGTTGCGCGAAGGCATGTCGCCGGACGCCTTCGATCTCGACAACAACTTTGCGAACTGGTCGCGCGAGGCGACCATTGCGTGGCCCGACGAACACCGTCGACTGACGATGACCGCCGGCGCGCCGTTCGATCACATGGTGATATTCGCGCCGGCCAATGATGCGCAACTGTGCGTGGAACCGGTGACGAACACCACCGATTGTTTCAACGCGGTCGGCATGCGTGAGCACGTGGGCGGCTGCGTGTTGCAGCCGGGCGAGGAGATCGCCGCGACGCTGAAATGGACGCCGCACAAGGGCTAATATGCGGCGCCTGTGGTTTGGTCTGTGTCTATTCGACCCGCAAGCGAGCCATATACGGCAAGTGATCCGAGAGCCACGCGGTTTCTTGCGTCGGCTGGATCCATTCGATCGGCTTCATGCCGCGCACGAACATCTTGTCGAGCGCGAGTGCGGGTGAGAAAGCCGGAAAGGTGCGGCCGGACTCGCCGAGCAGCGTGGCCACTTCCTGCAAACCATGCTCGCCGAACAGCGGCACGGAATCGTTGCGCCAGTCGTTGAAGTCGCCGGCCAGCACCAGCGGACCTTCAGGCGCTTCCTTCGCGATCCAGTGCGCGATCCAGTTCATCTGACGCAAGCGGGCCGAGCGCGTGAGCGCAAGATGCGCGCACAGCAGCGTGACCGAGTGACCACCGAAGGTCGCTCGCGCCACCAGCAAACCGCGCTTTTCGAAGCGATGCGCGGAGATGTCCCAGCGTCCGCCGAGATCGAGCGGATGCGGCGACAGGATCGCATTGCCATGCCGCCACGACGGTTTGAAAACATTCGGTCCGAGCGCGATTTCGAGTTCGAGCGCGCGCGCGATTTCGGTGGCCTGACAATGCCAGACGTCGCTCAACGGATCGGAGAGGGGCGCGCCGAAACTGCTCGCCAGCACCGGCGACGGCATGCGCCGCGCCATCGCTTCCTGTAAAAAATAGGCGTCCGCGTGGGTCGATTGCACCCAGCGTTGCATGGCTTGCCAGGCCTGAAAGCCGAGCGGTGTACGGCCTTTATGCAGGTTCCAGCTCACCGCAATGAAATCCTTGGGCGCTACGCTCTCGCGGATCAATTCTTCGGGGTTTCGCATGCCGCGTTGTCCACGTGTTCTGGTTGGGGGCGTCGGTTAGTCGCGTGCTGTTTGCGCATTCTCTTGCGTGTTCTTTGCATCGGTTCGATCAGTTTGCCGTGTTTGCGCTGTCCGCGAGACTCGCACGCACGCGGTAGACCAGGTTTGGGTCCTTGTCGACAATGGTCCAACTGGCCCATTGCCCCGTCGCCACCTTCAGACCCGGATGGCTCGCGCTCACCTGGCGCGGTTGCGGCGGCAATTTGCAGCCGGTGTCGGTTTGCCGCGCGGCGTTTTCCTCGAACGTTTCCTGCGCTTCGATCGACAGTGTGACGCCGCTTGCATCCGCCTGCAGCGGCGAGACGGTCAGCGTGCGCGCCAGATCGATACTGCCGGCGGGCTGATCCTTGCAGCCGACGTTATGTTGCACGATCTTGTGATGCGTGTCCGTGCGCGCCTGGCCGACGGTAGTGGTGCCGTCGAACGCGTCGATTTGCTGGCCATCGCGCATGACTTGCAACTGCCATTGCACGACCTGCTGCGCGGGCCGTTGTTGTGCGCTTTGTTGTGCATTCGCAAGCAACGAGGTGCCGAGCAATACGGCCGCGATACTGGTTTTCCACATAGAAGAAGTCTCCGGTCACGAGATCCGGCAGCGTAGCCAGAGGGCCATCTTACCCCTGATGGGCGGAACGCCTTTCTGACACTTCAAACGGGGCCGGGTTCAGCAACAATCCATTTCAGATAAGGCTGGGAATCCCCAAAAACAACCCGCTGTTAGCAGCAGAGCGGCACGACTGCTGGCTTGCACGCGAATATGGCCTCGTTACACTGGACCTGAAACGGTGCCCACCAGGCGCCGCAGCAGCAAGACCAGCCAGACGGGGTGAGCGATGACAACAGCAATGGTCAAACAGGAAATCGCCGTGGCGTCTTTCAGCAGGGTGTACGACCTCGATCAGGTCGAGACCGCGCTGAACGATCTCGGTGAAGGCGCGAACGAGGCACTGCGCGCGACATACGAAAAGATGCTGAAAACCGGCAATATGCGCTTTTGCGTGAAGCCGAACCGCATGCCGTCGATCGACGATCTGATCGACGCGCTGCCCAACTTTTCCGCGCCGCTCGACGACATCCGCAAGCAGGTCGCGTTGTGTCTCGAAACAGAAGACCGGCTCGAACTGATGCCGATCCTCCTGCTCGGCGACCCCGGCATCGGCAAAACTCACTTCGCCAAGCAGTTGGCGCGCCTGCTCGGCACCGCGTATCAATACGTGGCGATGAGTTCGTTGACGGCGGGCTGGATTCTCTCGGGCGCCTCGTCGCAGTGGAAGAACGCAAAACCGGGCAAGGTGTTCGATGCGCTCGTGAACGGCAGCTACGCGAACCCGGTGATCGCCGTCGACGAAATCGACAAGGCCACGGGCGATTCGCAATACGATCCGCTCGGCGCGCTGTATGCGCTGCTCGAGCACGACACGGCGCAGACCTTCATCGACGAGTTCGCCGAGATTCCGATCAATGCCGGCCACGTGATCTGGATCGCGACCGCAAACGACGAACGCTCGATTCCCGAGCCGATCCTGAACCGGATGAACGTGTACGAGATCCCGCCGCCGGACCACGACGGCGCGCGCCGTATCGCACAGGCGATCTACGACGAGATCCGCTGCGCGCACAACTGGGGACTGCGCTTTCCCGAAGTGCTCGGCGACGCCGCACTCGATGCGCTGATGCGGGCATCGCCGCGCGAAATGCGCCGCGCGATTCTCAACGGCTTCGGCGCGGCGCGGATCGACGGACGGGATCATGTTGAAGCCGGCGACATTCGCCTCGACCACGGAAACCGGCGAAAACCCATTGGTTTTTGAGCATTTTTGCCACTTTTTCGTAGAAAAGCCGCCGCTGAGCGGCTTTTTTATGGCCGAAGCCGGGAATCCGTGCCCGAAACGCGGTGAATGCCGCGGCAATTGTTGCTATTAATGAGATGCTAAGTTGTAGTCAATCGATCTAGCTTTTCGATAGTCAGGGAATAAACTGAGCCCCCAACGAGATGACATCCGCGCGACACGCCAGACGTCACTCCGCAACGCACAGAACCCCAATTCAACGACTATTGGAAACCACCATCATGCGAACGGCTTCCCTCGCTTTGCTTTTTTCCTCCACTATCGCCGCACCGGCCTTCGCGAGCGGCTACGGACCGGCTGCGTCGTACCGTCCCGAAGTCGCCACGTACACGCAACCGAGCGGCGTGACCCGCGCGCAAGTGCACGCGGACGTCGCGCAAGCTCGCGCAGCCGGCGAGTTGAACCAGAATCCGTACGCGCCGATTTCAGCCGATAGCGTGAGCGCGACGCCCGACAACGGTCCGAAGACCCGTGCCCAGGTGAAGGCTGAGTTGGCCGAAGCTCGCGCCAACGGTCAATTGAGCCTGAATCCGAACGCGCCGGCTTATCAGCAGGAACTCGCGGTCGGCGGCTACACCGTGCCGCGCGCGCAAAAGACCCATGTGGCGGAAGCTGCGCATCGAGGCGTCAGCACGCAGGACTAAGCCCCGGCCGTCCCGCAAACACCGCGGCCCGACCGGGCCGCGTGCCACATTCACCGGCCACGCGAAGAAGCGAGCGCGGCGACCCTCGACGGCGTACACTAATTAGTCCGGCCGCTACGTTTGAGACCCGCTCAAGACCGCATGCCCGCAGTCATTGCCGACTGCGGGCATTTGTGTCTGTACGGCGTCGTACAATTTTACGTAGCGGTTGCGAATGGACAGGAGCGTTCGGCAGCGAGCGGTGGACGGCACGCGACAGCCGCACCCTGTCTTCATCTTGATCGGGTGAACGAGGTAGCGCGCGGCGAAGTTGGCCGCGTCAAGGGACATGGACCAAATCGAATGTGTAGTGATCGGCGCCGGCGTGATCGGTCTCGCGGTGGCGCGCGCACTGGCGGCTCGAGGCCGCGACGTCATCGTGCTGGAGGCGGCCGAAGCAATCGGCGTGGGCACCAGCTCGCGCAACAGCGAGGTGATTCACGCGGGCATCTACTATCCGCGTGGCTCGCTCAAAGCCGGGCTTTGCGTGCGCGGCCGCGAGATGCTCTACGACTACTGTGTCGAGCGTAACGTGCCGCATTCACGCTGCGGCAAATTGCTGGTGGCCACTTCGCGCAACCAGATTCCTCAGCTCGAAAGCATCATGGCCAAAGGCCGCGACAACGGTGTGCTCGACCTGATGCGGATCACCGGCGACCAGGCGCAAGCACTCGAACCCGCGCTCGAATGTATCGAAGCGGTGTTCTCGCCGCAGACGGGCATCGTCGATAGTCATCAGTTCATGCTGGCGCTGCAGGGCGACGCCGAACGCGACGGCGCGGTGTGCGCGTTTCACTCGCCGGTCCAGGCGATCGAAGCGAGCAATGGCCGCTTCATCATCAAGGTGGGCGGCGATGCGCCGACCACGATCAGCGCAGCGTGCGTGATCAACAGCGCCGGTTTGCAGGCGAACGCACTGGCGCGCAAGATCCGCGGACTCGACGCGCGGCATGTGCCGCCGCTCTATCTCGCGCGCGGCAACTACTTCAGCATCTCGGGGCGCGCGCCATTCAGCCGCCTGATTTATCCGATGCCGAACGAGGCGGGCCTCGGCGTACATCTGACCATCGACCTCGGCGGCCAGGCGCGTTTCGGTCCCGATGTCGAATGGGTCGATGCGATCAATTACGACGTCGATCCGCGTCGCGCGGAATCGTTTTACGCGGCGATTCGCGCCTATTGGCCGGCGCTTCCGGACGATGCATTGCAGCCCGCGTATGCGGGGATTCGTCCGAAGCTTTCCGGTCCCGGTGAACCCGCTGCCGACTTCGTGATTCAAGGTCCGGCCGCGCATGGTGTGCGTGGACTCGTCAATCTGTTCGGTATCGAGTCGCCGGGATTGACGGCGTCGCTTGCGATCGCGCAGCGAGTGTGCGAGTTGAGCGGACGCGCGTGATTCACGCGGTTCGCGCCAACGGTTTCACTGCGAGCGCCTCGACTCGCGCGCGGTTTGCGCATCGCGTGTTTCCCCGCAAAGTGTCACCTCGCATGCGATCGATTCGCATTCCGCGCGACATTCAGCCGCGCGGTCGTACCAATTCGGTTATCTCTATCATTTGGACCGTCACGCGCGACAGCTTCATTGCTATCCTTGAGAACCGCTGTCACTAGAACGGCGATCAGTTCAATAGAAATGGAGTGAGTCCCCATGAAACCTTCCCGTCGTACGTTTTTGATCACCAGCATTGGTGTGGCGTCCACCTTTGCGTTGTCGCGCCAGGCATTCGCCGACGCACCGAAAGTCGCCGAATCCGATCCGACCGCGCAAGCACTCGGCTACAAGGAAGACGCCACGAAAGTCGACAAGGCGAAATTCGCCAAGTACGCACCGGGCCAGGACTGCGGCAACTGCAGCTTCTACCAGGCCAAGCCGACCGACCCCTACGGCGGCTGTCCGATGTTCGCCGGCAAGCAGGTGGCGAGCAAGGGTTGGTGCAGCGCATATAACAAGAAGGCCTGATTAGCCATCAGCCGCACACGCACTCAGTGTTGCGCGAAATGCGCCGCAACATGGCGGTGCGCATTCGAGGCCCAGTCATTCAGGCGTCTGCCACCCCGCGCGGCAGACGCCTTTTTGCTGCTTGAAAACCGCTTGTGCGCTCTTTACACTCCAAGGCGACCTCAACGGCTCGCGCTCTTTTTTCTCGCTCGCGCTAATACGGCATTGCACTAAAACGACGCACCACAGGATACTTTTGGCAGGCTGGAGATTCGAATGAAACCAGCGTCAAGGAGCCTTCATACGCGAGCCGTCGTCGCGGCTGTGATCGGCAATGCACTCGAGTGGTACGACTTCACCGTGTTCGGTTTTCTGACGGTGGTGATCGCGCAGTTGTTCTTCCCGGCCGGCAACGACTATGCGTCGCTGCTCCTCGCCACCGCGACGTTCGGCGTCGCTTTCGTCATGCGGCCGATCGGCGGCATCGTACTCGGACTCTATGCGGATCGCGCGGGACGCAAAGCGGCGTTGTCGCTCGTCATCGCGCTGATGACGCTCGGCATTCTGCTGCTGGCGATCGCACCGCCGTACTCGGCGATCGGCATCGGCGCGCCGTTGATGATCGTAGTCGGACGCTCGCTGCAAGGCTTTTCCGCCGGCGGGGAGTTCGGCAGTTCGACGGCGTTGCTGATCGAAGCGGCGCCGTTTTCGAAGCGCGGCTTCTACGGCAGTTGGCAGATGGCGAGCCAGGCGGCGGCGCTGCTGCTCGGCGCACTGGTGGGCGCATTGATCACGCGCGGACTGTCGCCCGAGGCGCTGCAATCCTGGGGCTGGCGCGTGCCCTTCATTCTGGGTTTGATCATCGGGCCGATCGGCTTTTATATCCGCCGGCATCTCGCGGATTCCGAAGCGTTTCTACTCGCGCAAAAAACCGCGCGGCGCGCGACGCTCGGCGAAGTTTTCAGAACTCATACCCGTGACGTGCTCTGCGGCCTCGGCTCGGTAATCGCGCTCACGGTGACGATCTACGTGCTGATCAGCTATCTGCCGACCTTCGCGGTCAATCAGCTCAAGCTGCCTTACGCGCAATCCTTTTACGCGGTGATCGTCGGCAATCTGCTGTTGACGGTGCTGTCGCCATTGACCGGCGCATGGTCGGACAGGATCGGGCGCAAGGGGCTGTCGCTGTGGTCGCTGGTGATTACGCTCGTGATCATCTATCCGCTGTTCGCGTGGCTCGCGGCGGAGCCGAGCGTGTCGAAACTGATTCTCGTCCAGGCGCTGCTGTCGATCACGCTCTCCGGTTATTACGGACCGTTCGGCGCGCTGATCGCAGAGTTGTTTCCCGCGAACGTGCGCTCGACCGGCTTATCGCTCGCCTACAACATCGCGGTGATGGTGTTCGGCGGCTTCGGGCCATTCGTCGTGACATGGCTCATCAACACCACCGGCTCGCCGCTCGCGCCGATTTACTACGTGATGGGCGGACTGGCGCTGTCGATCGTCGCGGTGGCCTGCATTCCGGGTAAGCGCCACGCGGATCTCGACGCGCATCGCAAGCCGGCCTGAACGGCGGCCGAGTTTCAGTCAGGCTTTGCTGCCGGCAGCGGACCATTGCCGCTACTTCGCTGCGACACCTTCTCCTAAACCTCTCGTCTAGTTGCGTGCCTGTATCAAAGGCGGCCGCTTGTCGAACCACGGCCTTGCCGTTTCGAGCTGCGCGGCCAGACGCAGAAGCGTCGCCTCGCCGCCGTCGCGCGCGGCAAATTGCACGCCGATCGGCAGCCCGCGCGCATTCCAGTAGAGCGGCACCGACATCGCCGGCTGGCCGCTCAGGTTGAACAGTTCCGTGCAACCGGCCCACGTGAACGCCTTGTTCGACGCTTCCATCAGCACCTTCTTCATCAGCGCCTCGAGAGGCATGGTGGTGACGGCGCGCATCTGCATGCGTTCCGCCGACGTGGGCCGCATCTCGCCGATCTTGATCGGCGGCGCGGCGAGCGTGGCGCACAGAATCACGTCGTAGCGATTCAGCAGATCGGTGAGCAGCCCGGTGATGCGGCGTTGTTCTTCGAGCGCGGCGGGCAGGCCGCGTTCGCCGAGTTTGCGACCCACATGCGCCATCGCCCATGTCGAGATTTCGAATTCGGCGCGCAGCGGTTTGCGGCCGCTGATGCGCTCGGCGTTCAGCACCAGATCTTCCGCCGTCACGGACCAGAGCGTGAGGAACGCGTGGCGAACCGTCGCGAAGTCGATGCCGAGCGACACCGGTTCGATGTTATGGCCGAGCGAGCTGGCAAGTTGCGCGGCGTCTTCGAGCGCGGCGCGCGCGTCGGCGGAAAGCGACGGTGCGAGCATCGGCTCGGTGACGTACGCGATATTCAGCGGTTTGCACGGCTCGCGGCTCGCGCTCAGAAACGTGCCCGGCGCGCCGAGCGGCCGGTCGGCATTGCCGCCAAGCAGATCGAGCAGCAGCGCACTGTCGCGCACACTGCGCGACACCGCATGATCGACGCCGAGTTCACCGGCCTCAGCCTCCGCGGTCGCACGCGGCACACGTCCGCGTGAAGGTTTGAGGCCGAAGAGCCCACAGCATGACGCCGGAATGCGGATCGAGCCGCCGCCGTCCGATGCATGCGCGAGCGGTACGATGCCGGCGGCAACCGCCGCCGCCGCACCGCCGCTCGAGCCGCCCGGCGTATGGTCGAGATTCCACGGATTGCGGCACGCGCCGAACAGTTCGGGCTCCGTATAAGGCATCTGGCCGAGCTCGGACGTGCTGGTCTTGGCGAAGATGTTCAGGCCGGCCGCTTTCGCCAGCGCGACCACCGGGGCGTCTTCGGTGGGAATGAAGTGGCGGTAGTGGCGGCTGCCCATGGCCATGCGCAGTCCGGCGACCGGCGCGCCGAGGTCCTTGATCAGATAGGGCACGCCGGCCAGCGCTGTTTGCGCGCTGACGCCATCGGCGTTGTTTGCACCGTTCGCACGGCTCGCGTCGTCGCGTGAAGCGCGTTGACGGGCTGCGTCGTAGTCCTTCAGGACAATCGCATTGATCGCGGGATTGACGGCTTCGGTGCGTGAAATCGCAATGTCGAGCAACTCGCGCGCACTTGCTTCGCGCTTGCGTATCAATTCGGCGAGGCCGGTGGCGTCATGAGCGAGATAGTCTGAATGCACGACGGATGAGCCCTCGCTATCGAGTGTTGAACCGGCCGGCGGTCCATGCGCGCGCTGAACCGCGCCGCGAGGTTTCGTCGCCCGGATTGATTGCCGCACATGGAAAAGACGGCGTGCCACAGACACGCCGTCTTTGAGAGAGTAACTGAGTTATGCGCGCGAGTTACTGACGCACATGAAAAGCGCCAACAAAAAAGCGCAATTGACGCGCGCTGATAAGCGTCGCGAACAGCGGCAGCAATCAGCGCACCAATTAGAACCGCGCGTTACAGACGTTCGCCGAGGAACGTCAGCGTGCGGCCATGCGCAAACGCGGCGGCGCGCTGGTTGTACGACGCGCGGTCCGAACAGTTGAAGCCGTGATCGGCGTTCGGATAGATGTGGAATTCGGCGTCGGTGCGGCCGGCGAAGCGTTCCTGAATCTGACCGACGGCCGACAGTGGGATATGCGCGTCGAGTTCGCCGTAGTGAAATTGCATCGGCACTTTGACCTTTGCGGCTTCGTCGAGCTGGTTCTGGATGCCGCCGCCGTAGTAGGCGACCGCGCCGTCGAGCGTGCCTTGCGCCGCGGCCAGATACGCGAGCCGGCCGCCGAAGCAAAAGCCGATTGCCGCCACCTTGCCAGTCACTTCCGGCATGGCGCGCAGTGCGGCTGCGGCTGCGCCGATATCGGCCACGGCTTCATCGACCTTGAGTTTCTGCATCAGTTCGATGCCCTTCTCGCGATCGGCGCCGTCGTACGTCAATTCCACGCGCGGTTGCACGCGCCAGAACACGTCCGGTGCGAGCGCGACGTAGCCGTCTTGCGCGTACTGATCCGCGACCGAACGGATATGGCTGTTCACGCCGAAGATTTCCTGAATGATGATGACCGCCGGTCCCTTGCCGCCTTTGGGCAACGCCAGGTAGCCGCCGAAACTGTCGTTACCGGCGGGAATGTCGATCCATCGGGAAGTGGTGCTCATGTTGCTCTCCATTGACTCGCGCGCGGCTGCGCGAGGTCGGTCTGATTGAATACCAGAGGCTTCAATACCTGAAGCGGGGCGGTCAGTTTGCCATCAAAAGAAACGCCCTGCAGCGTGGCCCCGCGAAGCGGAAATCTCGTAAGGCGATTGAAACGTTCTCGATAATTCATTTTTCCCGTGCGGGCCGCCTCGGTACATTGAAGCGTATCGGCTCGCTCATGTCGCGAGCGCATTGACGGGAAAGGAAATCATCATGAGTGAAGGCAGTTTTGTGACGCCGTTTGCGCAGCGTTTCGGGTTGCGCGTGCCGGTCGTGCAGGCGCCGATGGCGGGCGGCGCAACGACGCCGGCGATGGTCGCCGCGGTATCGAACGCGGGCGGTCTCGGTTTTCTGGCGGGCGCGGCGCTCTCGCCCGAGAAGATCGCAAGCGAAGTCGCGGCGATTCGCGCGCTGACGGATCGTCCGTTCGGGGTGAATCTGTTCGTGCTCGAGCCGGCCACGCCGGACGATGCGACGGTGCGTAGCGCGCTCGAAGCCATCGATCCGTTGCGCCACGACCTCGGTTTGCCGCCGGGCGCACCGCTCGCACGCTACGCGCCGGACTTCCGCGCGCAACTGGACATGTTGATCGAATTGCGCGTGCCGTTGGCGAGCTTCACATTCGGATTGCTGCCAGCCGACGACGTCGCCCGGTTGCACGCCAACGGTCTATATGTAATAGGCACGGCGACGCATGCCGCCGAAGGTGTGGCCTGGCGCGACGCGGGCGCCGATGCGATTGCCGCGCAAGGCGCGGAGGCCGGCGCGCATCGCGGCACATTTATCGGCGCATTCGAAGACGCGCTGGTCGGCACGATGGCGCTCGTGCCGCAGCTCGTCGACGCAACCGGGCTGCCGGTGCTCGCCGCCGGCGGCATCATGGACGGACGCGGCATCGTCGCCGCGCTCGCGCTCGGCGCGCAAGCCGCGGTGATGGGCACCGCGTTTCTCACCTGTCACGAGAGCGCGATTCCGCAGGCATGGAAAACCCGAGTGCGCTCCACGTCCGACACGTCGACTTCGGTCACGCGCGCGATTACCGGCCGCCATGCTCGCGGCATACGCAATCCGCTGATGCGGCGGTTGAGCGAAGCGGCGCAGAAGATCGCGCCGTATCCAGTGCAAAACGCGTTGACGCAGGAGCTGCGGCAAACCGCGAGCCGTGCGGAAAACGGCGACTATCTCTCGCTCTGGTCAGGCCAGGGCGCGCCTATGGGCCGCGCCCGCCGCGAAGGTCTCGGCGCCGCCGAACTGATGGGCCAACTCGAACACGAATGGCGCGAGGCGACGGCGCGTATCGCCGCGTTCAAACGCTGATTCAGCACGATCCGGACGGGCTCCGGACGTGCCTCCTTTTCAAGCACGAAGCCTATTCGGATGATTAACGGTTTAACACGCTAAAAGCTTTAGGCCGTGCTGTTAGACGAAAGCCTCACATAGCGGAAACCCGCATGGGCTGGTGCTTTCCAGTCTCTCTTTCCAGCCGGAATCAGCGCCTGTTGGATAAACGCTATTAGTGTTCATCCCACTTCCTTAAAAAAGCCCCACAAATTAATTTGATGGCCTACACTTGCGCGCAAGTACGGTTTGCCGCCTGCCACAAACAGTCCGGCGAGCGTGCTGGCCAAGTGCATGAACGATGCAACCGGCGTGGTCGTCCACGGGACTGAGCGACACGTGTTGGGGAAGCGGGGGCACAGGGCGATTACGTTGTTTTTGGGACCGAAACTGGAGACTTACATGAACATCAAGATTCAAAAGCTGTTGCCGATCAGCGCTGCGGCGATGCTGTTCGCGACGTTGGCAACTTCGGCTGCAGCCGACACGGTCGTCAAGATCGGTCACGTTGCACCGCTGACCGGCGGTATCGCTCACCTGGGTAAAGACAACGAAAACGGCGCGCGCCTGGCAGTTGAAGAAATCAACGCCAAGGGCCTGACGATCGGTGGCCAGAAAATCACGCTGCAACTCGATCCGCAGGACGACGCAGCCGACCCGCGTACGGCAACTCAAGTCGCGCAGAAACTGGTCGACGATAAGGTCGTCGCGGTCGTTGGCCACTTGAATTCGGGCACGTCGATCCCGGCTTCGAAGATCTATAGCGATGCTGGCATCGTGCAGATCTCGCCGTCGGCAACGAACCCGGCCTACACGCAACAAGGTTTCAAGACGACGTACCGCGTCGTCGCGACCGACGCGCAACAAGGTCCGGCACTGGCTAACTACGCAGCGAAGGGTCTGAAAGTGAAGAGCGTCGCGATCGTCGACGACTCGACCGCTTACGGCCAGGGTCTCGCAAACGAATTCGAAAAGACCGCCAAGTCGCTGGGCCTGAACGTGATGTCGCACGACGCGACGAACGACAAGGCTGTCGACTTCCGCGCGATTCTGACGAAGATCAAGGGCGAAAACCCGGACGCGATCATGTACGGCGGCATGGACGCCACCGGCGGCCCGTTCGCCAAGCAAGCCAAGCAACTCGGCTTGCGCGCGAAGGTGCTGGCAGGCGACGGCGTGTGTACCGACAAGCTGTCGGACCTGGCTGGCGACGCAACCGACAACATCGTCTGTTCGGAAGCCGGTATGGCGCTCGAAAAGATGGCTGGCGGCTCGGCGTTCCTCGCCAAGTATCAGAAGCGTTTCGGTCAGCCGATCCAGATCTACGCTCCGTTCACGTATGACGCTGTGTACATCATCGTCGACGCTATGAAGCGTTCTAACTCGACCGATCCGGCGAAGATCCTGGCAGCGATGCCGAGCACGGATTACAAGGGTGTGATCGGTGAAACCACGTTCGACTCGAAGGGCGACCTTCAGCACGGCGTGATCTCGCTGTACAACTACAAGGCAGGCAAGAAGACGCTGCTCGACGTAGTGAAGATGTAAAAATCGCGTGACCGAAGGGCAGCGTGTTGTCTGTCTTCGGTTGCATGAGAAAAGAGGCACGCGCGCCGCGAGGTTCGCGTGCCTTTTGTTTTGCGGATTCTTTTTGCCGATCCGCATTGCTCGGAGGGACTGCCGTGACCACCGTGACCCGTTCGTTCGACGATGCGTGGCGCCGCTGGATCGCCGAGAATCTGCTGCTCGACGCACCATCGTCCGCGTTGCACAGCGCGCTGGTCGGCCATGGTTTCGACGCGGCGGATGCCACGCGAGAAATCGATGCGGCGCTCGCGAGTCCTTATTTTCACGGTGCAACACGTCTGCGCAATCGTTTGCGTAAGCGCGAATGGATATTGTCGGTGTATGGCGAGCTCAATCGCATGCGAGCGGCGAGCGGTGTAATCGAACGGCGCGAACGTTTATCGCGCGACGCGTTCTTCGAGCAGTACTACTTTCAGAACCGGCCGGTGATCATCACCGGCGCATTCGATTTCTGGCCTGCGCGTTCGCGATGGAACTGGGATTACCTTCGCGAACGGTGCGGCAATTGTGACGTGGAAGTGCAGTTCGGCCGCGAAACGGACGCGAATTACGAAATCAATCAGCTCAGGCTCAGCCGCATGATGCGCTTTGCCGATTATGTCGATCTCGTCGAGCGGAGCGGGCGGACTAACGATTTCTACATGACCGCCAATAACACCTCGCACGATCGCGCGGCACTCGCGGCGTTATGGTCCGATGTACCGCCAATCGACGAATATCTCGACGGCGCGTCTCCCGACACCGGTTTCTTCTGGATGGGACCGGCCGGAACAAAGACGCCGTTTCACCACGACCTGACCAATAACTTCATGGCGCAGGTGATCGGCCGCAAACAGATCAAACTCGTGCCGCTGTCCGACACGCCGTATATGGCAAACCATCTGCATTGCTATTCGCACGTGGACGGTGGCGCAATCGACTACGACAGTTTCCCGTCGATGCGGCAAGCGCAGTTGATCGAATGCTCGCTCGCGCCCGGTGAATTACTGTTTCTGCAGATCGGCTGGTGGCATTACGTGGAAGGACTGGATGCGTCGGTGACGATGACGTTCACCAATTTTCTCCGCAGTAACGACTTCTCGCGTCACTACGATACGTATCACGAACTGTGACACGCGGATAAAAGGCCGCTGCTTTCACGCGGCGCCGGCGGAATGTGATGCTGGCGGCGATTGCGCGGATAAAAAACAGCGAGCAGGTTGCCGGGCTCACCGCCCCCTTCGACGCTTGTTTTTCCGCGCCGTTACGGTCAGCGGTGCGCCGAGACCGGTTGTGTCGCCCACGGTTTGGGGCGTCTGCGCGAGCGTGCTGGTGATCGGCGTGATCGCGGTGTCGACGTAACGTAAAGCGAGCGCCTTTCGCTTGGCGCCGCACGCCCCGAAGCAGCAGCGGCGCGCTTTCGCATCAGATCTTCAAACGCCGCAGCACCTTCGGACCGACGAGCGCGATCAACGCGGAACAGATGGCCACCACCGACAACCCGATCGGCAAACTGGTCACCTGCGTCACCGCGCCGATGATCACCGGCCCGAGCAGCAGCCCGAAGTACGCCAACCCGGCAACATGCGCGAGTCCTTCCGCCGCATGAATGCCTTTGACGTTCGCCGCCGCCGCGAACAGCACCGGCATCATGTTCGCCAGACCGAGGCCCATCAGCGTAAAGCCGATCAGCGCGACAACCGCATTCGGCAGCAACAGCGCGCCGACCATTCCGACGCAGGCGAGCGTCGCGCTTGCCATCACCAGTTGCGGCGCGCCAAAGCGGGCGCGCACCGCGTCGCCGGCAAAGCGCGCGGCCGCCATGCCGCCCGAGAATGCCGCGTAGGCCGCGCTCGCGAGCGCGGGCGTGGACAGCACGACGTCGCGCATATAGACGGTGGCCCAGTCGTACATCGCGCCTTCCGCGATCAGTGCGACCAGCGCCATCGCGCCGAGCGCCCACAACGCCGGCGAGCGCCAGCGGTTGGCGCGCGGCGTGGCGGAGTCGGGGTGATCGGCGTGCGGCACGTGCGGCAGCACGGAAGGGCAGGCGGCGATCAGTACGAGCGCACTGACCGCGGCAGCCAGCACGAGATGCACCGCCGGCGCCATGCCGCGCGACAGCAGCGCGCCGCCGACCGCCGCACCGAACATCCCGCCGACGCTGAACATGCCGTGCAACGACGACATGATCGGCTTGCCGAGCGCTTTCTCGACGGCGCTGGCCTCGGCGTTCATCGCGACATCGAGCGTGGCCATGCCCGCGCCGAAAGTGGCCAGCACGACCAGCAGCAGCCAGTAAGTGGGCACGACCAGAATCAGCGCCGCGCATACCGCCATCACCAGCCCGCCGGTGAGGCAGGCGCGGCGTGTGCCGACCCGCGCGATCCACGAGGCATTGGCCGCCATCGCGCCGATCGAGCCGCCCGCCACGGCCAGCAGCGCAACGGAGAGCAGCGCCGCGTTCAGATGGAAACGGTCGCGCACCGTCGGTACGTGCACCCCCCACGACGCGTACATCATGCCGGCGATGAAGAACACCGCCATCGTGGCGATACGGGCTCGCTGACGGGCGGTATCGGACAGGTCGCGGTGAGCGGCGGGAAGGGCGGCGAATTCGGAGGAGCGGTCTGACACGGAAATCTCGAGGAGCGCTGACGCGGGGAAAGCGCGTTGAAAGCGAATTCCCGATTCTAACGAAGCGTGCTGTCTTATGCTTGGAAGGCGGAATCCGCATTTTTGCGATTGTTCGGCCCGGACGTAACAGGCGTTGGGCGTGTGTTGGGCATTGTGGTCCGCTGGCCGGTCTTTTTGTGATTCGCCGTACATCTATCGAGGAACGCGCACTTGAATATTCCCGCTCACGCTCCGCTGCATCTGCTGCACACGGCCGCTGTCGGCACGCTCGCCACTCACGCGCGCCAGCCGGAAGGTTTTCCTTATCCGTCCGTGCTGCCGTTCGCACCGGACCCACAACACCGTCCGACGATCCTCGTGAGTCGGCTGGCCGAGCACACTCATAACCTGCACGCCGACCCGCGCGCCGGTTTTCTGGCCGTCGACGCTCCCGACGGCGACGTGCTGAGCGGCCAGCGTGTCACTTTGCTAGGCACCTTCGAGCCGGTCGACTCGACGCCCGAGGTGGTGCAGCGCTATCTGCGCTATCACCCGGACGCGGAGCGCTACCTCGTGCTTGGCGATTTCACGTTCTGGGCGATGAGGCTCGAGCGGCTGCGTTATATCGGTGGCTTCGGCGCGATGGGATGGCTCGCCGGGGCCGAACTCGATCCATTGCCGCCACTCGGTTTCGATGAAGAGAACGCGCTGATCGCGCAATTCGCTAGCCATTCCGGCAGCAAGGGCGAATTTCAACTGCTCGGTGTCGATCGATATGGCGCCGATGTGAAACTGAACGGTGCGCGCAGCCGTTTTGTCTTTGACGACGCGAAACTCAAAATCGAAACCTTGCACGCGGCGCTCGAAGATTGCATGCAGCGCTACATGAATTAGATTTTTTTACCGGCGTTTGGGGAAAACACTCATGCGAATACCAGCGCAGAACGGCTGTCGCAATATGTTACGAAGTTTCATGTTAAAGCTCTCATGGCGTGAAATGTTGGTGCCAAATCACCGTCTTAATTTTCATCTTTTGATAGTTAATCCCATAATTACTCATGCCGACTGCGTTTTTCAGCAAAATGCGAAATCAGCTATTTGAAAGGGAGTGGTGAAACGCGCTGGCGGCCGGAAATTTTTTGAAACGAATTGGGATTAATTTAACGCGCGCGCTTTTGTAATCTTTCTATTTTGTGTTAATCTCGCCGTCAAATTCCGAGGCATGATCCACCTTCAAAGGGCAAGCTGGCTTAAGACTGGCAGTCATTTATCC
Source organism: Paraburkholderia sp. RL18-101-BIB-B (assembly GCF_046026985.1). Lineage (NCBI taxonomy): Bacteria > Pseudomonadati > Pseudomonadota > Betaproteobacteria > Burkholderiales > Burkholderiaceae > Paraburkholderia > Paraburkholderia sp. RL18-101-BIB-B. The sequence continues at coordinate 29,030 of NZ_JARESV010000025.1, forward strand.
AAACCACAAAGGGAACCTATGTCTTCCTACAAGGAACTACTCGCTCAGCGCGAGAAGCTCGAAAAGCAGATCGAAGAAGCGAAGTCGCGCGAATACGCGGAAGTGTTGAATGAGATCAAGCAGAAAATGACCGACTACGGCATTTCTCTGACAGAACTCGGTGGTGGTCGTGCCGCCAAGGGTGCTAAAGCCGCGCGTCCGCGCGCAGGTGTCGCGCCGAAGTATCGCGACCCGGATAGCGGCAGCACGTGGTCTGGCCGTGGCAAGCCGCCCCGCTGGATCGCAGGTCTGGATCGCGAGAAGTTTCTGATCCAGAAGTAATGCTTCTGGCCAGCCGCTTTTGCCGGCCCCTTTGCCAGCAACTAATGCCTCTGGCCGTTAAGTAATACGAATAGCTTCAATCCAGATGCACCTATCGCGTCTGCCGTTGCAAGAGAGAACCGCGTACCGTCGAGGGCGCGGTTTTTTATTGCCGCGTCCAATGCCGTCGGTTTTTATCGCGTGAACTCCATCCAACTTGAACGCGAATGCTTTTCGTTTAGATAAGCGGCTGATTTAAAAGGAATTTTTTAGGTATCTCCAGCGCGTTTCGAGATGCGCCGAGTAGAATGTAGGGATTGAACTTTTCATTCCGCTTCAGAGATGCCTGCCGCCGCCGCTGCCCAATCCGCCGAAAAACATCGCGTTGCGCGCAAAAGTACCTTTGTCAGTATTGCGCTCAATACAGTGTTGATGACGCTGCAAATCGTCATCGGCGTGTTTGCTCACTCGCAGGCATTGGTCGCCGACGGTATCCATTCCCTCGCCGATCTGATTTCCGATTTTGTCGTGCTGTTTGCCAATCGGCATAGTGGCGCAAAGCCCGACGCGGATCACAATTACGGGCATAGCCGCTACGAAACCGTGGCGTCGTTATTTCTGGGCGCGCTTCTGATCGCGGTAGGTGTCGGCATGTTATGGCGGGCCGGAACGCGTCTCGCCGATTTGCAAAACATCCCCGCCGTGCATATGAGCGCGCTCGCGGTCGCGGTGCTAGTTCTGTTTTCCAAAGAGGGTCTGTTTCGCTACATGCTGCGCGAAGCGCAACGCGTGCGATCCGCCATGTTGATCGCCAATGCGTGGCACGCGCGCTCGGATGCGGCGTCGTCGCTGGTGGTCGCGATCGGTATTGTCGGCAGCCTTGCTGGCGTGCGGCTGCTCGATCCGATTGCCGCGGCGATCGTCGGCTTCATGGTGGCGCGCATGGGCTGGATGTTCGGCTGGGACGCGCTGCAGGATCTCTCCGACCGCGCGCTCGACAACGCCGCCGCCGCCGACATGCGCGCGCTGCTGCTCTCGACGCCCGGCGTACGCGACGTGCACGAAATGCGCACGCGCAAGATGGGCGACTTCGCGCTCGTCGACGCGCATATTCTGGTCGATCCGCTGATCTCGGTATCGGAGGGGCATTACATCGCCGAGTCGGCGCGTTTGCGCGTGCTGACGGACAACCGCGTGCTCGACGCTTTGATTCATGTCGATCCCGAGAACGATGCGCTTGCGCGTCCGCCCTTCGATCTGCCTACGCGCGAGCGGGTCATCGCGGAAGTGAACGCTGCCCTGGCGCCTCACGGCGTAAAAGCGGCGGCGGTGAATATCCACTACCTGAGCACGGGACTGGATGTCGAAGTGGCGCTGCCGGCCGCGTTGTCGTCGCGCGCGCTGGACAGCGAAACGCAACGCGCTCGGCGAGTGGATCTGGCGGCGCTGAAGGCGCGCCTGGGTGCGCGCAAAGTGGACCTGCTACTGGAATTGGACGCGCTGTCCGGGGACGCCGATCCGGCGACGCTCGACCCAAAGGCCGGCGGGGCTCTTGAGGAACCCGCGAAGGCGACGGAACCGCACAGCGCCACCTGACGCCCGCGGCGCCACTCGAGCATGCTGCGGGGTGGTGCCGTTAAGCCATCAACGGATCACAGCGGCAATTGCGTGTCGAACTTGATTTCGCGCAGCACGACGCTCGTACGAACCTGGGCGACGGCGGGAATCTTGAAGATGCGTTCGTGCAGGAAGCTGTCGTACGCCTTGATATCCGGGGCGACGATCTTGAGAATGTAGTCGGATTCGCCGGTCGTGCTATAGCACTCGGTGACTTCCGGGCAGGTGGCGATTTCCCGCTCGAACTGTTCCACGCCGCCTTCGGTGTGCCGCGTGAGGTGAATATGCGCGAGGGCGCACACGTGCAGCCCGAGCTTTTCCCGATCCAGCAGCGCCGTGTAGCGCTGGATGACCCCCGACTGTTCCATGTCCTTAATGCGCCGCCAGCATGGCGTGCTCGACAGGCCGACCTGGTCGGAAATTTCTTGCACCGAGCGGCGTGCGTCGAGCTGCAATAGGCGCAGGATTTTTTGAGAGAACGTATCGAGTGTCAACTGCGCCTCCGTTTGCGTCGCCGTATCAACGCATGGTAGAGGGCGCGAAAACGAAACGCAATGTAAAACGGGTTGGACGAGGGAGATTACCTAATTTGCCGGTTCCTCAGCGGCGTTTTGTCCTGTGCCGTCCCCATCTCTACCCGCTGCGAGCGTGATCGCCTGACTTGCGCGCAGATCCTTCAACATGTTGCAGAAAAGCGCGCCTTGTTCGATCGCGTCGTCCAGCGCGACATGCGTGTGCGGATGTTCGTCGAACCAGTGCTTGGGAAAGCGCGGCTTGATGTTCTTGCGGTACGGCAGCCCGGTCATGGCGAAGGCCAGCGTCTTGATGTCGAGCGCCGACCACGAAAACGGACAGCGGCCGACAAACCGCATCATGTACCAGAACATATAAGTGAAGTCGAAGCCGGCCGGCATTGCCACGAACACCGGTTTGCCCGGTAAGGCTTCGACCCAGTCGACATACGCCGTCAATGCGGCCAACGGTGTCTGCAAGTCCTTGCGGCAGGCTTCCCACGCTTCGGGCTGCGTCTTCCACCACGCTTCCTGCACGGGATGCGCCTTGGCTCCCTCGAGCAACTCGAGATTCGCCGAGAAGGTGGCGATCAGTTGCTTGTCTTCGGTATAAGCGGCGGAGGCGAAACTGAGCATGGAATGCGGACCGGGAATCGGGCCGTCCGCTTCGACATCGGTGCTCACGTAGATTTCGCTGCTCATGCCTCGACTCCGTCGGCGACGTACGGATTGGTGCGGCGCTCAGCGCCGAACGTCGAAGTGGGACCGTGGCCCGGAACGAAGGTGATGTCGTCGCCGAGCGGCCAAAGCTTTTCGCGGATCGAGCGCACCAGATCCGCATGATTGCCACGCGGAAAATCCGTGCGCCCGATCGAGCCGGCGAACAGCACGTCGCCCACCAGCGCGAGCCGATGCGGGCGGCTGACGAACACCACGTGGCCCGGCGTATGGCCCGGGCAGTGATACACATCCAGCGTTTCGTCGCCGAACTGCACGGTCTCGCCGTTCTGCAACCAGCGATCCGGTTCAAACGCTTCGGCGGCCGGAAAGCCGAAGCGCGTGCTTTGATCCGGCAGTTTGTCGAGCCAGAAGCGTTCGTCGGGATGCGGGCCTTCGATCGGCACGCCGTAGTGCGTGGCCAGCGTCTTCGCGCCCGCGCAGTGATCGATGTGGCCGTGCGTCAGGAAAACCTTTTCGACCGTCACGTTCTGCCGCGCGATTTCGCCCTGAATGACGTCGAGGTCGCCGCCCGGATCGACGACGGCCGCGCGTCCGGTTGCCTCGCAAACGAGCAGCGAACTGTTCTGCTGGAACGGCGTGACGGGGATCAAGGTGACTTTCATGGATGACGGCGCCGCTGGAAAAACGTTGATTGTACCGGCCTCTCGCCCACGTTCGCCGAGGCCGCCGAAGCCCCGGCGCAGCGGGCTTTGCGCTGCTCATTTTTGCAGCAGGAGTGAAAATTCATCAAGGTTTTCAGTCGCTTGTCATCCCGAAATTCTGTTTTAGGTATAATGCACTCCATGCACAGGGAATTGTGCTGCCACAGGGCGATGCGTCCCCATCAAAAATGGGCACGCGGATTGCCACTCAAGTATGGGCTGTCGCACTTTTGGACGGCCATCAAGTATCGATGCATTCGATGCACACGTCTTGCCCAGCCAGGCGCCGCGCGCCTGCTACGGACTTAACTGCCGTGACGCTGGGTGGGGCCTACGCCGCCGTTCCTGCACGCTGAGTTTCGCGCGCAAGAACGTGTTTGCCACGTTCGATGGCGGCATGTGGGGTCTGGTCAGGCTGCCGGGGACAGGTTGCGCCAGACGTGAAAATTAACCGTGCGGTAGCGGCTGAGTGAGCCGCATCCGGGCTTTGACGTTCTGCGCTCGTCTGCGCGGCGCGTTGTCGTCCTTTGCCGCCGGAGTCGCAGGCAACACGCTCAACTTTGCGTGATGCGGCTCGACAATGTGATTGCACGTCTTATGAAAACTCGGTTATCCCGTGGTCTGGGGACTCTTTTTGCCTTTTTTGTGCTGGCGGGTTGCGCCACGCCTCCGGGCGCTAGCAACACGTCGGAAAGCGGCGCGCCGCAGAGCACGAAATTGACGCAAGCGGGCTCCTTCGGACCGCAAGCTTACGGTAGCGCGCCGGCCTCGGACGCGACCGCCAAGGGCTCCTCGCTGGCCGACGCAAAGCCTCTTACGGATGATGGTTCCGGCATTTCGGACTTTCATCAGACCGGCCGCGCTTCGTGGTATGGCCGCGGCTTCCATGGCCGCCGTACCGCCAACGGCGAACGCTACGACATGCACGCGCTGACCGCGGCGCATCGTACGTTGCCGCTCGGCTCCTATGTGCGCGTGACCAATCCGGCCACGTCGCGCTCGGTCGTCGTGCGTATCAACGACCGTGGTCCGTATGCGCGTGGCCGCGTGATCGATCTGTCCATGGCCGCTGCCTCCGTGCTCGACATGCGCCACGCCGGTACGGCGCGGGTGCAGATCGAAGGGCTCACGCAGCAGGAAGCACGCGACGCGCGGAATGAAATGCTGGCATCGAACTCGGATTCGAGCGCCCAGAAGTGATGTAACGGCGGCGAGCGCGGTCAGGCGCGCTCCTCGTAGCGTCGCGCAGCACAGCGGCCGCTTGGGTTGTGTCCGCAGAAAAACGAAGGGCCGCATTGCGCGGCCCTTTTCATTTGTCCGTCAGGTTTACTCTTCGTCTTTCTTCAGCGCCAAGGCGCGCGTGTACAGCGCGTTGCGCGACGCTCCGGTGATGGCTGCCGCTACTTTGGCCGCGCTGCTCACCGTCAACTCCTCCAGCAGAATGCCCAGCAGCGCGTCGTGATCGTGTTCGCCGGCGGCTTCCGGCTGCGCGCCTTCCACCACCAGCACGAATTCGCCGCGTTGCCGGTTCGGATCGGCGGCGAGCCACGTTGGCCCTTCGGCCAGGGTGCCGCGGTGCAGCGCTTCATGTAACTTCGTCAATTCCCGTGCGATGAGCAGCTTGCGCTCGCCGCCGAATGCGTCGGCCAGTGCCTGCACCGTTTCGACGATCCGGTGCGGTGCTTCGTAGAACACCATCGCGTGAGGATGGGTCGCGAGCGGCTGTAGCGTCGCGGCGCGGGCTTTTGCTTTCGGCGGCAGGAAGCCGAGGAACGAGAACGTTGCGACCCAGTCGCCGGCAGCGCTCAACGCGGTCGCGAGCGCGCTTGCGCCGGGTAGGGGAATAACTGGAAAGCCGGCTTCACGGACCGCGTCGACGAGTTTCGCGCCGGGGTCCGAGATGCCCGGCGTACCCGCGTCGGACACATAGGCCACGCGTTCGCCTGCTTGTAGATGCTCGATCAGGCGCAGCGCCGCGGCCCGTTCATTGTGCTGATGCACGGCGACGAGCGGCTTCGAGATGCCGTAGCGCGCGAGCAACTGACCGGTGTTGCGGGTGTCTTCGGCGGCGATACGGTCCACCAGTCCGAGCACGTGCAACGCGCGCAGCGTGACGTCGGCGATGTTGCCGATCGGCGTGGCCACCACATACAGCGCGGAGGTGGGGTACTGCTGCCCTTGCGCGAGTTCGGAGAGAGGAGTCATGAGGCAGAAGACGCAAACAGACGGAACGAGGCCGCCATTGTGCCACGCAGTGTCACGCGGCCTGCGAGGCCCGCGCGGCGGACCGGCCATGAGCGCGACGGCGCCGATCGGTGCCTTCGCCACGTCGCACAACTTTTCGGGACGCGCCGGGTCCAAACTCGTCGGTGCGGCTTTCGAGGCGCGTGCGCAGGAATTTTTGCAGCGCCAGCGTTTGCGGTTCGTCGCGCGCAATGTGTCGTGCCGCGGCGGCGAGATCGATCTGGTGATGCGCGAGCGTGACGGCGCGCTGGTGTTCGTCGAAGTCCGCGCGCGTGCGCAGCGCCGATATGGTGGCGCTGCGGCGAGTATCGGGTGGCAGAAGAAGCAGCGCATCGTACGCGCCGCGCAGCATTTTCTGGTGACCCGTGTCTCGCACTTGCGGGATCAACCCGCGTGCCGGTTCGACGTGATTGCGTTCGAAGCCGGCCGGCTCGTGTGGTTGCGCGATGCGTTCCGTGCCGACGAAGTCTGACGCCATGCGCGGAGAACGCGCGTGAGTGCGATAAACTTGCGCTCGCGTGCAGGCCACGGGGCAGCGTCGACAACGCAGGAAGCAGCGCAATAAGCGATGGTTTGCGCGCTTGCATCGCGTTGCTGGCCAGGTTCATCGGAGCGGCACGACTTCACATACGACTTCACAACACGACCGCGCAGTGCGGTCCATTCGCGGTAGAAGATAGAGACTCGATGTCAGTCGAACGCATTCAACAACACTTCCGCGACAGCGCGGCAGTCAAACTCGAAGCCCTCGAAACCCTGTCGATGCCGATCGCCGCCGCGATCGACACGATGTTCGCCGCGCTGGCCAACGGCAATCGCATTCTCTCGTGTGGCAACGGCGGCTCGGCGGCCGACGCGCAACACTTCGCCGCCGAGCTAATCGGCCGCTTCGAACGTGAGCGGCCGGGCTTGCCCGCGATCGCGCTGACCACCGACACGTCGGTGTTGACCGCCATCGCCAACGACTATTCGTTCGAGCAGATTTTCTCGAAGCAGGTCTGGGCACTCGGCCAGCCGGGCGACGTACTGCTGGCGATCACCACGTCCGGCAATTCCGCCAACGTGCTCGCCGCGATCGAGGCCGCGCACGAGCGCGAAATGATCGTGGTCGCGCTGACCGGCAAGGGCGGCGGACGCATGCAGGAAGTATTGAGCGATACCGATATCCATGTGTGCGTGCCGTCGGATCGCACCGCGCGTATTCAGGAAGTGCATTTGCTGACCATCCATTGTCTGTGCGACGGCATCGATGCCATGTTGCTGGGCGAAGACTGAGACTGATTCCGAAGGAGAGCTAGTTGATGAGCGTATTCCGCGTCAAGAAGACACTGGTGAGAACCGTGCTGGTGGTTGGGTTCGCGGCGGGGCTGTCCGCAACGTTGCAGGGTTGCTTTCTCGCCGTTGCCGGCGCGGCGGGCGGCAGCGCGCTGGTGGCGACAGACCGGCGCACGCTCGGCGCGCAGACCGAGGATCGCGAGTTGCAGGTGAAGGCGCTCTCGCAGATCAGCCAGAACTTGCCCGACAACGCGCACGTCAACGTGGCCGTGTTCAACCGCCGCGTGCTGCTGACGGGAGAAGTGGCGGGGGACGTGTCGAAGCAACGCGCGGAGACCATCGTGCGTGGCTTGAACAACGTCAGCACGATCGTCAACGAACTGACGATCATGCCGGCCAGCTCGTTCTCGTCGCGCACGAATGACACATACCTCGAGACGCGTGTGAAGACCGCGCTGATCGCCGAGAAGAACATTTCGGCGAACAACTTCAAGGTGGTGGCCGAGCGTGGCTCGGTGTATCTGATGGGCCTCGTCACCATGGACGAAGGCAATCGCGGCGCCGACGTCGCGAGCCGTGTGCCGGGCGTGGTGCAGGTCGTGAAGGTGTTCCAGTATATCCAGCCGGCGGAAGCCGCGGCGGCAGCCGCCGCCGCGGGGACGGCGCCTGTGGCGGCTTCGCAACCGGACGCGAACGCGGCGACCGTCGGCGCGATTCCTGATTCGTCGGTGAGTTCGCGGCCGCTCGAACAGCAGGCGCCCGCGCCGGTCACTAATTCGAACGCCGTGCATCCAGGTAATCCGAAGGCGACGACGCCATGATGCGCGGTGTTGCCGGTGCAGTCAGTGCGCTGATGCTTGGCGCGCTGGCGGGAGTTGTCGCGCCGGCTGCGCGTGCCGCCGATGCGTCGAGTGGTCAACGGGTCGCCAACGCGAATGCCTGCATGGGATGTCACGCGGTGGATCGCAAACTCGTCGGGCCGTCGTTTCAGCAGATCGCCTCGAAGTACAAGGGCGATGCGCAAGCGCCGGCGAAATTGTCACGCAAGGTGAAGGACGGCGGCTCCGGCGTGTGGGGCATGATTCCGATGCCCGCGCATCAATCGATGAGCGATGCGGATATTCGTGCGGTGGTGGATTGGGTGCTTGCGGGTGCGCCTTCCAAATGATGGTTTTTCGTCGGGTTGCCAGGGGTTGGAGGCTTGGCAAAACGGAAAATGCTTGTGCTAGAATTGTTTGCACGTCGGGGGGGTAGCTCAGCTGGGAGAGCGTCGCGTTCGCAATGCGAAGGTCGGGAGTTCGATCCTCCTCTCCTCCACCAAGATTTCGTTTAAAAACAACGCACTACGTCTTGCGATGTAGTGCGTTGTTTTGCATTCGGAAGCAGATTTTTGCAGTGTATGTGTGGCAAATTTGTGGCGAGCGTGATGAAGACAATGGTCGGCGTTTGCGCCACACTGCAACGCTTTGCGTGTATTCTTGTGAACATTCACACTGGGGAAACGTAACGAGATCTTCGGCAGCATAGTAAACGGCCAAGTCCGGCGGCAGCCGGATTGGACCGCCATAGCCGAGGGCGCGGCCCGTCCAGGAACCACGAAGCGAAAGCGGATGTAGCAGAGTGCAAGAAAGGATGCCGAAAGGCAATCGCCTTTGCGAGCGAGCCACCGGTCAGGATGAGGCCGGATCAAATGTGCTGCGCTCCGAGGAGAGTGATAACCACTGAGGGGCACAACCCCGTCATGCTGGGTCTTTCACCGCTTGGCAGAGCCGGTGAAATCTCAAAGCCCCATGGCTGCCGTGGACTCATCCGGGTCTGTTCGGTTTTTACCGGACAGGCGCGGACCACTCACGCCCATGAAAGCTCTGCTTACAGTAGAAGAACTCTCCACATGTATTCACAAGTCTGTCGCCAGCATCCGAAGCGATGCCACGCGTAACCCATTATCGTTGCCACCGATTTGCCGGCTGCCAGGCACGAAGCGGCTGCTCTGGCGTACAGAGGATGTCGAAGGATGGATTGCACGGCACATCCACGGCGATTCTGCGGCGGGGCTAGTCTCATCAAATAACAGCGACGCCAAGCCGAGGCGCGGACGACCCACCAAGGGTGAACAGATTGCACGGCAACGCCAGCGCTCCCGAGAGACGGAGGCGAGCCATGTTGATGCGTCCAGCGGGCTTTGAGCGATGGAGACACCGACATTTGCATCGAGCGTGGGAGAGCCGCGTCAGCTCTCCGCGTCTGCCGACCTAATTGCGAAGATTCATCGCAGACATATTGAGCGAGCGCTGGCCGACGCGCACTTGCCGCCCTGGCCAGAACTGATGCGAGGGGTACCCAACGGCATTCTCCGCACGGCATTGTTTGGCGCGATCAAGCGCGGAAAGCGCCGGTATATGGAGCGCGAGCCCATCGCTTCAGTTAAGGGTGTCTACGTTACCTACACCGGTCCACGGCTCGACCAATCCGATCTCGATGTATTCGCGGGCGCGTTGCACTTGGCGCGCACGGTCGAGCTTGGCGATCCCATTGCGTTTACAGAGAAGGGATTTCTTCGACTTATAGGGAGGGGTGGGTCGACCGGCAACAACATTGGCAAAAGTAACCGCCTATGGCTGCGGAAGGTGCTCGCGAGATTGAAGGCAACAGCCGTCGAAATTACTCAAGGGCCGCATACCTACTGTGGGTCATTGATCAATGACTATGTCCGTGACAGTTCGAACGGTTGCAATGTGTTGATATTGAACCCGCGGCTAAAAGTGCTCTTCAACCACGGCGGCTGGACGAGTATCGACTGGAGTATTCGACGCGCGCTAATCGGACATCCAGTCGCACAATGGCTGCACGGTTTCTATTCGACACACGCCGTACCGGTGCCCTACAAAGCGGAGACGCTGCATTTCCTTTGTGGCAGCGAGGCGGGGAAAAACGCACAGACCAGTGCGGAGCGGCACAAGGCCCTGCTCGATTGGACCGGAGATAGTCTTGTTCCAGCTTTTAAGGCGCTAAAGCACATAAGCGATGAGGCCGGGCAGCCATTTTCATGGGAAATTAGCCCTGATGGTCTGGTAAGCGTGAGTCGAACGCCGTCGGCGTCCCAGCTCAAGCATGTGCGCTCAAAGGCTGCCGCCCGACGAGGGAAGATGGCCGGTCATAGTGGCTCTTAGGAGGGCCGAAGCTTCGCTCGATCTTGGCATCGAGAGGTACAGAACCCGAAGCCTAGGGGGTACAGAGCCCGACGCCGGGGGTGCAGACTCCGAGGAACACGGGGTACAGATTACGAGGAAAGGGGGCACAGAATCCGAACTATCCACAGGAACAATCGTCGCAGGCCTTTGAAACTAAGAAGATTTTTGACTGAGCCCAGCTAGCTCTAATCAGTTTTTAATCTATTTCTAATTGGACAGTGGAGATATGGCCATGAAGACGCGCATTCTCGATTTAGTTGGAGTCGGTTCGACAGGGCATTTCACTGTACAAGGTAGCGATCTTCCACTTGGCATCCGACGCGGCGTCCCGCTAAGGGACGTCGCGGATTTTCACTGGTGAAAATGAGTCGGTCGGCCTCGAGGGAGCAGCGCTTCAATTTTCACTATTGCGAAGCGAGCCAATTCATGGCTGGCACGGCAGCTCTACCGAGAACTAGAGCGCGACAATTACGACGTCCGACAGCGTTGAGCGCGAGAAATATCCAAGAGTTTCTTCAGAACTACCTCGCCCCGGCGTTATGTTAACGCCGAAAACGACTACCGATCTGAAGAGGCCGCATGCAAACGGTTCGCCGGAAGCCGCTACGCAGTAAGGCGGCTGCTATGCAGGGGAAAGTCGCTTTTCACAAGCGCGAGCGTCCTGATAAGTGTAACGTGTCACTTGTCAAATCGTTAGAGTTGGCTTATCGTGTGCTAATGGTCGATTCCGATTTTTCCCATCCTGGCGAATTGGTACGTCAGCAGTGTCTGGAGCGCTTCGAGCTAACCGTTACGGATGGCGCGCGCGTGCTGGGTGTCAGCCGGCAGGCACTGACGAACCTGATCACCGGCAAGGCTGGCATTTCACCTGAAATGGCGCTACGGCTCGATCTGGCCTTCGGTGATGGTGCAGAAACCTGGCTTCAAAGACAACTGCTGCATGATCTTGCGCGGGCTCGCGAGCGGCTTGCCGAATTGAATGTCGTACCGGTTGCATCAGAGCGGCAACCGGCTCTTTTCTAGCCTTTCCTTCTCACAGAGAGGAAGGGCGATTTTTAATCCGAAAAACTTAGGACTTCTACATGGCACTTCCACCTAGATTGACTCATGAGCATGTGAACGGACTGTTTGATGCCGCCCGGAAACCGGGAGACGTGGTCATGCCCTGCGAGCAGTGTGGGGCGATGCCGGCAATACTGGTGAACCTGTCCGGCGAGGTCAAACGGCTCTGCGCGGGATGCAACCGACGTTACTATGCGAGCAACTGGGAGATCTGGGCGAGCTGAGGGGCACCCGCTTATGGAGCGCATATGGACAAAATGACGACTATGGCGGCATCGGTCAGGAACCAAGGACCACGTAGTCCGTGGAAAACCCGCTACTTCCTTGATACCGAGTTTACGGATTTCAATGCGTTCCAGCTTATCAGCGTAGCAATCGTGGGCGAGGACGGGCGTGAGTTCTACGGCGAATCCATAGACTTTGAACGCCCGCTGTGCAGTGACTTTGTACGCGAGGTGGTGCTGCCCCAGCTCGGCCAGTTCCCGGGCCGATCGATGCCGTTCGCACAGCTGCGCGTCGAACTGCGGGCGTGGTTGCTGGCGGTGCCAGTCAAGCCCAAGCCCGTGCTGTGTTACGACTTTCAGGGCGATTTCGACCTTCTTGGCCATCTGCTTGATGGGCCGCTGCCGCGCGGGTGGAAAAATGAAAACGTGGCCCAGAGGATCGACGCGCAACGCTTCACCGAGTACATCGCAGAGCACGGCGGAGAACATCATGCGCTGCATGATGCCCGCGCGAATGCGTTCGCCTTTCGCTAGTCCTGCTGCTGTGCCCGGGGAGAGGAGGGGCGGCGGGAGTCGTACACAGAACGGCCTTTGCCACTTGTCCGATACGTCTAAGTTTGTGTGGCGAACGCGAGCACGGGTCTCGGGGCTCGGCCCTGAGTCATCCCGTTAGGTACGCGCAAACTTCAGTTTGTACGTACATCACGCATCCTGTCCCGAACTTGCGCCGAGGAATTCACATGATCTGAGGACGACTTGGGGATGCGATCGAGACGCGACGGAGACGCGGGGAAGGTAAATTGTAAGCCTCTTGGAGAAGAGCTACGGATGCTTCTGCGGCGTACAACATCCGGGTTGACGATGTCGGCGAGCAGGTGGCGAGCTGGTTCGGCCTACCCTGAGGAAGCTTGATCAAGGCATCAGGAAACGTTCGGCATAACGCCCCATCTCCATGTGAAAAGCGTCTTCAACTCGTCTGCAACTCGTCTTCAAACCATGTGAATCCACCAGCACAAATCTCGGACAGGATGCCAGGTGTACGTACAAACTAAAGTTTGTCCGTCCACACGGGTGATTGCTAGGTCGCTGCGCGCCCGTCGCAATCACCCTCTGGGGATACTCAGGGCTTCGCCCCGAGACCCCGGCTGCGCCGAGAACAACGACACGCCTACGGATGGACAAACGCAGATGGGATTCAGAAAAACTGACAACGCGCGTACCGCGCGAATGGAACTGAGACTTTTGCCGGAAGAAGCCTTGGATATTGCAGAGCGAGCGAGAAAAGCAGGATTAAGCGCTTCGGAATTTGTTCGGCGCTGCGCGCTCGGGCGGCGTATAGCCGTCCGATACGACACCGACGCCGTAGGGGCGATCACCGATCTAGCGAAGGCAGTCGGCCAACTGCGCAACGCCGTCATCAGCGGCGAGGCACAGTTCGACAACGAAGATTTCCGGCGCATCGGGGCGGAGTGCGTTAGGACTTTGGAGCGGATGATCTAACAAGGTTGTTGCTGAGCAAATGACCAGCGGAACAGTGGCGAGCGGGGATTCGCGATCGTCCAAACGGCGGGGGCAACCTGCGCGTAAGTGTCGCCTGTCACTTGGCGGCATGATCGTTTGCCATTAATGTAACTTGATGGTGCATCTCGATTTTTCTCATCCTTGGCGAACTGGTTCGCCAGCAATGTCTGGAACGCTTTGAGTTGAGTGTCATGGAGGTTGCTCGCTTGCTCGGTGTTAACCGACGGATTCACGTATAGCGATTGGCTGTGTTTCTCTGCACAGCTGACGGCGCGCCCTAGTCACGACGATTTGCGGCGGCGTGGTCCGAGAGGCGGACGACTACAATAGCGAGCATCAGCATGGCGAGTGCAACGATAAACAGCGCACTTTCTGTCGGGTGATGGGGATAGCTCAGATGGGAGACTACGGTGTTCGCAACGCCGAAGTCGGGAGCTTGACGCTCCTTCCTCCACGAAACACGACTCATGACCATAAGCCCCGAACTGGCTGAAGAACTGCGGCGAATGGCCCTTATCAAGGCCGACCAGCGACGGCAGAAAGACATCTGGCAGGAGCTGCGCGAGCTGCGGGCTAAGCTGCGCCCAATCGATCGCGCGTGGTCCGATACGCGGCTCGCCCTGAAACGATACGAGTGGGATTACAAGTACGTGGTCCCGAAACTTCAGGAGCGGGAAGCCCACCTCCTCGATGAGATGTACCCGTTCCTCCAGCAGATTGACGCGCTGGAGAAGGAGGCCCGGCGGCTGGACCGCAAGATACGGAAAGCGTTGCAAGCTAGTGGGCGCTCGTCGCCAGGTCCGGACGGATGAGCACGGCCTGTCGTGCACATCAGGTTTTATGTCAATCACAGGCGGCGCCGGGTTTGGTGAATGGCTCAGATCGACCCTGAAGCGCTGTTCGGACTCGTGACAAACCAACGACTGGTTCCAAGGCTTCGCATGTATCAATGCCGGGGGCAAAATATCTTGCATGCCACTGATCGAAGCCCGACGCGCAGCTCGCCTGCGCAGGCTGGCTCGCCTAGGTTGGGCACCGGTATCTCGGCCGCCGCGCCCATGCCTCAATACGTCGAGAACTCGCGCTGACCGCAGCACACGTTGACACGCCCGACACGGCCGCGCTATTCTTGTTGCTCGACGTTTTGCCCAAACGACACAGCTGGTTGCTGGTCAACGGAGGCTTACGAACGTCGTCATCGTGTACCCCCCTTCGGCATGTCCACCTTTGGCATGGCCACTTTCCAGTCGGCTCGGGACGTCACGTGAACAGCAACCAGGTAGTACCCTGACGCGTCCCGGCTGCATGGAGAGAGAGTCATGCAAGCCCCTTTCTTGTTCAAGGCGATCAGCGCTGATCTGATCGCGGCGTTCGCACGTGAAGGCGAACACATCGGGCCCGCTTCGGTGTCCGAGATCATCGTTACCGCTTTCGGCTTCTGGACTGCGAAACTCGCGAGGGAATACGAGACGCCGTTCATCGTTGTCGCAGTGCCCACGACGCATCCCGAACTCCCAGCGCACCTGCATCTGCGCTGGGTGATCGAGCGCATCAAAAAGCTGCTGAAAGTCGACGAGTGGAAGGCACAGAAGCTGGCGTCCATCACGCTGGATCTGGTGCGCAAATTCGGCCTGCGCATCGACATGCACTCAGTCCTGTTCGATGAGCACCTCGAACACTCCCGCACGAAGATCCTGAAAGCATTGCACGACCCGGATTTTCCGCCGGCGCAGGCGTCGGTGGCAATCGGCGCCGGCGTGCTGCCGTGGCCGGAAACGAGTCTCGCCGCGCGCCTCGAGCTGATCGGCCAGGATCTCAACTTCGCAGAGGTCGTTTCGCGCGACACTACGTATCTCTGGAACCGCCCGCCGCGCGACCTGCGTGAAGTCGACTCGGTCTACCTCGACCGTGTGGACATGCGCGATAACAAGCCGTTCTCGGCTGAACTCGGTCTCGGCTTTAGCCTCGTGAAGCCGTACGCCGGCGTGGGCCGCAAACCGTCGCAAAACTACCAGCTCTTCGCGCCGATCCTGCACTACCGCGCTACGCCGAACAAGTGGCGCACAAGCGGTATCGTGTCGACCACGTACTATGAGACCGATCGCGTTGCGCGCGGCGGCCACTCCCTGGCGGATATGATCGGCGCGCCCCTTATGTCGCTGCCGCGTGTGCACGTCTGCCCGGCGTGCATGGCGGTTTTCGCGCCGCGCATCGCACCCCACCGCTGCAAGGAGAGCGGCCCCCATGCGCTCCACCTCGTGGAGATTCTGCAAACGCGCTTCGACACGGGCCACACCGTTTTCACGGCAAAAGAAATGCTCGCCGACGCACGCCCGCCGCGCGGTCGCAGCGGCGACACGGTTACGCAGGAAGCGCTCGAAGAATTCCTCCATGCGTACCGCGGTTCCCTGGCTCTGCGCGCCTTCGAGGGCACCTGGAAGCTGATGCACAAACCGGCCATCAAGCTCAAGGCCAGCGCCACGCCCGAAGCATCTGCGCCTCACGCGGGAGCGTGACATGGTCGACAAACCCATTCGCGCTCGCCAGACGTCGTTCGACTTGGGTTTCGAGCACGGCGCTGAGGCCGACGAAGACCCCACGCCACTCGAACTCTGCTCGAGGGTGCAGCAGTACCAACTCGGCTTCATCGTGGGGCGTAGCTTCAGCGAGGCAGTCAAGCGCGCGAACCATGCCACGGCCGCCGCGACGGCCGGCGCGCTCGGTAGCCGCTTCGGCGTCGACCTAAACGACTTGCTCAAGACCATGCGACTCTCCGACGAGCACGAGCGAACCATCCGTCAGGCGTATGACGATGCCCGCGCTCGGACCTAAAAACCACTGAACACGGCGTTTTTTCGCCCCGCATGACGGCCGGTTGCCGTTGCCTAAACGTAGGTGAACCCGATGGCTACATTGAACATCCAAGGCTCGATCGTTGTGAAGTACAACGGCGAAGAAATCCAGATCAACGGCGCCCAGTTCGGACTTGAAGAAGACGGTAACCGTAACATCGGTGATGGAGACTTTCAGTACGAAGCTTTGCACATCTACTTCGATCCCGATGATCGCTTCAAAATTTTGATCCAGTCGACCCTGTACGAAGGCCAAGTGACGACCTACGAGGCTAGGGTTGAAGAAGGCTCGGCCGTGATCGTTGAAGACGAACTCTTGGCCCTTGAGGGCTAAAGCCGTTACGCGACGCGTATACCACGCTGCATACCTGG
This sequence comes from Paraburkholderia sp. RL18-101-BIB-B, assembly GCF_046026985.1. Classification (NCBI taxonomy): domain Bacteria; kingdom Pseudomonadati; phylum Pseudomonadota; class Betaproteobacteria; order Burkholderiales; family Burkholderiaceae; genus Paraburkholderia; species Paraburkholderia sp. RL18-101-BIB-B. The sequence goes on from NZ_JARESV010000025.1 coordinate 45,582, forward strand.
ACAGAATCCCGTTCCTTTCACGGTGCAGGGATGGCACACTGTGCGCGCATCGGTCAAAACCAAAAAGAGACAGAGAGATGAATAAAACAACGATAGCGCCCGTGATCCTGGTTCTCACGTTGCTGTCGGGGCACGCTAGTGCTCAATTCGTGCTTCCGGGTGAAGAAAAGCCAACCAACGACGGGTCAACGGCGATAGCAGCTGTCCGAGCGTGTCTGACGAAGTCGGCTTCAGAACAGAGTGAATGCGTCTGGTATGCCACGCATGACCAGAAGTTGACTGAGGCAGATAAAGCGATCATCGCGGAAATCGAGCGTGCTGGCACCGAGGGCTATGTGCATAAGCCGTCGGGGGAGAATCCTGCTGATTGCGACGGGGCGTCAGATAGTGAGGTTGTGGACTGTGTGACGCATGCCACCGCGTCAGGGGATCCATACTCATATGAGAGGCAGAATAGTGCAGCGCAAATTGCGTTCGCGGCAACGGTCGCGACGTTTCTCGCCGTCGTAGCGCCCACAGCCGAGTGCGGCCCGCTCACCTGTCCTTGGGAGTACGACACGCGCTATCTGTCACGCGGCTGGTGGCATTACCGTCGCGCGGGTTACTACGGTCACTGGCATAAGTGATTACACTCAACCTCATTCCCGACCAAGCCGCGCGAAACGCTAGAGTCGGCCGGGACAGAATCGTGTTAAGCGCTAATTTAACCAGATTGGCACTGCGACGACAGTACGCAACATGTTCAGTGTGAGGCTGATGCGCAGGGCTGACCGGCACACGCAGTTTCCGTCCACCGAGCGTTTCATAATCGCTGAGCCAACGCCACTGTTCGCGTTCTCGATGTCGGCATCTATCGCACCACTAAGATATATTGAAAAGTGTTACGCAAACCGCCACAATTCGGCCTGGACGGTTGCGTCCTTGTTTTTCATACCTGCGAATCCAATCGCATTTCGCCCGGCCCGGCAGGCGCTACCGTAGACAAACGGCAATCCCCGGACAACCAGCGAGTGCACTCGACAAAAATAACGCACCCTGAATCTGATCACATCGGCGAAAGAACAGCCATCGCCGCTGGTCGTCGGACAGGAGAGATGTGCTTAATTGGAAGTCGCGCCGTCGTGCGCGAGCGCCCGACCGGTTGGCAGGCGAAAGAAGATCCGAGGTCCTGGCAGCGCGACGCGCTGCAACATCGTCAGCCGACAACTGGCGTTGCAGGATGCTACGACCAGTATGGTCGCCCAAACTCCACGAGCCGCGTAAGCGGCGCTCGCCCTGAAAAAGCATAACCGGTGACAGGATTGACCGGGCTGCGTCAACACACCGTCGTGGCCAACTAATCTGCGCCACGAAACGTCGTAGACAACAGATGCATAGAGTCCAGGATTGTGATTCCTGGACGTTGCCGATCTGGATGGATTCGGTGCCGCTGTTTTTCATGTAAGATTTCGCAAGTGGGGCCTTCGTGCGCCCCGCTTTTTCGCAAAAAGCCGCCTCGTGCGGCTTTTTGCATTTCTGACCCGCCCATCGAGGCGGGTTTTTTATTGGCACAAGCAAAATGAAAACGGTCAATTGGACCCTGATCATCATCGCCCTCATCCATGCACTCAAGGCAATCGCGGTTGCTGCGATTCATGCGCATGAGGCGATCACGGTGACGCAGGTCCAGCACCTCATTCACTAGGCGCCAATCCCGATCTTTTTCTCCGTCACCCTGCAGTCCGTGACGGGTCGGTGATTTTTTGGCCACTGACCTGTTGCGGCTTCCGCTGGCGTTTGTATATATGATAATGTCCTTTATCACATATAAAGAGAGAGACCGATGGCTACCCGAAAATCCGCTGCGCCGCGCGCGCCTGCACCGAAACTTATCCTTACGCCTGCGCAGATCGAACGTAGCATTCAGCGACTCGACGAACGCACCAAAGAATTGCGAGCATTCGACCTTGCTACCGTTCCTGAAGGTGATTCTCCAGAATTGCAGGCACTTTCTGCCGCGATCAAGGACACCTTGGTGCGTTGCTTTGGAGAAGAGACCTCGACTTTCGGGCGATTTGTAGAGGCTACCTCTCTATCTTGGTGGCCGATGATTATCCAGATGGGATATGGGCCGTCGACTCCACCGCGAGAGTATCAAGAGGGTGTGAGGAAAAAAATCGAACACTCGGTTGCGCTTTTGCAGGAGGCTCAACGAGTCTTGCGCGAGGATCTTGCGGACGTGGAGCACGAGGCGGTAACGGTGCCTGCCGCGCCCGCGCAATGGGCCGAAAAGGTCTCGCCAACTCGCCGCGTATTTGTGGTCCATGGCCATGACGGCGAGGCGCGCGAGCTGGTCGCGCGCTTTCTAAAAGCGATGGACTTCGACCCGGTCATCCTGCACGAGCAGGCGAACCAGGGCGGCACCATCATCGAAAAGTTCGAAGCCAACAGCGATGTGGGGTTTGCCGTCGTGCTGCTGACCCCCGATGACGTGGGCCGCAGCGTCAAGGAGGACGATCTCAAACCACGGGCGCGGCAGAACGTCCTGCTCGAGCTCGGGTACTTCATTGGCCGTCTCGGACGGAACAAGGTCTGTGCTCTCAAACGTGGTGATGTCGAGCTGCCCAGCGACTACGTCGGCGTCGTCTGGGAAAAGATGGATGACGGTGGCGGCTGGAAGCTGGCCCTGGCGCGTGAACTCAAGGCAGCAGGCCACGAGGTGGATCTGAACAAGGCATTTTCGCTGTGAATTCGCTTGTCGCGCTCGACGCCATTCCCACACCGGCGCTCGTGATGGCCGCCGGTGAGCGCGCCGGTATCCGCTTCCTCGAATTTTTCGCGTCGGCAATCCGCAATCCGCATACGCGTCGCGCGTATGCGCGCGCGGCGGGGGATTTTCTCGACTGGTGCGCCGGCGCCGGCGTGAGCTCGATCACGGCGGTGCAGCCATTGCACGTGGCCGCGTGGATCGAGCGGCAGACGCAGGCGTCCTCGGCGCCGACCGTCAAACAGCAGCTCGCGGCGATCCGCCACCTGTTCGACTGGCTCGTCACGGGCCAGATCGTGCCGCACAACCCGGCCGCGTCGGTGCGCGGCCCCAGCCACACCACGAAAAAGGGCAAAACGCCGGTGCTCGATGCGAGTGAGGCGCGCCAGCTGCTCGACAGCATCGACGTGAGCACGCCGATCGGCCTGCGCGATCGCGCACTGATTGCACTGATGGTGTTTTCGTTCGCACGCGTCGGCGCGGCGCTCGCGATGCGCGTCGAGGATGTCTATGTGCAGCACCGGCGCCTGTGGGTCCGTCTTCGCGAAAAGGGCGGCAAGCGCCACGAGATGCCGTGCCATCACACGCTGGAGGCGTATCTGCACGCATATCTGGACGAGACCGGCATCGCAGGTGACCCGAAGGGGCCGCTGTTCCGTACGGTTGCGCGTGGCACCGGGCGGCTGAGCACGACGCCACTGCCGCAGGCGAACGCCTATGCGATGGTGCGACGGCGCGCACTCGCGGCCGGCATCGATACCAGGATCGGCAACCATACGTTCAGGGCCACGGGCATCACTGCCTATCTCAAGAATGGCGGCACGCTCGAGAACGCCGCGGCGATGGCGAACCACGCGTCGACGCGCACCACGCAGCTGTATGACCGGCGCCACGACGACATCAGCCTCGATGAAGTGGAACGGATCCACGTGTAATTACTTCGTATTGCATAGTAAATAGGCTGTATCCAGCCGGCCAATTTACGGCACTCACCGGCATGTGCCACGCCGACACTCGAATGGCTGTTACACACGCGGTAGCGGACAAAAGTCCTCAAGCGGTGCCACGTGAGCGCTCATACCATTTCGAACATGCGTCACGGTCGTAAGCCGTTATCCGCCGGAGCCCATTCAATATCTGTTCAAAATTTTTTCAAGATGACATCTGGGCTGCCGATAACCCGTCAAGGATAGGATGCATCGACGCTTTGCTGCTTCATTTCGACGAGGAACGCAGCTTGCAGGTGCTCGTTATGCGGGATTACTCGCATACGCGCGAGGAACAATTCGACTACATTGGTTCTGTGTCACACTGTCGCCGGTTTTGCTGTGCTGCACGGATAGTCGGACTCTATCGAATCCGAAAATAGATAGTAGACAATGCGTATCGGCACGCAGAAAGCTAGGAGAATGAAATGAAACAGAACGATATTTTGTCAAAGCAATTGCCAGAAATCGACGAGTCCGTGAAGGAGTGCGTGAACTTGGGGCAATGGTTGCTGTTTAAGGCCGATGGGCACGATGAAGTTGCTTTTTACTTGAAAACGGGTTCAAGTGTATTCGAACTAAGCGATAGCGGCAAAGTGCTCCAAAAGGTCGATAATGACGAAGACAGTCTCGAAATAGGCGAGTTGTTCTATTTCGCAGATCTCCCTAGGCCGAGATCTTTGAGTAACTATGTAATTGCAGGAGCGGCACGATAAATAAAAGCTTCGGCGCAAAAACAATAATGACTCTGTTGGATGGCCACACCAAATGGGTGCTCTTTCTCTCTACCGGCGCGGACGCCGCTGATTATCGCCACATCTTGGATTTGGCGTTCGGCCTTCTTTGTCTGGAGGCGGGAGGGATACCCATTTCTGATATTTATATCTACGTCGACGGAAAAGACCGATCGAACATAGAAAACATATTGAAGTATGGCAGCAATTCCGCGCTCACGATAAAAGAGTCGAATGACTTCTTCGCGGATCAGGCCGCGAACACGCATGAGAACTTGGTGATGTTTGTTACCGGACATGGTGGGCTGCTTGGCATTGACGGTGCTGTTCCGATCACCCCGTATAAGCTGCTCAATTGTATTAAGTCCTCGCCCACGCTCGAACGGGCGATAGTCTATCTTGGGCAATGCTTCGCCGGAAATTTCAATTACATCGGTGCTGGCAAGAAGACGGATCCGAAAGGCGTAAGTGATCCGGATGTCATTTTTATTGGCGCGACTAACTTACACGAAAGTCTGAGTTGCTCGACTCAGGAAACTTTCGTGTCGGGAGCCACTGTTCCGTGGGCGGCTAATCTCTTTTTACTTCACGCATTTAAGTGGTTCTCCAATCCAGTTGATGTGGATGGTGATGGTCGCTTGACGATCATTGACTCTTACAAATACGCAGGTGTCCAGTCCAATTTTGTAAGTAAAAATGTGAAGGCTAATGTCTTGGCGAATTCGGTCGATCTCCAAGAAAAATGGATTGTCGCGAGAGCCGCGTATAACAAAAATCCGGATTTGTCAATGCAGGTGGCGATGGAAGCGGCCTACACAAACTACCAATCGCAATTGGCGCTGCTTTACGTTCACCAAGAATGTTGGATCTTAAACGCGATACCCGCTCAACAGATCGAGTTGAAATAACGCCGAACGCCTCCCCCAGAGCAATAGGATGAAGTCAGGCCGGCCGGCCGGCGGGCCGCCTGTTATGACCATGACGCTGGCCGACGGTGGGCAACTCGCCAACCGGGCGCACGGCTAAAGGCGGGATGTAGGCTCATCTGCCCTGGATAACGGACAAGATTGTCTCGCCGCTTGGCTCGTGCGGGCCGAGCGGGGCGAGCCGCAACTTACCGCTCAAAAACCTTGACGGACAGACTCAGGGCGTGACTCGGCCGTTCGGTACACCGTCAAACTAACGGCTCTCGCACGACCGATAGCCGCCGTTCGCCGCCGAGCTCATTCGGTACGTCAAACTTCACGCGAGAGCCGGTCGCGCAACGCGCAGTACCTACCTAGGGTGAACTTGGCTGCCGGTGCAATAGACAAGAGCGTACCAGCCAAGCTACCCGATCGCACGCTCTGCTTCATATCCGCCGAACGCGGAAACTGGCTTCGCTCTTCGCTAGGGTCCGGTAACCAGCGACTTCAGCGCCGCGCGAATTCCAGCATTGTCATCGGCGAGATCGACCGTTGCAAAGCGCAGTCGGTGACCTCGCACGGTGAAGGATTCGTCCACGTGCACGCCGATGGCAGGATGCAGCAAGAGGCCCTCCGCGCTGTTCGCATAGGCGTCGCCTCGGTCGGCCTGCGATCGCAGGTATGTGAAGATCTGATAGATGTAATCGCTCTTGAACCTGGCTTGGCCGTATTGGTTTGTAGTGAAAATGTCCGTGAACTTCGTATCGACTATGATGCGTCTGGGAGCAACCCGGCTGTCGATCACGATGTCGGCGTACATCGACGGAAGCCATTTCGTCAATCCCGCAGTGGGCGCTTCAATCGGCCAATCAAGCGCCTTCTGAGACCGGACGTTCCATTCCTGTCTCGGGAGTTCCTGCTTGTAGAAGCCCGCGACAGCCTTTTCGAAGATTTCGCGCAGCATCCGTTCGTCTCTTTTGAGACGGGCGAGGCGAACATCGCCTGCGTCTTCGGTCGGCAGCCGCGGATCGAGCGCGAGATTCGCCACGACGATGAGCGCCGCATCGTCGGCGTCGTTTCTGCCGGTCTGCTCGCGGGTCATTTCCGATCGCTCCGGCCTTCGAAACGACACGCCGAATCGCGCGAGTTCGGAGCCGAGCCGGCGGCAGCGATGGGCGAGCGGCTTGTCGCGGACGAGCGAAGCCAACCGCGCTAGGGCGAAGCGGAAAAGCTGGTTGCGCGGCGTGTCCGCGCTGGGCTCCTCGAAACGGCAGATGACGCGCCCCTGCCGCAATTCGCCGGCGGACAACGTCGCCAATAGATCGATGCGTCCGCGCACGCGCGTCAGTCGCGCTTCCCGCGGCAGATAGGCGCGGGCCAGATTGCGCTTGATGCGGCGCTCGACCATCGCCGCGAGGAGACGGGCGAGCAGTTCCGGCACATCATCGTGTTCGCCTATTTCCACCGGCTGCTTGTCGAAGAAACTGGCGAGGCCATGCGCATAGGACAACAAAAACCAGAGGTTTTTGATCGGGATCGGCTTCGACACGGCTACCCGCCTGAAAATGGCTCGAGATTGGCGAGGAGCTTCTTGCACGCGTCCTCGGCCGTCGCCTGATTGTCGAACCAGTACTCACGCAGCAGTGGTTTAATTTCGCTTTCCACGACGCGGGCAAACCAGGCGCGCACGTTGTCGATTTTCTTGCCCTGCGCAGGCGTGACGAAACTGTGACCGATGCAGAACTGCTCGTTCAATGATTCGTCATCAGCGATGCGCTTGTTCAACTGGCGCATGCGCTCGGCGATATCGTCGGCCTCGGTTTTGGAAAAGCCATTCTCTTTCATACACCAGTCGCGCCATCTGTCGCCGACCTCGGGCTTGAGCGGGAAATACGCGAAGCGGCGACGCAAGGCCAGATCGATGAGCGCGAGAGAGCGATCTGCAACGTTCATCGTGCCGATCACGTAGAGATTTTCGGGAATAAAAATCCGCTCGTCGGGTGCGCGCACGTAAGCGGGACGCAGCGCTTCCTCTTCCTTGCGCTTGTCACGTTCGAGGAGCGTCAGCATCTCGCCGAACACTTGAGCAGGGTTGCCGCGGTTGATTTCCTCTATCACTACGACATAGGGACGAGACTGGTCGCTTCGCGCCTCCTCGATCGCCTCCATGAAAACGCCGTCGATCAGGTCCAGCCGGCCGTCCGCGCCGGGCCGCCAGCCGCGCACGAAGTCCTCATAGGAGAGCGACGGCTGGAACTGCAGAGACACGAGCCGGCTCGCGTCCTTTCGTCCGAGCAGCGCATAGCCCAAACGCTTGGCTAGCCAAGTTTTGCCCGTCCCGGGTGGCCCTTGCAGAATGATGTTTCGCTTGCTGTCGAGCAACGTGAGCATGGTGTCGAGGTCCTGCCTCGCGACGAAGCAGCCCTCGTTGATGATGCTCTGTACGCTGTATGGGCCGTTCGCGTTCGCGTCCGCTTCGCCGCCGGCGGCAGGGAGGGCGGCGCCAATCTCCTTGACAGCGTCGGCTGCTTCGTCATCGCGAATCTTCCAGCGCTGCTCGAACTCGTCGGGTAATGCTTCGGCGTATTCTTCGCCGTGGTCGGTGAGGACGAGTCTCGTCACGCCGTTCATCGTGACCGGGCGGATCAGTTCGACCATCTTCGCCCAAGTGATTGTGTAATTGCCTGGCTGCGACGAATTCCAGGTAGGAACGAGCGCCTTGAGCCTCGCTGAGAGTTCCGCAAACGGCAGTCCCTCCTCCGCCTTTTCGAGCCAGAGCAGAAGATGCCCCACGCCGAACACCCGGCCGACCAACGGGCCACGCAGGACTTCACGTGGATCGGGAGCATTCAGCAGATCCAGCCCGCGCGTTGTGGGGCGATATCCACCGTCCGCCAGCGTGATGAGACCAAGCCCACCCAGTGCTTGCGAGATGATTATCGCCGCCGTACTGCTACTCAACTGGGGCGCCTCTTGCATGATGGTGGTGATCAGATCTTCCCGGCTCAGACCATGCTCGGTTTCGCGCGCGATCGCGACCAGCAACGCGACGTTAGCACTCACGCACGGCAGGCCGCGCCGCTGCGAATCCACCGGAAGCAGCGGGATTTCCGGGAGCGCTTCAGCTTCCACGGCCTTCGGCGATTCGATCGCTCCTTGGTCGGGAGCCTTCACATAGGTGTCCCAGAGATACCACGTCAGCATCGACTGTTCGACGGCGCGCTCGATGGTGTCGTCCGGTCCCAGCACACTGCGCAGATGCTGCCGCAGCAATGCATGATGCGCGATGAACTGGTTCGACACACGGTGCTGTCCCAGTAGCCGGTGGACCTGCCAGAGGCGGTTCGCGTCCATCAAGCACGCCATGTCGTGTGGGAACAGCGAAGCAAGCAGGCGGATCAGACGCGCTTTAGGCTGTTTCGTGGCGTGCTGCTTCTCGGCGACGCGTTGCAACACCCTCGTGTAGAGCGCGTCGATCCGCGCGCCGCGCACTGAGGCCTCGTCATCGCGCTTGGCTTCGCGCGCTTCGAAGAGCCAAAACGCAAGTTCCAAATCGGTGAGCGCGCCCGTCACCGTGACCGAATTGCCCGGTCCGATATTTGCCACGGGGTTGTCTTTCCAGAGCCTTGTCTGGAAGTCCGGTTTCATCCACTCGTCATGAGGCGTGTCGTTGACCACGCGCACCTGCCCGATGTAACGATCGCGCCAACGCTCTATTCCCGGCTGCTTCAGATAGGTCCTGAACTCGTTTGTCCATATGTCCAGCAGCCGTTCGTTGGTCAAGAGCGTAGTCATGTTTGAGGATCTGATCGAGGGGAGGCATAGGATATCGCGGGCGACTTACGCTAGAAGATTTTACTTGCGTGCTCAATCATGAATGCATGACCTAGCCCCTACAGTGATTCCCAAGTCTCGCCCGGGCGCGACCCAGCTAGTTACGATCTTACGGCGTGTCACGCAAACGCGTGGTTTTCTATACACGCAAAAAGTGCCCATTGTGGCTAGCCGAACCCCCTTTGTCGGGTTAACATTCGCGTCAAGTTTTCAACGTCCTGGTTGTGTCAATGAATCAGCGGATCGGCTATGCCCGGGTCTCTACGGAGGATCAGAAGTTCGACATTCAGCGTGATGCGCTGAAGCAGGCTGGGTGCGGCGTCATCTATGAGGAGGCCACGAGCGGCAAGAGTGCGGAGCGTCTCGAGCTCGAGCATTGCAGGAAGGCACTGCGGAGCGGGGACACGCTAGTGGTATGGCGGTTGGATCGGCTCGGCCGGAGCCTTCCCGACTTGGTGCAAATCGTGGCCGAATTGGAACGCATTGGCGTCAGCTTCGAAAGCCTGACCGAGAAAATCGAGACAGGCAGCGCGGCTGGCAAACTCGTCTTTCACGTTTTCGCGGCACTCGCCGAGTTCGAGCGTAGTCTGATCCGTGAACGGACCCGCGCCGGACTAGCCGCAGCCCGTGCTAGAGGCCGCTCAGGCGGCCGCAAGCCCAAGCTCGGAGAAAAGCAAGTGCGGGAGATCAAGGCGCTGCTGCGTGACCCCGATATCCAGGTGGCGGATGTTGCGCGTCAGTATGGGGTTTCCCGAACCACGCTTTACAAACATGTCGGCGTCGTAGCTCCGCGAAGCTAATGATTGTGGCAAGGCTTTCAGCTCGATCCGGAGCTTCGGTGGTCTGTTAGAGACCAGTTTATTGAAATTTTTGCCGCCGGCAGGATCGGGCCGTCGCGCAGATTTACTTGAATCAATGCGATCGTATGTCGCGGGCCTGCGATGTGAGACGATCAAACAATGGGAACGACTAAGGGTGCTTACCGGGGAAATTCGCAATCAAGTTGACCAGATTTGGAATGCCTTCTGGTCGGGCGGGGTATCCAATCCGCTGTCCGTGATCGAGCAGATCACATATCTGCTTTTCATAAAGCGACTCGACGATCTCCAGACGCTGGAAGAGAACAAGGCCGCCAACCTCGGTATAGGTATTGAGCGGCTCATCTTCCCTGAAGGGAACGATGATCAGGGACGGCCATATTCGGACCTTCGTTGGTCGCGCTTCCGAAACTTCGAAGCTCGCGAAATGATGAGCGTCGTGGGCGAGCGAGTCTTCCCCTTCCTTCGAGAAATGGGCGAGAAGGGGTCTAGCTACGGCCAGCACATGAAAGATGCTCGGCTCGGATTCAGCAACTCGGCCCTGCTTGCCAAAACCGTCGATATGCTCGACAAGATTCCGATGGAGGATCGCGATACCAAAGGCGACCTCTACGAGTTTATGCTTGGTAAAATCGCAAGCGCAGGTACGAACGGGCAGTTCAGAACACCACGGCACATCATTCGCTTAATGGTCGAGATGACGCGCCCCACGCCGGAGGACGTAATCTGCGACCCCGCCGCTGGCACCTGCGGCTTCCTTGTGTCGGCAGGAGAATATCTCCGCGACAATCATCCGCAATTGTTCCGGGACGAACGCCTGCGCAAGCATTTCCACGGCAATATGTTCCACGGGTTCGATTTCGACCCGACCATGCTGCGTATTGGCAACATGAACATGACGCTGCACGGCGTCGATAACCCGGATATCAGCTACCGAGACAGCCTGGCGCAGGAACATGATGGCGACGCTGGACGCTATTCGCTGATCCTTGCAAACCCGCCCTTTGCCGGATCGCTCGATTATGAAGTCACGGCCAAAGACCTCCAACAAATCGTCAAGACTAAAAAGACCGAGCTTCTGTTCCTTGCGCTCTTCCTACGCCTGCTTAAGACCGGCGGGCGCGCTGCGGTGATTGTGCCTGATGGCGTGCTGTTCGGTTCATCAAAGGCTCACCAATCCTTGCGGGAAATGCTGGTCGAAAAGCACAAGCTTGAGGGTGTGGTGAAACTTCCCTCTGGCGTCTTCCGCCCCTATGCGGGCGTGTCCACCGCCATCCTGTTTTTCACCAAGACCGGCGTGGGTGGAACCGAAAACGTCTGGTTCTACGATCTTCAGGCCGATGGCTTTTCACTGGATGATAAGCGCACGGCGCTGCTCGACGATACAAAGTTGGGAGCGCTGCCCGCATCTCCCTTCAGTGGCAACGATCACGCCAAGAACAATCTGCCCGACGCACTGGCGCGTTGGCTGCGTCGGGCTGAGGGGGAGCTTGAAAATCCGCGCACCGCGCAAAGCTTCTGTGTGCCCAAGGCTGATATTGCCGCTACCGGCACCTACGACCTTTCGCTCAATCGCTACAAGGAAGTTGAGCACGCGGAAGTCACGCACGACAGGCCCGCCGATATCATCAACGAATTGCGCCAGCTTGAAGCTGAAATCAGCGATGGCCTCACCAACCTAGAGGCGATGTTGCGATGAGTGCGTGGCCGATAGTTGCATTGAAGGACTGCGTTCGTGTGGTCGGTGGGGCCACGCCCAAGAGTGGTACCGCTGAGTTTTGGGACGGGGATGTTCCTTGGACGACTCCGAAAGACTTGTCGGACTTGGATGGAAAATTCCTTAGCGACACGCCCCGCAAGATCACTGCTGCTGGACTGAAAAGCTGCGCCGCTGAACTGTTACCAGCGAATTCGGTGTTGTTTAGCTCTCGCGCACCGATTGGACACGTCGCAATAAATGCCGTACCAATGGCAACAAACCAAGGGTTCAAGAGCATGGTTCCTGGCCCGAACGTCGACGCGTCCTACCTTTATTGGTGGCTAAAATGCCATCGCTCTCAGCTTGAGTTACTTGGCAATGGGGCGACGTTCAAGGAGGTCTCGAAGGCAATCGTTGAACGGGTTGAAATCCCGCTTCCCCCACTTGGCGAACAGAAGCGGATTGCAGCGATCTTGGATCAGGCGGATGAGCTGCGCCGTAAGCGTCGGCGCGCGATCGACCGCCTCAACCAACTCGGCCAAGCCATATTTCATGAGATGTTTGGTGATTTGACCTGCAATCCAAAAGGTTGGAAAGAAGCCGAGCTCGGAAGCGTTGTCCGGAAGGGCGACAAGATCAACTACGGAGTCGTTCAACCCGGCGATGATGTAGAGGGAGGGATTCCCCTCATACGCGTTGGTGACCTGCTCAAGCCATCTATAAACCCTGCCGAAACCAAGAGAATTTCATCGGAAATCGAAGCGAATTACAGTCGCTCTCGACTGGCTGGCGATGAAATTTTAATTGGCTGCGTTGGTTCTATCGGCACGGTTGCGTTGGCCCATTCCGGGCTCAAAGGAGCAAATATCGCCCGAGCTGTTGCGCGCGTGCCAGTGGACTCCCAAATCGCAGAACGTGAATTTATGGCAGAGATGATCCGCTCGCCACTAGTTCAACGTTACTTTGCCGCTGAGACGAGAACCGTGGCGCAGCCAACTTTGAACATTGGTTTGATCGTGAGCGCGCCCATCTTCATTCCACCTCTTGAATTACAGAAAGAGTTTGTCGCGAGAATTTCATTGCTGCGCCCAATAGTTTCAGAAAACGGCGCAAGCTTAAGTTATATGGGCAATCTTTTCTTATCGATTCAGAATCGGGCTTTCAGGGCAGAGCTCTAACAATGCGCGGCGACCTCAAGACAGCTTGGCCATATGTGTGGAGTGACATTTGGGTGCGCTTGGCCGAAAGCAAAAGTGCCCCGGTGGAGCTATTTTCTGAGCTTTATCAGGCTTTGATGCCAAAGCCTCGTCCACCCGCTGCACCGGGCGAACCGCTTGATTTTGACGATAATGGAAACGCGACCGACCCTACATACCTCGCGGCACAGGCAGACTACGAAACGGCATTAGAAGTTTATCGCCAACAAAAGATTGCTTACGGAAAGGCTCTGACTGCGGGCCGGGAGGAGGCAAGGGTCTGGCTGCGAGAGCGGCTCCAAGCGACGCTGGACACCGAATCCGACGCCGTGATTACACTGGAAAAAGCTTTTCAGTGCATCGATGATATTGGCGGAGACGATCTTTCTAACCGATACGTCAATCTTGTTGATGGGTTTCTGCGCAAGTACAGCATTCGCTACGATCTACGCAGGCCGTTTTCCCTTCATCCCAATCTGCCCGGCATCTTCGCGTCGGTCTGGGGGGAGGTGCGCGATCTTTGTTTGCAGGATGCGCATCTCGAAAGCTCCATTCAAGAATTTGACGATGCGTTCCGCGATCTTAAATTTGGTCCGAATGCCGGGCGGCTCAAGAGCTGCTTCATCAAGCAGTTCAATATGCTCGAGGCCATTACGTCTCGAAATCCCCAAGTGAGCAAAAACGTTCTCTCGGAGATGATTGGCGAGGTGCAATCATGGCCTCATGCAACAGTGAAGCAGGCGGCCGAGAAGATTTACGCTTTTCGTGGTGCCTACCCGAACATGGGGCATGGCACCGGCGGCGGCGCACATCGCGAAATTGAACTGCGCGACCTTGTTTCTGTTTCTCTCATGCTGGTGGGGCTGCTTCCCTACCTTTCGCACGAGATTGATCCGCAAATCGTGTTTGAGGGGCGTGCATGAGCCAATTCGCCTTCCTGAAAGCTGAATTTTCAGCGGTTTATGAACTGGCACAAAAGGCAGAAGTGGCGGCGCTGTCCGACCCTCGCGGCGCGTGTTTCTATGCGCGCCTGGCACTCGAGGGCGCGATCAAGTGGATGTACGTCAACGATCATAGTCTGCGATCGCCTTACGACACGACGCTGTCAGCGCTCATCCATGAAGGTACATTCCGCACGGTGGCGGGCAATGCGCTTGTCACCAAGGCACGTATCATCAAGGATTTGGGCAACAAAGCGGTTCACGAGACCCGCCCTGTTGCCGCGCAGAACGCTATCACCTGTGTTCGTGAGCTATTCCATTTCAGCTACTGGCTGGTACGCACCTACGCGCGAGGACCCAAGCCAGACGCAGCCCTGACCTTCAATTCCGATGCTCTACCGCGCGCCGTACAGGTCGAAGCTTCTACGCTCGCAAATTTGGAAGCGGTGGCGAAGGGGCGCGAAACGGCTGCACGGCTTCTGGAGGAGGAGCAGGCAGCTCGGATCAAGAGCGAGGCAGATAAGGCCAGCCTCGACGCTGAGGTCAAACGGCTTCAGGCGGAGGTTGCGGCGGTCAAGGCTGCGAACAAGCAGACGGCTGACACCCACGACTACAACGAGGCTGAGACTCGCGACGCCTTCATCGACCTGCTGCTTTCCGAAGCCGGCTGGGCACTCGATCAGTCGCGTGATCGAGAATACCCGATCAAAGGCATGCCTAATCAGGCCGAAGAGGGGTTCGTCGACTATGTGATTTGGGGCGACGGCGGCAAGCCGCTCGCCGTCGTCGAGGCCAAGCGAACCAAGCGCGACCCACGCGTTGGCCAGCAACAGGCGAAGCTTTACGCCGATTGCCTTGAGGCCGAGTTCGGCGTCCGGCCGCTGATCTTCTACACCAACGGCTATGAGCATTGGCTCTGGGACGACACACTTTATCCGCCCCGTCAGGTCAACGGCTTTCTCAAGAAGGACGAGTTGGAGCTATGGCGACAGCGCAAAGATGCGCGCCGCGGGCTCACCGCGACGACCATCGATAGTGCCATTGTCGAGCGCTTCTATCAGACCCGCGCCATTCGCCGCGTTGGCGAGGCGTTTGAGAAAGACCGCCACCGCAAGGCTCTCCTCGTCATGGCGACCGGTTCTGGTAAAACCCGGACGGTCATTGCGCTCGTTGATCAGCTCATGCGGGCCAACTGGGTGAAACGAGTGCTGTTCCTGGCTGACCGCGTCGCGCTCGTAAAGCAAGCGCATAACAACTTCAAGAAACACCTCCCGTCTGCGCCGAGCGCAAACCTGATCGAGCGCCACGATCCGAGGAAGAACGATCATAGCGGCGCGCGGGTATACGTCGCGACTTATCCAACGATGATGGGGCTAATCGACGAGATGCAGAGCGGGCAGCGAAAGTACGGTTCCGGGCATTTCGATCTGATCGTGATCGACGAAGCGCACAGATCGGTCTACCGCAAATATCGGGCTATCTTTGACTACTTCGACAGCTTTCTGGTCGGGCTTACCGCCACGCCCCGCGATGAAATCGATCGTGACACCTATTCGCTGTTCGAGCTGGAGCGCGGCGTACCAACCGACGCGTACGATCTTGACGACGCGGTAGGCGACGGGTTCCTCGTGCCGCCGACGGCAGTCTCGGTCCCGCTGAAATTCATTCGTCAGGGCATCAAATACGACGAGCTGTCCGACGCGGATAAAGAGAAGTGGGATTTGCTGGAATGGGAGGACAAGCTCCCGGGCAGCGATATCGATCCCGGCGCGCTCAACAAGTGGCTGTTCAACGAGGATACTGTCGACAAGGTGCTGGAGCACTTGATGACGCACGGGCTCAAAGTCGCTGAAGGCGACAGGCTCGGCAAGACGATCATCTTCGCTAAGAATCACGACCACGCCCAGTTCATCGCCGAGCGCTTCGACACTAGCTTCCCGTACTTGGCCGGGCAGTTCGCGCGCGTAATCGATTTCAAGACCGAATATGCGCAATCCCTAATCGACGACTTCTCAATCCCTGACAAAGCGCCGCACATCGCCATCTCCGTCGACATGCTGGACACCGGCATCGACGTGCCCGAGGTCTTGAACCTCGTCTTTTTCAAGATCGTCCGCTCAAAGACCAAATTCTGGCAGATGATCGGGCGAGGGACTCGTCTTTGCCCCGACCTCTTTGGGCCGGGCAAGCATAAAGAGACCTTCCTGATATTCGACTTTTGCCAGAATTTCGAGTTCTTTAGCCAGAATCCTAAGATCACCGATGGCGCTGTTGGCCGTTCCTTGGGCGAGCGCCTGTTTGCCGCCCGCGTCGACCTCGCTTCTGAAATCCAGGACCTGCCGGAGACTGACCGGCCAGACGAACTCAGACGGCTTGATGCTGATGTTCGGACGCGCCTCTACGAGGAGGTCAGCGCCATGACGCTCGATAACTTCCTTGTGCGCGCCAAGCGTCGGGCGGTCGAGCGCTTCCAGCAACGCGAGGCATGGGAGCTTTTCAGCTCGGAAGACCGGGATATCCTAACCCACGAGATTGCCGGTCTGCCGACAGGCTTCGAGGACAACGATACCGCCGCTAAACAATTCGACTTTATCGTCATCACGGGTCAGCTTGCCCTGCTGCGCAGCGAAGCCACGTTCGCGAGCTGCAAGGAGAAGGTCATGGCTCTGACGAGCAGGTTGGAGCTGCTCGCCAACGTGCCAATGGTCGCGGCGCAGATGGCGCTGATCATGGAGCTTCAAACCGAAGAATACTGGCAGGATATCGATGCTTGGACTTTGGAGCAGGTGCGCCGGCAACTTCGCTCGCTGATCAAACTAATCGAGGCGGATGAGCGTCAGATCGTTTATACCGACTTCGAGGATGAGATCGGCGAAAGTGCTGCGATCGTACTGCCTGACGTGAGTGTCGGCACGGACAAAACACGGTTCCAAATGAAGGTCCGACATTTCCTGAAGACCCATGCGGACCACATCACCGTCCAGAAGCTCCGACGGAACGAGCAGCTCACGCCACAAGACCTGTCCGAACTGGAACGCATCCTCTTGGAGGAGGGCGTAGGGACGAACGACGATCTGGTCAATCTCGGCGCGGACGGCGGTCTTGGCCTGTTCGTTCGCTCCCTCGTCGGTCTTGAGCGGGATGCCGCCAAGGTTGCTTTCGCTGACTTTTTGACGAGCAGAAACCTCAACGCCAACCAGATTGAGTTCATCAATCTAATCGTCGACCATCTGACCGATCGGGGCGCGATGGATCCGCGCCGGCTGTACGAGAGCCCGTTCACCGATTTCGATGATCAGGGAGTCAGCGGTTTGTTCCCGCAAGCCGATGTTCTACAAATCGTTGCTGTGCTCAACGATATAAAAGAGCGAGCGGCGGCTTAGGTTGAAGAATTGCTAGGCCGCTCAGACGAGAAGTCGTCTAGGGCATCTCCGGGCACGACGCCCTGGAGACTGCCGTTGGAGTTAGGACAATCTCTTTGCTAGATCCTCAGCTCGTGGGTGGTAGTAACGCATTAACATACGCGGGTCTTTGTGGCCCGTTATCTTTGTCAGCTCGTGCATTGGGAAAATGGATGCCAAGCGTGAGGTCGCCTCGTGTCGCAGGTCGTGAAAACGAAGGTCCGCTAGGAACTTGCCATCTGGTCTTTGCTTGATACCGTTGGACTCATCGACGTAAAGCTTGCGGGCGCGCGCTACTGCGCGCTCGAAAGCTCTTGTTACCGCGTCGCTGCGAATCTCGAACACGCGGCCGGCGTTATCTTCGTCACCTTTGCTCGCGTCATCCTTGGCTCGATTTCGCGCGTCTTTCAGCCCCTGAAGCACAGCAACGGCACGCGAAGATAGTGGCACGTCGCGGGCGTCTCCGTTTTTCGTCGACGGCAGGTGCACGACGCGGCGATTTAGATCCACGTTCACCCACAATAGGGACACGATCTCACCCCGACGCATCGCGGTTTCGACTGCCAGCCAGATAATGGACGGCAGCAGCGCCGAGCTGCTAGCCTTGGCGACCCGTTCGAGCTCGCCGTCTTCCGCGGCACGCGACTCGGGTTCTTGCTCGCTTACCGTGCTTACAGACGCGGCATTGACAGCAATGCGCCGTGTACGAGCGTTGTTAGGCTGCGGCTTTCGGATCAGTTCAATTGGATTCGACAGACTGTCCATGCCCCATTCTTTGCGGGCGATGCTGAATACATGGGACAGTACCGCCAAGCGACGTAGGACTGTCGCGGGCTTGTACTCCTTCAGCCATTCATCCCGAAGCTTCGCTACGTCTGCGCTGCGAATTGTTGCTAGTGGCCGCTTTGAGAGGTCGACTGCTTTACAGGTTTTCAGAACGGACAATTCCTGAGCCGCCCCCTTCTTTGACAGCGAGATTTCTTCTTCGTAGCGTTTCAGCGCCTCATAGAGCGTCGTTGCCTCCGCCTCACTGCGGCTGACCCACACGCCGCGCGACATTTCCGATTCAATGATGCTGGCCCACGCTTCCGCCTCGGCCTTTGTATTAAAAGTCTTGCTCTGCGCTGGGTAGCCGCGCCGGCGGACTTGGGCCTCCCATTGGGAGTGTCCACGCTTTCGTATAGTCGGCATTTTTCGGTGTTCGCTCGAGTGGAGTGTGGCAAGATTGTGGCAAATAATCGAGAGCAACGCTAGATAGCCTGATTTATATGGGAAGGTTTTTACATTCGCAATGCGAAGGTCGGGAGTTCGATCCTCCTCCTCCCACCAAGTTTTTCTTTAGAAACAACGCACCTGCTACACGCCGGTTTTCGCGCTTCTGGCCCAGGCTTTTCACTTAAGCCGCTTGGCTCCCCGAGCCAAGCCATGTCCTGCGAGAGCGCCACCCGCACACAACCACGGCGCTCAAGCAGAAAAACACGTTCAAAACTTATCCCACCCATCATCCGCACCGACCGCCGCCGTCGCCAACACGGCAACCGGCGTCGCAACCGGCGCAGCTGTCGCACGCACAACCCGCCGCACAGGCGCACCAGCCACCTCCCGCCGCACCGTCCCCTCACGCAAAGGCGCAGCAGAAACAAAACCGGCCCCGCCACCACCCAAAATCTGAAAAAACGCCACAGCCTCATTCAACTGCTGCCCCTGATCTTCCATCGACCGCGAAGCCGCCGCCGCTTCTTCCACCAAAGCGGCATTCTGTTGTGTGACGTTATCCATCTGCGTGATCGCAAGATTGACCTGCTCGATGCCACGGCTTTGTTCACTCGATGCCGCCGCGATCTCCGACATGATGTCCGTCACCCGCGCCACCGCCTGGGTGACTTCGGCCATCGTCTTGCCCGCTTCGCCGGCGAGCGCCGAGCCGTCGCGGATCTTGTCCACGGAGGTGGCAATCAGATCCTTGATCTCCTTCGCCGCGCTCGATGAGCGCTGCGCCAGGCTTCTGACTTCGCTCGCCACCACCGCGAAACCGCGGCCCTGTTCACCGGCGCGCGCGGCTTCGACGGCCGCGTTGAGCGCGAGAATGTTCGTCTGAAACGCAATGCCTTCGATGATGCCCGTGATATCCGCGATCTTGGTCGAGCTGTCGCTGATATCGTGCATCGTGTTCACCACTTGGCCGACTACCTCGCTGCCTTTCTGCGCAACCGACGAAGCATTCGCGGCCAGCATGCTGCCTTGCTGCGCGTTGTCGGCGTTCTGCTTCACCGTCGAGGTGAGTTGTTCCATGCTCGACGCCGTTTCCTGCAGCGAGGCTGCCTGCTGTTCGGTGCGCTGGCTCAGGTCCATATTGCCCGCGGCAATCTCGCGCGCTGCGCCGGCGATGCTCGTGCTGCTGTCGCGCACGCGTCCGACGATGGTCGTCAGCCGCTCGTTCATTTCGCGCAATGCGCCCAGCAGCTTGCTGGTCTCATCGTTACCGTCGACGGTGATGCGCGTGCGCAGATCGCCTTCCGATACGGTGCGCGCGACGTCGATCGCCTGGCGCAGCGGTCCGGTCACCGCGCGCGTGATCAGCACGCATGCGCCGATCGCTAGCGCCACCGCGATCAGGCTGATCGCGATCAGCAGATTGCGCTGGTTCTCATAGTGCGCCGCGTACTCGTTGATCATCTGTTCCTGGCGCGTATGCGTGTAGTCGGCATACGCGTTGGTCGCGCGAATCAGCGCGGCGAGCAACGGCCGGCATTGATCGTCCATCTTGACGATCGCTTCGTCGCGTTTATTGGTGAGCGCGAGATTGACGATGTCGGTGGCGACCGGTCCATACGACGCCTCGACCTGGTTGATCTCGGCGACGAGACTGCGCGCTTTTTCCGACGTGTCGGTAGCGGTCGCGATCATGGCATTGAGCTTCTTCAGATCGGTCTGCACATCTTCGTGTGCGCGCAGCACATCCGCTTTCTCTATGTCGAGATCCTGAGGTTTGGTCACGAGCACGAGGTTACGCGCGGCGATAGCCCGGCGATCGACAGCGGTTCGCACCTGCACCGCCATGTCCGCGCGTGCGTTGATGCCGTGCACGAAGCTGGAAAATCCATCGGTCGAGTCGCTGAGCGCTTTCAGGGAGAGCCCGGAAACCGCGACGATGATAAGAGACAGCATGCCAAAACCGGCAATGAGTTTTGCTTTGATGGTGAGGTGCTTCAGTGTCACGATTTTTTTCTCCAATAACGAAACGTGGATGCGTTCGCAATGGACTCTCAGGTCCGGGTATGGGAGCGTCTAGATCGCCGCCGCGTACCGCGGCGGGTTTGCGCGGTCTATCCCTTCGGTGTCTCACGTCAATGCATCAGTGAAAGCGCATCGCCGTGAGACACAAAATGGGTATCCCATCTACCGGATATCGGTTCGCATACTCGAGTACTGAAGGCAGATCGGGTATATCTCTAAAAGGCTTGCACACGATGACCGAGGAAAATGGATTTCGTGCCAAATGAATATATTTAGGCGTGTGATGAAAGCATCCCGTTGAGCAAGATGTCGAAAACCGCTTGAACGATTTGCCGTTCGTGTATATGATTGAGCAATCACTCATTTATTGATTGCAGCAAAACCGAATCCGCATGGCCCGTCCCAAGAGCGAAGACAAACGTAACGCCATCCTTGCTGCTGCAGCCGAGGTCATCGCCGAGCAAGGGCTGGGCGCGCCCACGTCGCGCATCGCCAAAGTGGCGGGTGTGGCGGAAGGCACGCTGTTCACGTACTTCGACAACAAAGACGACTTGCTGAACGTCCTGTATCTCGACATCAAGGCCGAACTGCGCGAAGTGATGGTGGCCGGTTATCCGAAGCACGCCACCGTGCGCGAGCGGGCGCAACACGTGTGGAACAAGTTCGTCGACTGGGGTGTCGCGCAACCGAACAAGCGCCGCGCCGTGGCGCAACTGGCCGTGTCGGAGCGCTTGACCGACCAAACGCGGGCGAAGGGCATGCAGTCGTTCGCCGACATCAACGACATGATTCAGGCAAGCGTGGCGAGTGGCGCGTTGCGGGATCATCCGCCGGCTTTTCTGTCGGCGATCATGGGCGCTTTGGCGGAAACGACCATGGACTTCATCGCTCGGGAACCGGCTGAGGCCGAGCGTTATCGCCGCGCTGGCTTCGACGCGTTCTGGAACGCGATCGCCCGCCACTAAGTTTTTTTGTCGTATTAATGAGTGATTACTTGCTCAATTAATTTCAAGGAGTGTAATGTGGCTAAGGTCTGGTTGGTTACCGGTAGCGCCCGTGGACTTGGGCGCGAGATTGTCGAAGCAGCTTTGCAGGCAGGCGAACAGGTTGTCGCGACCGCGCGTGACCCGCGTCAGTTGGCTGATCTGTCGGCGCGTTATGGCGAACGGGTCCGCGCGGTCGCGCTCGACGTCACGGATCCGCAGGCGGCGCGCCAAGCCGTGCAAGCCGCCGTTGACGCGTTCGGCCGGCTGGACGTGGTGGTCAACAATGCGGGCTTCGGTCACCTGGTTCCGTTCGAGCAAAGCTCCGAGGACGACTTCCGCGCGCAGATCGACACCAACTTCTATGGCGTCGTCAACGTGACGCGCGCGGCCTTGCCGGTGCTGCGACAGCAGCGCGCCGGGCACATCATCCAGATTTCGTCGGTGGGCGGGCGCGTGGGGATTGCCGGCTTGAGCGCCTATCAGGCTGCCAAGTGGGCCGTGGGCGGCTTCACTGAAGTGATTCGCCAGGAACTCGCGCCGTTCGGCGTTCACGTCACCGCGCTCGAACCGGGCGGCATGAAAACGGAATGGGGCAACGAGGCGGCTGGCGCCACGCCGGAATTGTGGCCGGATTACGTGCCGTCGGTGGGCGCCGTCATCGATATGCTGTCGCAGTACATCGGCCACGAAGCCAGCGATCCGGCGAAGGTCGCGCAAGTGGTGCTCAAGCTGGCTTATCACGATGCTTTGCCGGCGCATCTTTTGCTGGGCACCGACGCATTGCACTACTGTGGAGAAGGCGAGAAGGCACGCGCGGCCGACGCGCAAGCGTGGCGTGCCGTCAGTGAGTCGACGGATTTCTCCGCGCCGTCGCCGCTGCCGGCATTCCCGGCCGCATCGCCGAAAGCTTGAGCGCTGAGCCGAGCCTGGCAAGCAGGTCAAGGGCCGAAACCGACCGAAGGCAACCATGAGAACCATGAACATGGCGAACTGGACCTCCGCGGACATTCCGCCTCGGAGCGGCCGCCCCGCGGTGATCACCGGCGCGACCGGAGGGCTGGGTTTCGAGACGGCGCTTGTGCTGGCCGGCGCGGGCGCGGACGTCGTGCTCACCGGACGCAAGGAGCAGAAAGCGCAAACCGCGGTCGCCGCCCGTTTGTGGGCGATTTCCGAAGCACTGACTAACGCGCGCTGGCCCAGCGCGACCATGGAGCATGCATCATGAAGGTTCTCATTTTTGGCGCGACCGGCATGGTCGGGCAGGGCGTGTTGCGCGAGTGTTTGCGCGCGCCGGACGTCGAAGTGGTCCAGACAGTCGGCCGCACTCGCACCGGCCAGCTCGATCCACGGCTCATCGAAGTGGTTCAGCCGGACCTGATGGACTATCGCGCGGCGGAAGCATCGCTCAAGGGTTTCGACGCATGTTTCTTCTGCCTTGGCGTGTCGTCGGTGGGAATGCAGGAGGCGGAGTATGCGCGCCTCACCTATGACCTCACGTTGGCGGCGGCGCAGACGCTCGCCCGTCTCAATCCGCAGATGACCTTCGTCTACGTGTCCGGTGCAAGCACCGACGGCACGGAGCAAGGCCGCAGCATGTGGGCGCGCGTCAAGGGCAAGACCGAGAACGCGTTGCAGCGGCTGCCGTTCAAGGGCGTCTACCTGTTCCGTCCGGGCGTGATTCAACCGCTGAACGGCGCGCGCTCCAAGACCCGCTCGTACCAGTTGTTCTACACGCTGGCCCGGCCTTTCCTGTCGACGCTGCGCGCGCTTTTCCCCAACCAGATTCTGAGCACCGAAGACATCGGTCTCGCCATGCTGGCGGTTGCCCGTCACGGCGCCGACAAGGCGGTGCTCGAGACCGCCGACATCCGCGCGTTGAGCCGGTCGGCATCCGGGCCCATGCTCGATCTGCATACCGGCTGAGCACGGGCGAGCAACGGCAAGCTCGCCCGACCCGGCAAAAACCGGTCTTTTCGATGATTCGGCGCGGCACATCGTCTGGTACGCTACCGGTTCACGGTACGCGCCGGTCCGGACGCGGCCCTCTTCTTCACGCGCGTAGGTCAGCGCATGTTCGAAAGAAACGCCCATGGTGACGCGCCGCCCGAACATCGTGATTGCGATCAGTATCGTGCTGGCCAGTGCGATTCTTGCGATCGCCGTGTGGGTGCTGGCGCAGATGCGCGACGACGCTTTGCGGCGCGCCCAGGACTCGGTCTTCAACGTGTCGCTGCTGGTCGAGCGCGACGTGTCGCGCAATCTGGAGATTTACGATCTCTCGCTGCGCGCGGTGATCGACGGCCTGAAACAGCCCGGCGTGCTGGACCTGAAGCCGGCCATCCGCCAGATGGTGTTGTTCGACGGCTCGGCGAGCGCCAAAGACATGGGCTCGATCCTCGTGACCGACGAGACCGGCAACGTCAAGTTCGACTCGCAAGCCTCTCCGCCGCGCCACGTCAATCTCGCCGACCGCGACTACTTCAAGGTGCAGCGGGACTCGCCCAACGTCGGCCTGTACATCAGCCATCCGTTCATGCCGAAGATCAGCGGCAAGGAAGTCAGCATCGCGCTGAGCCGGCGCATTACGCGGCCGGACGGCAGTTTCGGCGGTGTGGTGGCCGGCACCATGCGCCTCACCTATTTCCGCAGCCTGTTCGCCGGCATGAATCTCGGCGCCGGCGGCTCGATGGCGCTGATGCTGAGCGACGGCACGATGTTGATGCGGCGTCCTTACGACCCGAAAATCATCGGTATCAATCTGACCGGCACCGCCAATTACTCGCGTTTCACCCAGCAGCCGAGCGGGGACTTCTTCGGTACGGCGGCGATCGACGGCGTCGAGCGCTGGTATGCGTTCCGCCATATCGACATGTATCCGCTGATCCTCGACGTCGCGCTATCCACGCACGATATCTACGTGGAGTGGCGGCGGCGCGCGTGGATCATCGGTTCGCTGATCGCCGCGCTCGACGTCACGATCATCGCGCTGGCGGTGCTGTTCTCGCATCAGTTGCGGCATCGCCGCGCGGCCGAAGAAGAGTTGCGCGTGCTGGCGCGCACCGACGGGCTGACCGGCCTGAACAATCGCCGCACTTTCGAGGAACACGCGGAAGAAGAATGGCGCCGCGCGCAGCGCAACGCGTGGCCGCTGTCGATGCTGCTGATCGACGTCGACAGTTTCAAGGGTTTCAACGACCTGTACGGCCATTCCGCGGGCGACGACGCGCTCACCGGCGTGGCACGCTGCATCGCGCAGAGCGTGCGGCGTCCGGGCGACACGGCGGCGCGCTACGGCGGCGAAGAGTTCGCCGTGCTGCTGCCGGACACCGACGAAACCGGCGCCACCTTCATCGCCGAGAAGATTCGCACCGCGGTTCAGGCGCTCCAGCTTCGCCACGTCGCGAGTTCGCATCATGTGCTGACGGTCAGCATCGGCATCGCCACCACGCGAGGCCAGGCATTCGCGACGAGCCGCGCCCTCCTGAATGCCGCCGACGACGCCCTATACGAAGCCAAGGATGCGGGCCGCAATCGCGTGCTGTGCTATCGCACCGTGACGCACGCGTCATCCGGAGGCGCCGCCACGGTGGCGCCTGGAACCGAAGCGCGGAACTCTGTCTGAGAGACGCAGCATAAATTTACCCGGGTAATATGTTGCATTTTAATTTAACCCGGATATAATTCGACAAATTCTTTTCTTGGAGTTTGTCATGACCGCCCGTTCCCAAACCTGCACCGCGTTCGAAGGCCATCGCCGCATCGCGTCAGGCGCTTTGCCCGACGTAGCGCTCGCGGTAAGAGAAGTGCTCGCGCGCGGCGAACAGGCGCCGGTGCTGGTCTTCGACGACATCACCAGCCGGCCGGTCGAATTCGATCTGCGCGGCACGCCCGAGCAGATCGTCGCGCGACTCGCAAGCCAGAATGACGAAGCCGAATCCGCTCACGCCGCCGTCGACGCAGCGGAGGACGCTCCGCGTGGTCGTGGCCGGCCCAAGCTCGGCGTGGTGGCGAGAGAAGTCACGTTGTTGCCGCGTCATTGGGATTGGCTGAACGAGCAGTCGGGCGGCGCTTCGGTCGCGCTACGCAAACTGGTCGATGCGGCGCGCGCTGCCGGCGAGGACAAGGACCGCCGGCGCGCGGCGCAGGAAGCCGTGTATCGCTTCATGACCGCGCTCGCGGGCAATCTACCGCGCTATGAGGATGCCACCCGCGCGCTGTACGCGGACGATCGCCTGCGTTTCGAAGAGATCGTCGCGACATGGCCGGACGACGTGCGCGACTACACCTTGCAACTCGCAGACGCCGCTTTCGCGACGCACGCGTAAAGCAGTCGCATCGCAGCATCTTCGCGAGCGCAAACAACGAATCGCACAGACGAAAAAAAAACCGCTCACGCCGGGGAAGCGTGAGCGGGAAAGTCGGAGAGTTACAACAACATCGCGTGCGTTTACTCATGGGGTCAACGCAGCAGAAACAAGTCTAAGAGCTTGCCTCGCCCCTATACATCAGACGAATCCCAAACATATCGCCAATACGCCGCCCGCAATGGCTTCTCGCGATCCGGTCTCGTGCGCTAAGCATTGCTTACAACATCCTGTCCCGGTTATTCCTGACATTTCCCTTATCAAGTCTCGGTGATGGCCGCCGTAAATGAGGTGGGAGCGCCGCTACGTATCCGATAGATCGCGAAGGTTTCGCGACGGCGTGGCGGCGCCGACGTCCCGTCGTGACTCATGAAGGATGGTGAAATGAAGTGGTTCGACCGCATGCCCGTGTTCAGGAAACTGCTGCTGGCGTTTGCCGTGGTGGTTGGTTTTTGCGTCGTGATTGGCGCGACGTCGCTGAGTACGCTGTCGGCGATGCACGGCATTACCGACGCGATCGGCGATAAGCACATGGACGGCCTGTACTGGATGGAAGAGGCGAACCGGCACAAGATCGATTCGGATCTGGCCGCCGCGAACCTCGGCTATGCCGCCGACGACGCCGGCCGTCAAAAGTTGAAGAACAACATTGTCGGCTCACTCAAGGAGATGCACGCCGCCTACGACCAGTATCGCGCGACGATCGAGACGAGCCAGGGCCAGGAAATGTTCGACGACGTGCTGCGCAAGTCTGCGGTGTGGGAAGGCATCGTGCATCAGCAGATCGGTCTCGAACCGATTCCGGCAGGTGTCGATAACAACGAACTCGTGCGTCGCGCGATTGCGTCGAGCGAGGCGCTGCGCGATCGCATCACGGCGCTGATCGACTATCGCCGCCAACAAGCCAACGACGCGCAACTGGAAGCGTCCACCGGCTATCAGCACATGCGCATCGTCATGAGCGCGCTGGTGCTGGGCGCGATCGTCGCGGGCATGCTGCTCGCCACGGTGATCGCGCGTCGTCTGTCCGGGCAGCTCGGCGGCGAACCGGATTACGCGATGCAGATCGCCAACCGCATCGCTGGCGGCGACCTCAGCGTGCGCGTCGAAACCCGCGCGGGTGACTCTCACAGCTTGCTGTTCGCGCTGCGCAACATGCGCGAGCGGCTGGCGGGCATCGTGTCGGGCATCAGCGAATCGAGCGAATCGATCCTGATGGCGTCGGGCGAAATCGCGCAAGGCAATACCGATCTGTCGCAACGCACGGAAGAGCAAGCCGCCGCGTTGCAGGAAACCGCGTCGAGCATGCAGGAACTGACGTCGACGGTGAAGATGAACGCCGAGAACGCGCAGCAGGCGGGCGGCGTGGCGCACGGCGCGTCGGAAGTCGCGGCGCGCGGCAGCCATCTCGTCGGCGATGTGGTCGAAACGATGCGTGAGCTGGCGGCGGGCTCGAAGCGCATGACGGACATCATCGCGGTGATCGAAGGGATCGCGTTCCAGACCAACATCCTCGCGCTGAACGCGGCGGTCGAAGCGGCGCGCGCCGGCGAACAAGGTCGCGGCTTCGCGGTGGTGGCAGGCGAAGTGCGCTCGCTCGCGCAGCGCAGCGCAGTGTCGGCGAAGGAGATCAAGGAGCTGATCGAAAGCTCGACGGCACGCGTAGGCAGCGGCGCTGAACTCGCCGAGCGGGCCGGGCAGACGATGGCCGAAGTCACCCACGCGGTGAAACGCGTGACCGACATCATGGGCGAGATTTCGTCGGCGTCGCAGGAACAAAGCACCGGCATCGAAGAAGTCAATCGCGCGGTCGCGCAGATGGACGACGTGACCCAGCAGAACGCGGCGTTGGTCGAGCAGGCGGCTGCCGCGGCGGCGTCGATGGCGGATCAGGCGAGGCAGTTGCAGGCGGCTGTGACGGTGTTTTCGCTGGAAGCGCAGCACGGCTGAGCGCCGCGCATTTCCCCGAGCTTGCCAGGCCCAATGGCACTCCGTACACTCGCGCCTAATTCCTGGGCGGCGCCTTTGTGCTGGCGCCGCGCCACCATAAATAGCGCCGAACAGAGGAGAACCCCCGCCATGGCCGATTCCTACTTCCCCCGCTGGCGCGCCCAGTCCGCGGCTGCCGAGGGCCGCATCGTCGGCACCGACGAGCGGCTCGCGTGGCCGCAGATGTTCGCGATGGGCGTGCAACACGTGGTCGCGATGTTCGGCTCGACGGTGCTCGCGCCGTTGCTGATGGGCTTCGATCCGAACCTGTGCATCTTCATGTCGGGCATCGGCACGTTGTTGTTCTTCGTGCTGGTGGGCGGCCGCGTGCCGAGCTATCTCGGCTCGAGCTTCGCGTTCATCGGGCTCGTGATCGCGGTCACGGGGTACGGCGGCCACGGCCCGAACATGAACATTCCGGTCGCGCTGGGCGGGATCATCGCGTGCGGGGTGGTGTACGCGCTCATCGGCCTGATCGTGTCGGCGGTCGGCACCACATGGATCGAGACGTTGATGCCGCCGGTGGTGACGGGCGCGATTGTCTGCGTGATCGGTTTGAATCTGGCGCCGATCGCGGTGCGTGGCGTGAGCGGCAGCAACTTCGATTCGTGGATGGCGCTCGTCACCGTGTTGTGTGTGGGCGCGGTCGCGGTGTTCGCGCGCGGCATGCTGCAGCGTCTGCTGATTCTGGTTGGCCTGCTGATGGCGTACGTGATTTACGCGATCGTCACCAACGGTCTCGGCATGGGCAAGCCGATCGATTTCGCCATCGTCGCGAATGCCGCGTGGTTCGGCATGCCGCATTTCACGGCGCCGGTGTTCAACATGCAGGCGATGACCTTGCTCGCGCCGATCGCGGTGATTCTGGTGGCGGAGAACCTCGGGCATATCAAGGCGGTGAGCGCGATGACGGGCCAGAATCTGGACCGCTACGTCGGCCGTGCATTTCTCGGTGACGGACTCGCGACGATCGTGTCGGGCTTCGCCGGCGGCACCGGTGTCACGACGTATGCCGAGAACATCGGCGTGATGGCCGTCACCAAGATCTATTCGACGCTGGTGTTCGTGATCGCCGCGTTGATCGCGCTGGTGCTGGGTTTTTCGCCGAAGTTCGGCGCGGTGATCCGGACCATTCCGGGTCCGGTGCTGGGCGGCGTGTCGATCGTCGTGTTCGGCCTGATCGCCGTGACCGGCGCGCGGATCTGGGTCGTCAACAAGGTGGACTTCTCCGACAACCGCAATCTCATCGTGGCCGCGGTCACGCTCGTACTCGGCGCCGGCGATTTCTCGCTGAAGCTCGGCGGCTTCGGTCTGGGCGGTATCGGCACCGCGACCTTCGGCGCGATCATTCTCTACGCTCTCCTGAGAAGGAAACCGGCGCAAGGTCCGGTGGCGTGATTTTTCTCGCGCACTGAACCACTCGTTTCCACAGGTTCGTCGGCGGCGCAGGCTTTTCTCTTACGCACGTTGTTTCGATCGAAGAAAAAGCCCTCGCCGCTGGAATCGCAACTACTCAGTGCGAGCGCCCGTTACTTCCTTCGCGCCGTCAGCGCAGTCTCCGACAAATCCACTTCGCGCATCAGCTTGTTCAACGTCTCGTCGTTGATCTCCTGACTGCTGCGCAGTTCAAGCAGCGTCTTGCGCTCGGCTCTCATGGCCGCGAGTTTCATTCTGAACTCCAGCGCATCGGCGCGGCGCGCCAGTTCGCGCGGTTCGCGTTCTTCATCGAGCGTGGCGAGGCGGCGCTGATAGAGGTCCATCACTCGTGCGGTGACATCCGCCGCATACGCCGAAGCCGACTCATCGAGATTCGCGCACTCCCTGTCGTGCACCTCGTCAACAGCGCGAATCGCGGCTTGCGCGGCCATGGTCCGTGCGAGCGCCTCCTCGGCCGCATGCGGATCCTTGCCGCGGCGCCAGCCGCTCAGCAACAGTGGCAACGCCACCACCGCCACGATCAGCGAGACCAGGATCACGCCGGATGCGATGAAGATCGCGAGATCGCGGCCCGGCAACGCGGCGCCACCCGGCAACACCTCTGGCAACGACAGCACGCCCGCGAGCGTCACGGCCCCGCGCACACCGGCCACCGTCGTCACTGCGGCGGTGCGCAAGCCCGGAACGGCATTCGCCACGCCTTGCTTCGCGGCGCTGCGGCTCGCGAAATAGCGCAGCAGCCACACCCACACGAAGCGCATTGCGTACAGGGCGCCCGCCACTGCGGCGACGTAGCCGACCAGCCGCCAGACCTGCGCGTTACTGGTCTCGTGCGCGTCGAGCAGTGCCCGGCCGAGAATGTGCGGAAACTGCAGCCCCAGCAGAATGAACACCATGCCGTTGAAGACGAACTCGATCATCGTCCACGTGCTGCTGGCGCGCACTCGCGATGACGCCGGCCCGGCGGTCACAATGGTCGTGTAGTTCATCATCATGCCGGCGGCGACCGCGGCCAGAATACCCGACAACTCGAAACGCTCGGCGACCAGGTAAGCGGCGAATGGAATCAGCAGAGTCATCACGACGCCGGGTGCCGGGTCGCCTTCTTCGGTGAGATTCAGAAAGTGGGCCGACACAAAGCCGAACAGCCAGCTCACTGCCGCGCCCGTCGCGAGGCCGCCCGCGGCGATGATCACGAAACTGATCGACGCGTCGCGCAACGAAAACACGCCGGTCAGCGCCGCGGCAATCGCGAACTTCAACGCGACCAGTCCCGACGCGTCGTTCATCAACGCCTCGCCTTCGAGGATATGCATGAGCCGCCCCGGAATCTTGTCCTTGCCGGCGATGCCGGACAGCGCCACCGCATCCGTCGGCGACAACACTGCAGCGAGCGCGAATGCAACTGGCAGCGAGATCGACGGCACCAGCGCATGCACGAAATAACCGACCACCAGCACCGTCATGAAGACGAGGCCGAGCGCGAGCATCAGGATCGAGCGTCGCGCCATGAAGAACTCGCGCTTGGGAATGCGCCATCCGTCCGCGAACAGCAGCGGCGGAATGAACAGCATCATGAAAATGTCCGGATCGAACGTGACGTGCAGCCCGAGCCTGGGCCATGCGAGCAACGCGCCGATCACGATCTGCACGAGCGGCAGCGGCAACCCGATCGGCAGGATGCGGATGACGACGCCCGACGCGGCGACGGCGAGCAAAAGAATCAATACGGTAAAGACAATGTCCATCGGTCTATTTGTGGGGATATAACGGTGTTACTTCGGTGATCTTCGACGATGCGGCCACGCGATGCTGACGAAGCGTAAGGCCGAAGTTTAGCCCGACGACGTGTTGCGCCACGCCCAGGCCGACATGGAGCGCCGCCGACCCGGCGCGGGCGTGTCTTCGCGCCCCGGCGCACCTTAACGGTGCGAGTCACGCCCACACGCGGCGCATGCTCCCTTACACGGGTGCAATCTTTCGGACAAATTTCATCGGAATGTGCGTCAGCGTGCGCATGGAGCTTGCTTAAGGTATATCGATGACGCACATTTGAGAAACGGCGCCGAAGTTGTTCGCTTCCGCG
Source organism: Paraburkholderia sp. RL18-101-BIB-B (assembly GCF_046026985.1). Classification (NCBI taxonomy): domain Bacteria; kingdom Pseudomonadati; phylum Pseudomonadota; class Betaproteobacteria; order Burkholderiales; family Burkholderiaceae; genus Paraburkholderia; species Paraburkholderia sp. RL18-101-BIB-B. The sequence continues at coordinate 76,941 of NZ_JARESV010000025.1, forward strand.
TTCGGACCGGCCCGGCTCTCGCGTGAGAGGACTGCATGACGATTGCGCAACAGGAAAGGACGGCCAGCGCGCCACATGGCTTCGGCGTCGAGATGACGTCGGGGCTCGAACGTTTCACGGTGCAGCATGGCGAACTCACGCTGAGCAGCGTGTTTCAACCAATTTTCAGCCTGTCGCATATGCGGGCGGTCGGTTACGAAGGGCTGCTGCGCGCGCACGATGCGCTCGACCGGCCCGTGTCGCCGCTCGACGTATTCGGCGAGGCCGCGCGCCTTGGCGATGTGTTGCAGGTCGACAAACTGGCCCAGACCCTGCATCTGGAAAATTTCAAGGTGCTCGGCGCCGAGCGCGAGTGGCTGTTCCTGAACGTGCATCCCGGCGCGCTCACCGATCCGTATCTCGCCGCTGCTTTGCTGGCCACGCTGAAGCGGCTCGATTTGCCGCCGCGGCGCATCGTGCTCGAAGTGCTCGAGCATCGCGCCGAAGATCTGGAACGTCTCGCCGACGCCGTGCGCCAGTTCCGCGAGCGTGGCTTCCTGATCGCGCTCGACGATTTCGGCGCGGGGCACTCGAACGTCGAACGGATCTGGCAATTGAATCCCGACATCGTGAAGCTCGATCGCATCATGCTGTCGCACGCCGCGCATCGCGCCGACATGGCGACGATTCTGCCGGGCCTCGTGGCGCTGCTGCACGAAGCGGGCAAGCTCGTGCTCGTCGAAGGCGTGGAAACCGAGCATGAGGCGCAGATGGCGCTTGCCTGCAATGCGGACTTCGTGCAGGGCTTTTTTTTCGGCCGTCCGAACCCGGGCGCGGCCGATGCGTTGCACGCGACGACGTGTATCAGCGAACTCACCGAGCGTTATCGCGATCAGGCCGACGCGCGCGAGCGCCGCAATGCCAGCCGGATCGCGCCGTACTTGCGGGCTTTCGAGCGGGCGGCGGAACGGCTCGCGGCAGGCGAACCGCTCGAGGAAGTGTGCTGGAATTTTCTCGCGCTCGACCATGCCGCGCGCTGCTTCCTGCTCGACGCGAAGGGCAAGCAGGCGGGCCGCAACGTCGTGCTGCGCGCCGATCGCGCGGCGCATGAAACGCGCTTTCTGCCGCTCGCTGATGCGCAAGGGGCGAACTGGCTGCGTCGTCCGTATTTCCGCGATGCGATCAATGCGCCGGAGCGTGTGCATGTGACGCGGCCGTATCTGTCGATCAACGAGGCGTTGCCGTGCGTGACGCTTTCGGTGGCGACCCGTGTCGGCGAGCAGACTTGCGTGCTGTGCGGCGATATCGACTGGGTGGACGAAGAGCAGTTCTGAGATCATGTCGTTTTCAACGATATTTAACGACACTCTCCCGCGCTTATGGCCGTCCTCCTCGAAGTCATTGCCACAACTGTTGCCGACGCGCGTCTCGCCGCGCAAGCCGGCGCTGACCGTCTCGAACTTGTCACCGGGATGGGCGAGGGTGGCCTGACGCCGAGCCTCGGCTTGATCGAAGCGGTGGTGGCGGCGGTCGAGATTCCCGTGAACGTGATCGTGCGGCCGCACAGCCGTTCGTTCGTCTACGACGCCGACGACTATGCAGTGATGCTGCGCGACGTGCGGGCCGTGAAAGCGACGGGCGCGAATGGCGTGGTGATCGGCATGCTGAACGCCGCTGGCGAGATCGACCGCGAAGGCCTCGCGCGTGCGATCGATGCGGCGGATGGACTGGCTGTCACCTTCCATCGTGCGTTCGATGAAGCGCGTGATTTGCGCCAATCGCTCGATGTACTGCTCGGTTTCGAGGCCGTGACGAATGTGCTGACCTCGGGTGGACAACCTTCAGTGCTGCACGCGGAGGCCACCATTCGCGAGCTGGTGCAGCAAGCGGCCGGTTCGCAGTGCACAGTGCTGGCCGGCGCGGGTTTGACAGTCGACGCCATCGCCGGTTTTGTGAGCAGGACGCAAGTTGAAGCGGTGCATTTTGGTTCAGGCGTTCGCGTGAACAGCAACGGCCTCGCGCCGGTCGATGCAGACAAAGTTGCCAAGGTCAGAGCACTGCTGAACGCATGACCAAGTAGTTGAACCAACGAAGCAAAGAAAAATGCCGCGTCGAGATCGCTCTCGAAACGGCATTTCTTCATCTGCGTCTACGTGCCCAAGAAAAACTACTTCGCTACGACCACCGGAATCCCGCGCAACTGCCCCGCGCCCTTCACCTCTTCCAGCGATTTCCGCACGGACTCACCCGTCGCCGCATCGATCTGCAAACGTGCGGCCAGATCGCGCTCACCACGCTTCACGCCCGCCAGATTCGCGAGTTTCACGTGACCATAACCGCGCGCACGAGCGTGCAGGTCGGCCAGCTTCGCCACGTCTTCCAGATTGCCGGCATTGAGCTTGGCGAGCGCACGCTGCAAGGTGGTTTCGTAATCGCCCGCGAGTTCGCGTTCCATCTTGCGCTCCAGCGTGCGGCCAAACGGATCGAGCATCGTGCCGCGCAGACTGCTGAATTTTGCCAGCGTGCCGAGCACCGGCCACATCCACTGACCGAAGGTTTTCTTGGTTGGATTCTTGCCGGATTCAGGACGCGTGAGCGTCGGCGGCGCGAGATTGAACTTGATGCCGAAATCCTTGCCGGCCACGCCTTCGAATTGCGCTTCCAGCGCCTCACGGAATGCAGCATCCGTGTGCAGACGCGCCACTTCGTATTCGTCCTTCACCGCAAGCAAACGATAGAACGTGGTCGCCACCGCGCGCGTCAAGCGTTCGCTCTTCGCGTCCACTGCGAATTCCGCGCGGCGTGCGGCGTCGACCAGCGCGCGATAACGCTTCACATAGCTCGCGCCGCCGTAAGTCTGCAGACGGCCTTCGCGATGCGCGATCAGTTCATCGAGCGTATCGACGCGCACGCTTTGCTTCGCCAGATGCCGCGCTTGCCACAGCGATTCGAGCGCGGCTGGATCTTCGGCGGCGAGGCGCCCGATCGAAAACGCCAACTGATTCATCTGCACCGCGACGTTGTTCAATTCGATCGCGCGCATCATCGCGCCGAACGACACGGGCACGAGACCCAGTTGCCAGGCATAACCGAGCATCAGAATGTTCGCGCCGATGGTGTCGCCGAGAAACCGCGTGGCGAGGGCCTGCGCGTCGCACGTCGACATACGCTCCGGGCCGGCCGCGTGACGCATCTTGTCGAGCAGCGCGTCGGCGTGCAGCGTCGCGTCCGGATTCGTCACGAACGTGGCGTTCGGAATCGCATGCGTATTCACGACGATGCGCGTGCGGCCATGACGCACCGTTTGCAGCGCATCGGCGCTTGCGCCCACCACCATATCGCAGGCGAGTAGCACGTCGGCCTGTTGCGTGTCGATGCGTACCTGATTGAGCCACTCGTCGCGCGCGGCGAAGCGTACGAACGACAGCACCGAGCCGCCCTTTTGCGCGAAGCCCATGAAGTCGAGCACCGACGCGCTCTTGCCTTCCAGATGCGCGGCCATGCTGATCAATGCGCCGACCGTCACGACGCCCGTGCCGCCGACACCCGTCACCAGAATGTCGTACGGCGCGGCATCGAGATGCGTGGCAGGAATCGGCAACGCGTCGACGCGCGCAGCTAGCGCTTGCGGATCGAATGCGGCGCCCGCGGCTTTCTTCAGCTTGCCGCCTTCCACCGTGACGAAGCTCGGGCAGAAGCCGTTCACGCACGAGTAGTCTTTGTTGCACGACGATTGATCGATGCGACGCTTGCGGCCCAATGCCGTTTCAACCGGTTCCACGGATAGGCAATTCGACTGCACGCCGCAATCGCCGCAACCTTCGCAGACTTCCTCGTTGATGAAGAGGCGCTTGTCCGGATCGGGGAATTCGCCCTTTTTCCGGCGCCGGCGTTTTTCCGCCGCGCAGGTCTGGTCGTAGATCAGCACGGTCACGCCATCGGTGTCGCGCAATTGACGCTGCACGGTGTCCATCTCGCTGCGATGGTGAAACGTGGTGCCCTTCGGAAACTGATCGTGATGGCCGTCGTATTTCTCCGGCTCGTCGCTGACCACGACGAAGCGCGACACGCCTTCGGCTTCCACCTGACGCGCGATCTGCGGCACCGAGATGCTGCCGTCCACTGGTTGGCCGCCCGTCATTGCGACGGCGTCGTTATAGAGAATCTTGTACGTGATGGTGGCCTTCGCGGCTACGGCCTGGCGGATCGCCAGAATGCCCGAGTGGAAGTAGGTGCCGTCGCCGAGATTCTGGAACACGTGGCGCGTTTTCGTGAACATCGAATGCGACGCCCAGTCGACGCCTTCACCGCCCATCTGGATGAGACCGGTCGTGTCGCGTTCCATCCACGACGCCATGAAGTGGCAGCCGATCCCCGCATGCGCGATCGATCCTTCCGGCACTTTGGTCGAGGTATTGTGCGGGCAACCCGAGCAGAAGTACGGCGTGCGCTTCACGCTGTCCGCGGCGTTCGAGAGAATTTGCGGCGCGACCAGATCGACCACGCGTTCGCGGCGATCGAGTGCGGGCTTGTGCTTCGCGAGCCAGTTGGCGAACACCGGCAGAATGCGCGACGGCCGCAATTCGCCGAGCGACGACAGCAGCAGCGTGCCGTCTTCGGCGTTCTTGCCGACGACGATCGGCCGCGTGCCTTGCGTGCGGTTGTACAGATAGTCCTTGATCTGCTGTTCGATGACCGGGCCTTTCTCTTCGATCACCAGCACTTCGGACAAGCCGGAGACGAACGCGTCGATACGCGTCATCTCCAGCGGAAACGACAGGCCGACCTTGTAGATCCGTACGCCGGCCGCTTCCAGATCGGCGACCGTCAGATCGAGGCGGCGCAGCGTTTCCATCAGGTCCAGATGCGCCTTGCCGCAGGTCACGATCCCCACGTTCGCATGCGGGCTCGGCGCGATCCATTTGTCGATGCTGTTCACGCGCGCGAAGTGGCGCACCGCGTCGAGCTTCGCGTGCATCCGCGATTCGATCGTCAGGCTGGGCAGATCGGGCCAGCGGTTGTGCAGGCCGCCTGCCGGTGCTTCGAAATCCCGCGGCGCGGCCCAGTCTGTGCGCAGCGCGTCGAGATCGACCGTCGAGCCCGATTCGACCGTTTCGGAGATCGCCTTGTAGCCGACCCACGCGCCCGAGAAGCGCGACAACTCCCAGCCGTACAAGCCGAACTCGAGCATGTCGGCGATGTTCGACGGATTCACGACCGGCATGTGCCACGCCATCATCGCGAAGTCGCTCTGATGCGGCATCGACGACGACACGCAGCCGTGGTCGTCGCCCGCCACCACCAGCACGCCGCCGTGCGGCGACGACCCGTAGGCGTTGCCGTGCTTGAGCGCGTCGCCGGCGCGGTCCACGCCCGGGCCTTTGCCGTACCACATCGCGAACACGCCTTCGACGGTGCGCTCCGGGTCCGATTCCACCCGCTGCGTGCCGAGCACGGCGGTGCCGCCGAGTTCTTCGTTGATGGCGGGCAAGAAGCGAATATCACTCGCCGTGAGCAGTTTTTGCGCTTTCCACAACTGCTGATCGACCATGCCGAGCGGCGAGCCGCGATAGCCGCTGATGAAGCCGGCGGTGTTCATGCCGCGCGCCTTATCGGCGGCGCGCTGCATGAGCGCGAGGCGCACCAGCGCCTGAGTGCCGGTCAGGAAGATTCGGCCGCGCGTCGCGGTGAGGTTGTCGGAAAGCTTGTAATCGGCCAGTGCGGGCGTGCCGTCGATGGGCAGGCGAGCGGTCATGGGTGAGTCTCCTGTTTTGCATCCGCGCGCAGTGGTGGGGACCACGAAGGTGGCGCAGCGAAAGAGACTCTATTTTTTAGCGGCAATGGGAGAGAATTTTTTCTACTTTGACCGGCCGCTCGCGAATAGGCGCGACGAGCCACGCGTTCTAGTGGCGTTTTGAGATGGATCTCCCACGCAACGGCCGGATTCGGGTATGCCCTGGTGCGTTTTTCGAACGGCTTACGGTGCCGGCGCCGTTGCCTTGGCGGCCGCGAGGGTCGTATCGTCGAGCGGCACGATTTCGTCGAACAGCGCGTAATCGATATGACTCACGCCGTCTCGCTCGCTCATGATGTCCACGAAACGGTGATGCCAGTAGATCTGATCGCACGACCACATATGGCGCGCCTGCATGGTTTGCGAAGTCGATTCGTCGACGCCTTCCAGGGTGAGAATCAATGAGGTGTCGAGGCGCTTGAGCGTTTCGGCGGTTTCGCCGAACAGCGGGCTGTTTTCGTCGACGATGTGCATCACCGTCCAGCCCAGTTTGAACACCGGGTGTTGATCGCGCACCAGCGTGAGGTCGTACAGTTTGCGCAGCGTATAACCTTCGGCCGTGGTTTCCTGGCGCAGAATGCGCAGCCTTGCGCGGGCCTCGGCGATCACGTTCTGACGCGCGTTGGCCGAGCGCACCATCAGCGTCATGCGGCCGTCGAGCGGCCGGATCACCGCGTAACGCGTGAACATGATTTTGGCGTGCGGGCGCGAAAAGCGCGCGAAGATCAGCCCCGTCGCCAACGCGATGCCGGACATGCCGACGAAAATTTCCAGCGTGGCGATCCAGTGCGCGTAGACGGTTTGCGGATGCATGTCGCCGTATCCGACCGTCGCGAGCGTTTCGACGCTGAAGAAAAACGCGCCGCCGAAACCGGCTGGAAACTGGTTGGCGATCGGCGCATTGCCGAGCATATAGAGCTCGGCGAACGTCGTGTTGAGCAACACGAACAGGACTGCGAGCGAGACGAAAAACGTCGGCCACCGAACCACCAGAGCGCGGTGATAGAGATCCTGCCAGAGCGGCGTCGGCATGCCGTGCGCGATGATCACGCGATCGTCCAGACGCAACTCGCGGCTGCCGCGCGAGCGGCGCGCCGGTGCGCGTGCTTCGGCGTCGCCGAAGCCGGAAGGACGGTCTGACGGTTCAGTCACCATCGCAGGCTCGTGGAAATGAAAACGGCCAAAGCGTAGCACGCCGCTTCGTCCGCGGAAGGTGATTTTCGGCGTGGTGCGCGGGCGCGTGAAAGCGCGCCGCTGCCGTGTGCTCGCCGTGCATGCACGGCGTTTCAGCGAGGCATATCAACACGGCCTCACGGTGCGCTTGTACCGCGCACTGAAGCAATCACGCAATCACGCACGCGCGCCACAGCGTACGCGCGCTTCGGACTTACGGGAAGGCTCGCGGCTTGGGAATGCCAGCGCCGTGTTCGATATCATCGACGGCTTGCTGATGAGCTGCCGCGACAGCTTCGGTTTCGTCGCCGTAGCCGTTGTCGCCGCCCACCGTCGTCCACGATTTGACGGCTTTCTCGCGATGGCGGATTTCGTATTCCGCGTCCCAGCGCGCACCGTTGAGTTCGAGTGGGCGGACGTGAATCGAATACACGCCGTAGAGGAAGAGCTGTTCAGCCATGACCGCCTCCGGCCGGTTGGTTCAGGGTGGCGCAACGCGAACGCAAACGCGCGGCGCCGGTTTTCTACCTAGAGTTCGATTTCCCCAAGGATGCGGTGAGCGAGCGCTTTGGCTTCCTCGAGCGCTTCTTCCGGCGTCGACGAAGTGGCTTCGACTTCGTAGAGCGTGGTTTCCTGATCTTCCGTGGCGTCGCCTTCGTCGCGCGAGAGGGTGACCACGCCTTGCCAGGTATCTTTTTCTATTTCTCTGGTCGAGGCCGTGGCCGTGTAGATGCCTTTGGTGTAGGTGATGTCGTCCATGGCGTCTCTCCGTCTTCCAAAGGTTTCGGTTTTTTCATCCTAGCACGATGACGGAGCTTCGGTTCTCCGCCCTGGCGGCGCGCCATGCCGGTGACAATGCGCGCCGCACAAGGCAACAGAATTACAGCAGCGCGACGACTTCATCGAGCGACGGCGCGTGCGCGCCGGCATGGCGGCAAGCGGCCGCGCCGGCGGCCAGCGCGAACGCCAGGTGCTCCGGCCACGCCCGCTGCGGCGCAGTCATCAGGCTGAATAGCAGGCCGCCGATCGACGCGTCGCCCGCACCGACCGTATCGACCACCTCGACGCGCGGCGGCCGCGCTTCGCTCACCATAGCGCCGTCGATCAGCACGGCGGTCTCCGGTCCGCGCGTCACCAGCACGGTGGCGGCCGGATTCATGGCTCGCAACTGCGCAAGTGCGCCGGCCTCGTCGTCGGTCTTGAACAGCAGGCGCAAGTCCTCGTCCGACACCTTGATCAGATCGGCGAGCGCGGCCATTTTCCGCAGCGTGGGTTCGTAGCCGTGCTCCATCAGATTCCGATAGTTCGGATCGAAGCTGATCTTCACGCCTTGCGAACGCAACTCGGCCGCCAAAGTGGCGAGCGTGTTGCCGATGGGTTGGCGAACGAGGCTGATGCAGCCGAAGTGCGCCCACTTCACCTGACCGATCCAACCCGCCGGCAGGCGGGCCGGATCGAAGGCCAGATCGGCGCTGTTCTCGCCCATGAAGAAGTACGCGGGCGGATGCGTCTGATGCACGATCGCCAGCAAGGGCGGCTGCTCGACGCGCTGCATGAAGCGCATGTCGAGCCCGGCCGCGACGCTCGCGTTCCACAACTCATCGGAGAAGTTATCGACGCCCAGCGAGCCGGCGCACGCGGTCGGCAGACCGAGCCGCGCCACGCAGCGCGCCACGTTCCAGCCGGCGCCGCCGGGGCGCGAGAGCCATTGCGAAGTGCCGGTGCGCACGAGATCGGTGAGGATGTCGCCGGCTGAGACGAAGAAGGGAAATTCGTGGTTCGCGCTGGGATTGCTCATTTTGTTTGCTCCGCGGATTCGGGCGCAGCGGCCGCCCCGTCGGGCAGCGCGTGGGCCAGTACTTCGTAGCACGCGCCCATGGTGTGATAGTCGGTCTTGCCGGCCGGACTCTTTTCGTCGCTGTACTTGCGGTTGTCGCACGTGAGGATGCGGTACCACGCACCATACTTGTGATCGACGAAATGCGCCCAGCTATAGCGCCAGATCTCGTCGTACCAGTCCCAGAAGCGTTCGTTGCCGGTGCGCTTGCCGAGCAGCGCTGCCGTGGCGAAGGTTTCCGCCTGGACCCAGAAATACTTGTCATGGTCGCACACGGTGCCGTCGGGGCCGAAGCCGTAATAGAGGCCGCCGTGGTCTTCGTCCCATGCGTGCGTCATGGCGGCGTCGAACAGTTCGATGGCGCGCGGCAGCAGCCACGGCAATGGACGGAAGCGCTCGAGAATCAGCAGCAGCTTCGCCCATTCCGTCTGGTGTCCCGGCTGGAAGCCCCACGGGCGGAAGATGTTCGAGCTGTCCTCCTCGTTATAGTGCCAGTCGACCGACCAGTCCGCGTGAAAGTGCTCCCACACCAGACCCTGCGACAGCTTCGCCTGACGCAGCGTGATATTCGACGCCACCCGTTCCGCGCGATCCAGATAGACGAGATGGCCGGTCGCTTCATGCGCGGCGAGCAGGGCCTCCGTGGTATGCATGTTCGCGTTTTGCCCACGGTACGAACTGACCCGCCACTCGGGCGACGCTTCGTCGGCATAGAGGCCCGCGGCGGCGTCCCAGAAGCGATGTTCCATCAGTTCGAAGGTCGCGCCGATCATCGGCTTCGCTTCCTCGATGCCGGCCATCGCCGCATGCGAATAGGCGAGCAGCACGAACGCGAGGCCGTAGCAGTGGCGCGTCGCGTCGAGCGTGCGCTTCTTGCCGTCGTGCCATTCGAGCTCCCAGTCGTAGCCTTCGTGCTGGGCGTCCCAATGCGCTTCGCGCAGGAACTGCAAGCCGTGGCGCGCGTACTCGAGATGCTGCGGGTCGCCGAACTGGCGATACGCCATCGCGTAGTTGAACACGTAGCGGCAGCTGCTCACCAGATGCCGCGTGGTTTTGTCGTAGACCGAACCGTCGTCGCGGAAGAAATGGAAAAAGCCGCCGCTCGGATCGAACACGTTCGGTGCGTAAAAGCGCAGCGTGTCCTCCACATGCGCGAGCAGAAAGTCGCGTGTGCGGAAGCTCTCGACGGGCGGCGCCGGGGTGGCACCGTTGGCAGGGTGAAGCGGATCGGATTGCGTCATGGCATTTTCACCAAAGTACTGGCACGGGCAATGAGATGGACGGGCAAACGGACTTCCAGTTCAGCAGGGGCGTCTTCGAGCAGAAGCTCGACGCCGCGCCGGCCGAGCGCTTCCTTGTCGACCGAAATGGTCGACAGCGGCGGCGTGGCATGGGCGGCGGCGGGAATGTCGTCGAAACCGATGATGGCAATGTCCTCGGGCACGCGCAGTCCGCGTGCGAGGCACGCGCGCAGCGCGGCGAGCGCGGCGGCGTCGTTATAGGCAAACACGGCGTCGGGGCGCGTGCCCGGTGCATCGAGCAACTGATGCATCGCACGCGCGGCGCCGCTGTCGGGGTCGAGGCCGGCATCTATCGTCACTTCCAGCGACGGGTCGAACAGCAAGCCCGCTTCGAAGAACGCGCGCCGGTAGCCGAGCGCGCGCTGCGCGATGCTGAAGTGCGCGAGCGAGCCGCCGATGAACGCGACACGCTTGCGCTGCTGCTCGAACAGATGCCGCATGGCGAGCGTGGCGCCCGCGGCGTTGTCGAGATTCACCGAGCGCATGCCGGGCGCCCACAGGTCGATCAGCACGAGTGGGCGCTGCATCGCCACCAGCGTGGTTAGCGTTTCCGGTTCGACGAAACCGGCAATTGCCACCGCGTCGGGCGCGTGCAGGCGCATCTGCTGGATCACGTCTTCGGTGGGGCCGGCGGTCAGCACGGACGGCACGATGCCGCGTTCGCGGCAGGCGTCTTCCACACCGTGCAGCACGTGCGAAAAGAACGGGCTGACGGCGAAATTGTTGTGCTGACGGTGCAGCAGGAACGTGAGACGGCGAATGCGCGGGCGCAGTTGGGCGGCGTCATAGCCGAGCTTGCGCGCCGCTTCGACGACGCGCTCGCGGGTGGCCTCGGAAAGGCCCGGCTGGTTCTTCAATGCGCGTGAGACGGTGCCGATCGACACGCTGGCCGCGCGGGCGACGTCGCGGATGGTTGTGGCCATCGAATGAAGCGGACGCGCAAGGGCGGCCGCACGGTGTTTGGGTTCGGGCGATTGTATAGTAAAACCGCGCTAAAACCGCCCGAAAAACACTTGCACGACACAGGGAAATACCCGTAGGCGTTGGAGTTGGCCCGGAATATGCTGTTTAGTAAAATTAGCTAAACAATGTCCGATGCTTAGTCTCGACGACGCGCGTTCACTCCAGCGAAACGTGAGCGGCTTCGGCCTGTCCGCGCAGCAAGGCCACGCTTTCGTCGGCGCCGATCAGCACGAAACCGCTTGTCTCATGCTTCGCGCGCCGCTTGGCCAGCGCCGCGACGGACGCAATTTCCTCGCTGCTATAGAGCGATGGGCCATCGGCGGGCTCGACGCGCACGCAGCCGATCGCCATCGTCACGAAACCGAAGAAGGTCGGATTGCCGCGCCGGTCCTCACCGTGGATGCCGCCGGCGAGGCGGTCGGTCGGCGCATAGAACCGCTGCGCGCCTTCGTTGAACACGTGGATCGCACGCAGCACGCGATCGCGCCAGTCGTCGCTCTGGAACAGAATCAGGAAGTCGTCGCCGCCCACGTGGCCGAGGAAGTCACGGGTTGGGTCGCACACGTCGGCGAGTACGACGGCGGCGAATTTCAGTACTTCGTCACCTTGCCAGTAGCCGTACTGGTCGTTGAACGGCTTGAAGTGGTTCAGGTCGACGTAGCACGCGTAGAAACCGGCGTCGTTGCCGAGCAGCCGGGCAATGTGCGAGCTGATCGGAATGTTGCCCGGCAGGAAGGTCAGCGGGTTCGCGTAGCGCGCGGCTTCGATGCGCACCTCGGTCACCGCGCGCACGAGCTTCTCGCCGGTGCCGAGGCCGACATACTTGCCGTTGTCGGTGATGACGAAGCCGTCGGCGAGATAACGCTGGTCGTCGCTCGCGAGGAGCTTGGCCATCTGCTCGACCGTCATCGATTTCTCGATGATGACTGGCGACGCATTGGCGAACAGCAGGCAAGGGCGCTTGCCGAACAGCTCGCGGTGATACGGCAGTGCGTAGCGGTCCATGAAGCTGCGGCGGTTGATCAGCGCGACCGGCTCGTCCTGCTCGACCACCGCGACCGCATGCAGGTCGGGCAGGCGGTTGAACAGTTCGAGCACGTCGTTGTTGGTCGCGTGGCGCGGCAGCGCGGGCGCGTGCACCAGCATCTTTTCTGACGCCATGCCGCCCGAAGGTGACGCACTGCTCACCGCGCGTGTTGTCTCCGGGAACACAGCGATGTGGCCGGCGCGCAGTGCGTCGCGGGCGTCGTCGGTCACCTGGCGAGCCGGCTGCGCGTGCGGACGGCCGAAGAAAAAACCCTGTCCGCAGCCGATCCCCATGTCGCGCACCACGATCAGATCGGCTTCGTTTTCGATGCCCTCTGCGACCAGCCGCGCGCCGCTTGCGCTGGCGAAGTGCTGCATCGCGCGCACGGCCTCGAACTTGAGCGGATCGCAGGCAATGTCGTGAATGAAAAAGCGGTCGATCTTCACGACGTCCGGTTGCAGCCGCACCCACAAGTTCATGCTGGCGTTCGCGGTGCCGTAGTCGTCGAGCGCGAATTGCGCGCCGGCCGTGCGCAGAGTCGAGATCACCGGCAGGAAACTGCCGACATCCAGAATCGTGCTTTGCTCGGTCAACTCGATCACGATCCGCTGCGGATCGACGCCGCGATGACGCAGCAGCGCGAGTGTGTCGTCGCGCGCCTCGGCCAACTGGCGCATCGCGTCCGCGCTGAAATTGAGGAACAGCTTGCCGTCGAAGTCGAGCTGCGCGAACGCTTCGATGCAAGTGCGCGCGGCGGCGCGTTCGAGCTCGATCGTGCAGCCCTCGGCGAGCGCTTGCGAAAACAGGGCGAACGGCGCTTCGAGCGACGTGCCGGCCGGGCCGCGGATCAGACCTTCGTAGCCGAGGATCGCACCGTCTTCGAAATCGATGATCGGCTGGAACACGGCGGACAGATCACGCCGGGCGATCAACTCCTCGATGCGCGGCGCGGCGGATCGGGAGGGCGAGCGAGGGTGCATGGCAGGTAGGCGTAGCGATCGACCTTCGGCTTATCGGCACGGGTTGCCTGGAGTTAAGTGAACTTTTAGTGAACCGTTGCACTGGGATGGTGCGCTCGCTTGTGTTCGATCGAGTCATTCTGAAGGCGGGATCCGCTTTGCCAGGAATTGGCCTATGCCATCCGGCCGAGGCGACAGCGGCGGCGTTTGCGCGTGAAATAACAAAAAAGCCGCGCGAGGCGGCTTTCTTCAAATGACGCTCAGGGAGGGCGCTTATGAATGTCCTGTTTGCATTGCGCGCGTATTCACCGGCGCGCGACGGCGGCGGCGGTCCGCTCGCGCGAGGCGGCGTGAGTCTCGCCACTGATGTCGCGCGCGCCCCAGCGCTGCGCGAGCGCGGCGCACACCATCAGCTGGATCTGGTGGAACAGCATCAGCGGCAAGACTACGGCGCCCACCGCATGCGAGGCGAAAATCACCTTGGCCATCGGCACGCCGGCGGCAAGGCTCTTCTTCGAACCGCAGAAGATGATGGTGATTTGATCCGCACGGCTAAAGCCGAGCCGCTTGCTGACGAACATCGTCACGGCCAGGGCCAGGGCGAGCAGCACGACGCACAGCAGCAGCAGGCCGCCGAGCGCGGAGAGCGGAATCTGGTGCCACAGCCCTTCATTGACGGCCTCGCTGAACGCGCCGTACACCACCAGCAGGATCGAGCCTTGGTCGACGAACTTGAGCACGCCGCGATTGCGCTCGATCCACTTGCCGATCAACGGCCGCAGCAACTGCCCGGCCACGAACGGCACCAGCAGTTGCAGCACGATGTTGCCCACCGTATGCCACGGCGAAGCGCCGCCGCCAGCCGCCTGATTGGTGACGACGAAGCTGACGAGCGCGGGCGTGATGAAGATGCCGAGCAGGCTCGAGGCGGACGCGCTGCACACCGCAGCCGGCACGTTGCCTTTGGCGATGGACGTAAACGCGATCGACGACTGAACCGTAGACGGCAGCGTGCAGAGGAAGAGGACCCCCGCATAGAGCGCCGGCGTGACAAGTGGCGAAAGGAGCGGTTTAAGCGCGAGGCCGAGCAGCGGAAAGAGCGCGAACGTGCTGAGAAGCACCACCAGATGCAGGCGCCAATGCGTCGCGCCCGCAATGATCGCTTCGCGTGAGAGCTTGGCGCCGTGCAGGAAAAACAGCAGGCCGACCGCCACGTTGGTCACCCAGTTGAATCCGGCAGCGGCCTGCCCATGAACCGGCAGCAAGCTGGCAAGGATCACGGTGCTGACGAGGCATAAGGTGAAGTTGTCGGGAAGCAGTTTCGGGCGAGCCATGTCGGAATCTCGATTCGGTAATGCGGAAAAGCGCGCGGGACGCGCGCCTGAAGGCGCCGTCCCAGCCTATGGGAAAGAGCTATTGTTGATGATTTTTGATTAAATATGCAAATTCATTTACCGAATCGATTAATGAGGGCTGCGCATCGAAAGACGCGTCCCGGAAAATTTGGACGGCGCGGCGACCCAAGTTTTCAGTATTGGCGACGTGATCTGTTTGGTCCATGCAGTTTTGACATTTGAGGTGAAAATGCGGCTGCGATTCGTCATACGCAAGAGCTCGTAAGTTGTCTCTCCAAGTCCTTGAAAGCAAGCGGTTTCAGGGTTTTCGCGCAAGGACTCTGTCGTAGAAAAACGTCGCAGTAACAAGGTGTTACATCCGCGTCCGAGGCCTAACACTTTTTGGCTCGACACCCTTTGCCGGCACCCATAAATTACGGTTCAAAGGCCATCGGGATGCCCCGCGCCGCGATATCGTCGCAGCGCTCGTGCCAGTCCCAAAACAAGTCCACCGCAGCTCGAACGGTGGTCTTCAGGCAAGTCTTCGGGCATGTGAGTCACTGGGTGGACGGGTTGTCGAGAACGAGGCACTGGGCGTTGGGCGCGGTCATCGCTGCGCTGTGCTCGTTCGCCTATGCGAAAGCGCCAGGCATGCCGCACGGCGGTGGTGGCGGCTATTCGCATGCCGGAGCGAATCACGCTGTGCGTGGCGAAATGCATAACGGTGACCGCTCCTACAGCGCAGCAGCAGCACCGGCCCGCAATACGATGGTCGATCGCAGCGCGCGCCCGGCGCGTGGCGGAGCGAATTTCGCAGGCGGAAGTTACGCCGACGGCTATGACGTCTACAAGCCGGGCATGCGACGTGTCACCGGACCGGCTGGATACGCCGGCGACGGCCGCGGCGGCATGCAGTACGCCGGCGCTATTACGCCGGTCAGTGCCGAGTCGCGCACGGTGCCTCGGCCACCGGCCAATGCGCCGGTTCGCGCCGGCTCGATTCGCGCCGACGTCGCCCGCTACAACGAGGAGCGCGGTTCGTCGCGCGGCATACAGCGTCAGTCCGATGATCCGCGTCAGCCGGAAGGCTCGCCTTACCGGAACTAGGCGTTCGTGCTTCGTGGACTATGCGTTGCGTTCGTTGCGTGAGCAACCAATGTTTGTCGTTTAGTCTGTGTCCAGACAGCGCACGTACACATCTACTTCTGTCTCCCTTCGCTGACTTCCCCGTGCCGCTTCGACATTGTTCGAGTGCCGGCCATTCGGGTATCTGACTCCGCCTTCACGCCTGCATCATCCCGAACCGGGTCCGCGGCATCTCTGCCATTTCGTCCTCCCAAATTCTCAACGCTCCGTTTCGCTCGATCGCTGCTCCTGCCTTTCAAACCGCTTGACAGCGGCCTTCCGCCATAACGTCGTCCCAAAGCCCGCTATCAATGTGACGTTTCGACGCCACACTTTTTTGAAAACACTCGGCAGCAGACCCTCTCCCATCGTCAAATTTGGTCGTTTCTGCGGCGGTGCGTCATCCGCGTGTCATTTAAGGCGTTATCAACCCGTCGGCCGCAATGTGAGTAACGCTTTGCGCGGTGCCGCAAAATTTGCGGCGGCACGGCGAGCGCGCTGTCGGCCAAGGGTTTATCAGGCCGATAAGCGACAAAACTAATCAGACCGATATACCCGCAATAACCCACGATATTTTTGTTTATAAAAATGGTCCGCAAAGATGGTCCCGCCCAGATTGGCTCGATGATCGAACGGACAACAACAATGATTCGCGCGAGCTCCCCCTTTCGCACAGCCACACCCTTTTTGACAAAGACAGGAGAACCCATGAAAACAAGCATCAGCAGTGCGCTGAAGACCACCCTCAAGGCAACCGCGTGTGCCGCTTTGCTGGCCAGTGCATCGTCTGCTTTTGCGCAATCGAGCGTGCAACTCTACGGTCAGGTCGACGAATGGGTCGGTGCGCAGAAATTCCCGGGCGGCAAGACTGCGGTGCAGGTCGCGGGCGGCGGCATGTCGACTTCGTACTGGGGCTTGAAAGGGGCGGAGGATCTGGGCAACGGCTACAGGGCGATCTTCGCGCTGGAAGGGTTCTTCCTGGCGCAAAACGGCCAGTACGGCCGCTTCACGGGCGACACGATGTTTTCGCGTAACGCGTACGTCGGTATCGAATCGCCCTACGGCACGGTGACGGCAGGCCGTCTGACGACGCCGCTGTTCGTGTCGACGATTCTGTTCAACCCGTTCGTCGACTCGTACCAGTTCTCGCCGATGGTCTGGCACACGTACCTCGGCCTCGGCACGTTCCCGACCTACTCGACGGATCAGGGTGTGACGGGCGACTCCGGTTGGAGCAACGCGGTGTCGTACTCGTCGCCGAACTTCAACGGCCTGTCGGCGACGGCCATGTACGCGCTCGGCAACACGACCGAGAACGGCGCGAAGAAGTGGAGCGGCCAGGTGCTGTACTTCCACGGCCCGTTCGCGGCCACGGCGGTGTATCAGTACGTGAACTTCAACAACGTGCCGAGCGACCTCGGCAGCTTCAGCACGTCGGGCGTGCCCGGCCTGAAGAGCCAGAGCGTCGCGCAACTCGGCGTGTCGTACGACCTGAAGTTCGTGAAGTTCTTCGGCCAGTACATGTACACGTACAACGACCAGCAGGTCACGAGTTGGCACGTGAACACGGCGCAAGGCGGCGCGACGGTGCCGTTCGGCCCGGGCTCGGTGATGGCGTCGTACGCCTACTCGCGCGACGGCGGCGGGTTCGACCAAACCCGTCAGACGGCTTCGGTCGGCTACGACTATCCGCTGTCCAAGCGCACGGACATCTACGCGGCCTACATGTACGACCACATCTCCAGCATGTCGAGCGGCAACACCTACGGCGTCGGCCTGCGCGCCAAGTTCTAAGCGTCCCGGCCGCGCCGCGCGACGCCTGCTCGCAGGCTTCGCGCACTGGTCGCATCAGCTTGATCTCCAAGCCCGCTTTCTTCGGAAGGCGGGTTTTTTTGCTTTTGCGCCGCTGTATTCATTCGTTGGGAAGCGTTTTGCCGACCAGTCTTTGATAAACACGGCAAAATGACGCCGATTGATTCCTGAAGCGAGCGATTGAGATGGATACCCTCGTCAGCATGAAAGTGTTCCGCCACGTGGTCGAAGTCGGCAGCTTTGTCGGCGCGGCCGAACGGATGGAGATGTCGGCGGCCATGGCGAGCAAGCACGTGATGCACCTCGAACAGCAACTCGGCGCGCGTCTGTTGAACCGCACCACGCGGCGGGTCGCGCCGACCGAGGCGGGCCGCGAGTACTACGAGCGTCTGAGCCAGGTGCTCACCGAACTCGAGGAGGCCGAGCAGGTGGTCGGCGCGGCGAGCGTCGTGCCGCAGGGACGCTTGCGGGTGTCGTCGCTGTCAGCGTTCGGCCTGAGCCACGTGATGGCCGCGGTGGCCGACTACGCCGCGCAGTATCCACAGGTCACCGTCGATATGACCTTGTCGGACCGCGTGGTCGAGTTGATCGACGAGGGTTTCGATGTCGCGATCCGCGCTTCACCGAGCGGGCTGAAGTCTTCTTCATTGATCGCGCGGCAGATCGCGACCGCGCACCTCGTGCTGTGCGCGTCGCCGGCGTATTTGAAGCGGCACGGCACGCCGAAGACCGTCGCCGATCTGGCGCGCCACAACTATCTGCAATACGCGGGCGTGTCGGCGCTCGAAATCGCGCCCGCGACCGGCGACGCCTCGCCACGCGTGCGTCTGACGGGCAATCTGATCGTCAATCATCTGGAAGCGCAGCGCGTGATCGTGCTGCAAGGCGCGGGCATCGCGATGCTCGGCACCGAGGTGATCGGCGACGATCTGGCCGCGGGGCGTCTCGTGCCGCTGCTGGTGGACGACGTGCCGCCGCGCGAACTGCCCATTCACGTGGTCTATGCGAGCCGCCGGCATCTGTCGGCCAAGGTGCGCTCGTTTGTCGACTTTCTCGCCGAGCGGTTCGCGAACGAGTCGCTGTGGCCGTCGCTCGAACAGATCAAGGCGTTGGCGGTGCGCTAGGCCGCCCACGCCACCGAGGCGTCTCGACCCGTTTCGCTATACTGGTTGGCAACACCCATACGCGAACGATCTGGGGGAGACATGACCGATCTGTCCACGCCGCAGCGCGCCGGCAGCCACAAGCTGCCCGCGGGCCGGCGCCTGCGCTTTGTCACGGCGGCCGCTTTGTTCGATGGCCACGATGCGTCGATCAACATCATGCGGCGCATTCTGCAGGCGAGCGGCGTCGAGGTGATCCACCTCGGCCACAACCGCTCCGTCGATGAAGTCGCCACCGCCGCGCTGCACGAGGACGCCGATGGCGTCGCCGTGTCCAGCTACCAGGGCGGCCATAACGAATACTTCCGCTATCTGGTCGACTTGCTGCGGACGCGTGGCGGCGAGCGCATCAAGGTGTTCGGTGGAGGCGGTGGGGTGATCGTCCCTGAGGAAATTGCAGAACTCGAGCGTTACGGCGTCGAGAAGATCTATTCGCCGCAGGACGGGCAGCGGCTTGGTCTGCAAGGCATGATCGACGATATGATCGCGCGCTGCGCCGAAGGCGCGCGCGTCAGCGCCGCCGATGTCGCCAACGCGCCCAGCATTGCCGACACGGCTAACGCGGCCGACCCAGCATCCCTCACCCTCCGCCGCCTCGCGCAACTCATCAGCGCGTTCGAAGCGGGTGCCATCGACGCGTCCGCCCGCGAAAAACTGTCCGCGCAGGCCAAAGCAACCACAACCCCCATCCTTGGCATCACCGGAACCGGCGGCGCCGGCAAATCCTCGCTCACCGACGAACTGATCCGGCGCTTTCGCCTCGACTACGGCGACGCTCTCACCATCGCCGTGCTCGCCATTGACCCATCGCGCCGCAAGTCCGGCGGCGCGCTGCTGGGCGACCGCATCCGCATGAACGCCATCGGCGACTGGGGCGGCGGCGCGCGCGTGTATATGCGTTCGATGGCGACGCGCGAGGCATCGAGCGAAATCTCCGACTCGCTGCCCGACGCGCTGATGCTGTGCAAGGCGGCGGGCTTCGATCTGATCGTCGTCGAAACATCCGGCATCGGCCAAGGCAATGCGGCGATCGTGCCGTTCGTCGACGAATCGCTGTATGTGATGACGCCGGAGTTCGGCGCAGCGAGCCAGTTGGAGAAGATCGACATGCTCGACTTCGCCGGCTTCGTCGCGATCAACAAGTTCGATCGCAAGGGCGCGCCGGACGCGTTGCGCGACGTCGCCAAGCAGGTGCAGCGCAATCGCGGCGACTTCGCGAAGTCGCCGGAAGCGATGCCGGTGTTCGGCACGATCGCCTCGCGCTTTAACGACGACGGCGTGACCGCGCTCTACCGGCACGTCGCCGAGGCGCTGCGCAAGCACGGCTTGCGCGCTGGCGGCGACCGGCTGGCCGCGCCCGAAGGTCTGCGCTTTTCGAGCGACCGCAACGCCATCGTGCCGCCGGCGCGAGTGCGCTATCTGGCGGATATCGCGCAGACAGTTCACGCTTATCGCGAGCGAGCCGACGCGCAAGCGCGCGTGGCGCGTGAGCGCTGGCAACTTGTCGAGGCGCGTCGGATGCTGGCTGAAGCGGGTGCGGCTGCGAGGGCGGTTGCGAACCCCGACGCCGTCGCAAACACGTCGGCGAACTCAATTGCAGGTTCAGCGGCAAACACAGAAGGCGCTGGCGCCAATCCGTCGCTTCAGCAACTCGACGCTCTCATCACCCAACGCACCACCTCTCTCGGCGAACGCGAGCGCGTCCTGCTGGACGCCTGGCCGCAAACCGTCGCTGCTTACTCAGGCGACGAACACATCGTCCGAATCCGCGACCGCGAGGTCCACACCGCGCTCACCGTCACGACGCTGTCGGGCTCCAAGGTCCGCAAAGTCTCCCTGCCGAAGTTCGTCGACCACGGCGAGATTCTGCGCTGGCTGATGCTCGACAATCTGCCCGGCTACTTTCCCTTCACCGCGGGCGTGTTCCCATTCCGCCGCGAAAACGAAGACCCGACGCGGATGTTCGCCGGCGAAGGCGATCCGCAGCGCACCAACCGCCGCTTCAAGCTGCTCTCAGAAGGCATGCCGGCCAAACGTCTGTCGACCGCCTTCGACTCGGTCACGCTCTACGGTGAAGAACCGGACGAGCGCCCCGACATCTACGGCAAGGTGGGCAATTCGGGCGTCTCGGTAGCGACGCTCGACGACATGAAGACGCTTTACGACGGCTTCGACCTCTGCGCGCCGGAAACCTCGGTCTCGATGACGATCAACGGACCCGCGCCGACCATCCTCGCGATGTTCTTTAACGTCGCGATCGATCAGCAGATTGCGCGCATGACGCAGCAGCAAGGTCGCCCGCTCACGGACGACGAACTCGCCGCGACGCGCCGCACGGCGCTGGAAAACGTGCGCGGCACCGTGCAGGCCGACATCCTCAAGGAAGACCAAGGCCAGAACACGTGCATCTTCTCGACCGAATTTAGCCTGAAAGTGATGGGCGATATTCAGGCGTACTTCGTCGAGCACGGCGTGCGCAATTTCTATTCGGTGTCGATCTCCGGCTATCACATTGCCGAAGCCGGCGCGAACCCGATCTCGCAACTTGCCTACACGCTCGCGAACGGCTTCACCTATGTCGAGGCCTATCTGGCCCGCGGCATGTCGATCGACGACTTCGCACCGAATCTGTCGTTCTTCTTTTCGAACGGCATGGACCCGGAGTACACGGTGCTGGGCCGAGTCGCGCGACGCGTCTGGGCCGTTGCCATGCGCGAGCGCTACGGCGCGAACGAACGCAGCCAGAAGCTCAAGTATCACGTGCAGACTTCGGGCCGCAGCCTGCACGCGCAGGAGATCGACTTCAACGATATCCGCACCACGTTGCAGGCGTTGATTGCGATCTACGACAACTGCAACTCGCTGCACAC
The DNA here is from genome assembly GCF_046026985.1 of Paraburkholderia sp. RL18-101-BIB-B. Classification (NCBI taxonomy): domain Bacteria; kingdom Pseudomonadati; phylum Pseudomonadota; class Betaproteobacteria; order Burkholderiales; family Burkholderiaceae; genus Paraburkholderia; species Paraburkholderia sp. RL18-101-BIB-B. The sequence continues at coordinate 98,278 of NZ_JARESV010000025.1, forward strand.
GAACGCCTTCGACGAAGCGATCACCACGCCCACCGAGGATTCGGTGCGCCGCGCGGTGGCGATCCAGTTGATCATCAACCGTGAATGGGGGCTTGCGAAGAATCAGAATCCGAACCAGGGCAGCTTCGTGATCGAGGAACTGACCGATTTGGTGGAAGCGGCGGTGCTCGCCGAATTCGACCGGCTGACCGAGCGCGGCGGCGTGCTCGGCGCGATGGAAACCGGCTATCAGCGCGGGCGCATCCAGGACGAGTCGATGCTGTACGAGCATCGCAAGCATGACGGCTCGTATCCGATCGTCGGCGTGAATACGTTTTTGAGCGCGCATCCGCACGAGGCGCCGCAGCCGATCGCGCTGGCCCGTTCCACCGACGATGAAAAGCAAGGTCAGTTGCAACGTCTGCGCGCTTTTCAGGCGCAGCATCTCGACGCAGCGCCCGCCGCGCTCGAACGCCTGAAGCGCGCGGTGATCGACGATGAAAACGTGTTCGCGGCGCTGATGGACGTCGTGCGTGTCTGCTCGCTCGGGCAGATCACGCACGCGTTGTTTGAAGTGGGCGGGCAGTACCGCCGCAATATGTAAGCCCTGCTGCGCGGCGATCGCTGCTGCGGCCTGGCGTGAAGCCAAGCCGCAGCATACGAAACCGCTTAACGCCGGCACCTCACCCGAGGCGCTCCAACATGATGCTCAGCGCGCGATGCCCAGCCGCGCCTTCGCATCGTCATATTCCTTCGTCAAACGCCGCACCAGCTCGCTCACGCTCGGCACGTCGTCCATCAGGCCGACGCCCTGGCCTGCGCCCCAGATGTCTTTCCACGCCTTCGCCTTGTCGCTGCCGAAGTTCATCTTGGTCTTGTCCGATTCCGGCAGCGCGTCCGGGTCCAGCCCCGCGTTCAGGATACTTTCGCGAATGTAGTTGCCATGCACGCCGGTGAACAGGTTCGTGTAGATGATGTCCGACGCCGTGGAGTTGACGATCGCCTGCTTGTAGCTGTCGACAGCGTGAGCTTCCTTGGTCGCGATGAAGCGCGTGCCCATATAGGCGAGGTCCGCGCCCATGGCCTGCGCCGCGAGAATTGAGCCGCCGTTGGCGATCGAGCCCGACAGTACGATCGGGCCGTCGAACATGCGCCGCACTTCGCCGACCAGCGCGAAGGGCGAGGTCGTGCCGGCATGGCCGCCGGCGCCGGACGCCACCAGGATCAGGCCGTCGACGCCTGCTTCCAGCGCCTTTTGCGCATGGCGCAGATTGATCACGTCATGCAGCACGATGCCGCCGTAGCTATGCACCGCATCTACGATTTCCCGCGCCGGCGCCCGCAGGCTCGTGATGAAAATCGGCACCTTGTGTTCGACGCACACGCGCACGTCGTGTTCGAGCCGCGTATTCGACTGATGGACGATCTGGTTGACGGCGATCGGCCCGATGACCGCCTCGGGGTTGGCCGCCTTGTGCTCGGCGAGCTGCGCCTGAATCTGCGTGAGCCATTCATCGAGCAGTTCGGCCGGGCGGGCATTCAGCGCGGGGAACGAGCCGACGATCCCAGCCTTACATTGAGCCAACACGAGCTCTGGGTAACTGACGATGAACATCGGCGAAGCGACGACGGGCAGCGCAAGTTTTTGCAGGACGGCGGGCAATGCCATAGTGCGAGTCTCCTGATTTAAGCGAGCCGGTGCGTCGTTGCGCGCCGGCGATGACTGAGTTTAGCGGCACATGGCTTGCGGCGCTTTTGCCAGCCGCAGCCATCCGAAAATTTAAGAACGATCGTTCGATTATAGGCGAAGCGCGGCGTACGCGTTCGGTTGGGTCGTTTGGAACAGTTGGAAGGAGTGTTCAGGTTCTATGTTTGCGTGGGCTATCCCACCTCGCGTGGACACATTGGGCTTTTACAATGCAGGGACTCCAAAATCACGAGAGAGACGTCATGGCCTTCGAGGATTTCACGCCCTTTCGCGTCGCCGTGGGCGATGTCGATATTTTCGGAGTGAAGGGCGGGGCGGGGCCGCCTCTTCTGTTGCTGCACGGTCATCCGCAGTCGCATCTGATCTGGCAAGAGTGCGCCGCGCAACTGGCGCAGCATTTCACGGTGATCGCCACTGACTTGCGCGGCTACGGCGCATCGGGCAAGCCGCCGAGCGACGCCGCGCACACGCCGTATTCCAAGCGCGTGATGGCGGCCGATCAGGTCGCCGTGATGCGCCATTTCGGCTTCGAACGTTTTCTCGTGTGCGCGCACGATCGCGGCGCGCGCGTCGCGCATCGCATGGCGCTCGATCATGCCGATGCCGTCGAGCGTCTGATGCTGCTCGACATCGCGCCGACGCTCGCCATGTACGAGGCCACCGACCGCACCTTTGCGACGCACTACTTCCACTGGTTCTTCCTGATCCAGCCCGAGCCGCTGCCCGAAACGCTGATCGGCGCGAATCCGGCGGCATATGTCGACGCGGTGATGGGCAGCCGTCACGCGGGCCTGGCGCCGTTCGAGCCCGCCGCGCTCGACGCCTATCGCTCGGCCCTCGCGCAACCGGGCGCGGTGCACGCGATGTGCGAGGACTACCGCGCGTCGGCGAGCATCGACCTGGAACACGATCGTGCCGACATCGAGCGCGGTCACAAGATCGGCTGTCCGCTGCGCGTGCTGTGGGGCGACAAGGGCGTGATCGAGAAGTGCTTCGACGCGCTGGCGGAATGGCGTCACGTGGCGCGTGACGTGAGTGGCCGCGCGCTGTCTTGCGGCCACTACATACCTGAAGAAGCGTCGGACGAACTGGTCGCCGAAATGCTGTCTTTCTTTGAAGCGGTCGAACAGTAGGCCTTTCCGTCCGTTCCGGTTTGCTCATACGCGAAGCCGCGCCCGCGCGTAGCTCAACCGAGCGGCGGCAAGCGGCGCGCGACCGGCGTCGACTTGACGATCGCGGTGCTGGTTTCCGCGCGCTCGGTGACTTTCGACAGAATTGCGTCGAGCTGTTCGATCGAATGGAGATACAGGCGGCAGATGAAGCAATCGTCGCCCGTCACCTTGTCGCATTCGACGAACTCCGGAATCCGCCGGATCACCTCTTCCACCAGATGCAACTGACCGGGCAACGGCTTCACGCGCACGATGGCCTGCAGCGTGTAGCCGAGCGCGCGCGGATCGATCTGCACCGTGAAGCGCTCGATCACGCCTTGCGCTTCGAGCCTGCGCACGCGCTCCGCCGTGCTCGGCGCCGACAGGCCGACCTGACGCGCCAGTTCGCTGACCGGCTGACGCGCGTCTTCCGCGAGCGCGGCGAGGAGCGCCCGGTCCGTATCGTCGAGCAGGGCGGGTGTTGGAGGAGTAAGGCGTTTGGTCATGACGGCCTTCGATTATTAGACTGCATCGCGTGAATACTTAAGTTTAGCCATGTATTCGGACGATCGGATTAATTACACTGCTCGTCATGCAGGGATCAATCGAGGATCGAATCATGGCGTCAAATGAAATCCGCCGCGGAGCCGCGGAAATGACCATGGCGATGCTGATGTCCGGCACCATCGGCTGGCTGGTGGTGTCGTCGCAGCAAACCCCGTTCAATGTGGTGTTCTTCCGCTGCATTTTCGGCGGAGCGACGCTCGCGCTCGTGTGCGCCGTGCTGGGGCTGTTCCGGCGCCGGCTCTTCTCGTGGAAGATGCTCGGCCTCGCGTTGCTCGGCGGCGCGGCGATCGTCATCAACTGGGTGTTGCTGTTCGCCGCGTATTCGCGCGCGTCGATCTCGATGGCGACGGCCGTCTACAACACACAGCCGTTCATGCTGGTGGCGCTGGGCGCGTTGGTGTTCCGCGAGCGCATCGGCGCGTCGACGGTGGCCTGGCTGGTGGTCGCGTTCATCGGTCTCGTGTTCGTCGTGAAGGTCGAGCCGGCGGTGTTGGCGGTGCCGGGGCAATATCTGGTCGGCGTCGCGTACGCGGTGGGCGCGGCGGCGATGTATGCGGTGTCGTCGATCATTACGAAGCGGCTCAAGGGCACGCCGCCGCATCTGATCGCGTTGATCCAGGTGTCGCTCGGCGTGCTGATGCTCGCGCCGTTCGTGCGCTTCGACGCGTTGCCCACAACCGGCGTGCAATGGCTCGAACTGATCGTGCTCGGCATCGTCAATACCGGCCTCATGTACGTGCTGCTGTACGGCGCGATCCAGAAGCTGCCGACTTCGATGACGGGCGCGCTCTCGTTCATCTATCCGGTGGTGGCGATCATCGTCGACCGGGTTGCGTTCGGACAAACGCTCGCGTGGATTCAGGTGCTCGGCGCAGTGCTGATTCTGGTGGCCGCGGCCGGCGTCAATCTCGGCTGGCGGATCGTGCCGCAAAAGCGCCTGTCGTCGACCTGACGGGCGTCGCGCCGTTGCGATCAATCACAATGCTACGGATTCCAGAGTAACCGGATGCGCAGATTGTTCATATCCGCGGACTAATGATTCGAAAGATACGCGACTGCGGGGCCTCGTCACGTGACGTGTATGCAGCTTTAAAAGCAGGCGTCAAACTTCTGTAGGGAAATCACCGATGCGGTCAAAAAACAGGCACGCGTATCATGCGTCTTGACGCTGATCACGTCCGACAGAATTTCCGCCGCTCGCCTGTAATGGTCGAGCGGCTTTCTTTTTGTAGCGACGGTATCTAGCGTGCCTGTGTCAGCGGCGGCGCGTCAGGCCGCACGCGCGACGATGCGCGCTCCATCCACTTCCAGCGGTCCATTCTTCCCCGCCAGCTCTTCGACGATCCCTCGCACCAGCGCGGGCCACTCGCCGCGCGGCTTGAGCATCGACGCGGCGGCGCGCATCACACTGGCGTCGTCGAGCATTTGCAGTAACGTGTCGAAGCCCATTGCACGGACTTCGAGCAGCTTGAACACGATCAGCACCTTCAGCGCATTCTTTGCATTGCGTGCCGGATCGGCGCGCAGCCACGCAACACGCGAAAACGCGCGTTCAAGCGCCTGTTCGACATTCGTGAAGGGTGAGCCATGGCCGGGGATCACGAGGCGCACGTCGAGCCTCGCAATGGCTTCCAGCACGGCTTGCTCCTCGGCGAAACCGCTTTCGCCTTCCAGCTCGGGAAAGATCACGCCGAAACCGTTTTCCCAGAGCGCGTCCGCGCTGATCAGGATGCGTTCGCTCGCGCAGTACAGCATCAGCGAATGCGGATCGTGGCCGGGTGCGCCGAGCACGTCCCAGTTGAGCGCGCCGAGCCGCAACTGCGCGCCGGGCGCGATCGTCCCGGTGAAGGTGAAGCGCTCGCAGGTCTGGCCGGTGGCGCGAAACGTCAGGCGCGCTTCGTCCCAATCCTGCACGGCGCCGGCTTCCGAGGCCGGAATGACGGTGCGGCACGGCCACGTCGCCTGCAAAAGCGCGTTGCCGCCGCAGTGATCCGAATGCAGATGCGTGTTGACGATCAGATCGAGCGGCCGCGCGCCGAGTGCTTGCCGCACCAAGGCGAGCGTTTGCGGCGCGTGCGTGGCATAGCCGGTATCGACGAGCGCGGCGCAGGCGTCGTCCACCAGCAGCACGTTGTTCGACGAGAGCCAGCCGCGCTCGAAAACCCGAATCGATTCCGGCAGCGCGATCATGGCGAGTTGGGCGCTGCGTTAGCCTCAGCGTCCGCATTCGCGGACGCTTCGGGTTTCGGCATCACGAGAATCGTCGACGAACCGACCAGCATGGTCTCGCCACGCTGATTCACGACCGAGCCTTCGAGATGCGTCAGATCGCCGTTCAGGCTCGGCTTCCAGTAAGCATGCTTCACGCGCCAGGTGATCGTGAGCGTGTCGTTCGCATGGACGGCTTTCTTCAGCTTGATATCGAACTCCAGACCGAGCGGTTGCGCGTACGTCGAATAATGCGTCGCGAGCAGCGCCATGAAATGCGCGGTCGGTTGCGTGCCGGACGCGATCAGGCCGCCGAAGCGGCTTTGCGCGGCATACGCTTCATCGTGATGCAGCGGGTTGTAGTCGTTGACGAGCGCAGCGAACGATTTCACCGACTCCGCCGATAGCGCCAACGTCGAACTGAACGTTTCGCCAACCGTGACGATGCGTGGTGCGGCGTTCATCGCCGCACCTTCGGCTGGCTCGCGACGAACTCCGCGTGGCGCGCCTCGATCGCGTCCCAGACCGCGCGCTTCGCGTCGTCGTCGAACAACGACCAGCCGGCAATTTCGTCGATGGTGCGCAGGCATCCTTCGCACCAGCCGGTCGACGCGTCCATCCTGCATACGTTGATGCATGGCGACGGCACGGCGTGGTGGTCTTCGTTATCGGGACCTGCTGTCATCATCGTCATCGCGTCACGCCGTCTCGCGCAGCGCCACGTCGATCACCGGCGCGCCCGTCAGCGCCATCAGTTCCTGCGCCGTCAGATTGAACACCGCATGCGGATGACCCGCGGCAGCCCACAGACTGTCTAGTTCGAGCAGATCCGCGTCGATCAGCGTGACCGGCTCGGTCGCATGACCGATCGGGCAAACGCCGCCGATCGCATAGCCGGTTTTTTCGCGGACGAACTTCGCGTCCGCCCGGCCGATGTCGCCGACCTGCGCGGCGACCTTCTTTTCGTCGACGCGATTCGCGCCGCTCGCGATCACCAATACCGGCACGTCGTCTTCACGGCGGCGAAACAGGATCGACTTGGCGATCTGCGCGACCGAGCAGCCGAGGCCTGCCGCGGCTTCGGCGGAGGTCTTGCCGGTTTCCGGCAGCATCACGATCCGGCCCGCGTGACCGCGTTCGCGCAACAGCAGCGCGACTCGGCGTGCCGAGTCGGGCAGCGCGGTGAGATCGTCGGATTCGAGAGAAGCGTGGTCCGTCATCGTTTCAGGTCCTGATTGATTGCATGAGTGTTCAGCCAACGCGTTGAGCCAACGTCAGACGCAGTTGGCCGCTTCGCTGCGCGCTTTGGCGAGCAGCGCTTTACCGGCGCGCGAGACATTGGGCTTACCGATCGACGTCGAGATGAAATCGCCGATCGCCACGACTTGCGCGAGGTCGATGCCGGTCTCGATGCCGAGGCCGTTCATCAGATACAGCACGTCTTCGGTCGCAACGTTGCCGGTGGCGCCCTTCGCATACGGACAGCCGCCGAGGCCCGCCACCGACGCGTGATAAATCTCGATGCCTTCCTGCAACGCCGCGTAGATGTTGGCGAGCGCCTGACCATAAGTGTCGTGGAAGTGGCCGGATAGACGCTCGCGCGGAAATACCTGGGTGACGGCCTCGAACACTTCACGTGTGCGCTTCGGCGTGCCGACGCCGATCGTGTCGGCGATATCGATCTCGTCGCAGCCGAGCGCCGCGAAACGCTGGACCACATCCACTACCGACGCGACCGGCACTTCGCCCTGATACGGACAGCCCAACGCGCACGACACGCTGCCGCGAATCCGCAGGCCGTGTTCCTTCGCCGCCTGCGCGACAGGCGCGAACCGGTCGATGCTTTCCGCGATGCTGCAGTTGATGTTCTTCTGCGAAAACGCTTCGCTGGCCGCGCCGAAGATCACGATCTCGTCGGCACGCGCGGCGAGCGCACCCTCGAAACCGCGCAGGTTCGGTGTCAGCACCGAGTAGATCGTGCCGGGACGCCGTTCGATGCCGGCCATCACGTCGGCGCCGTCGGCCATCTGCGGCACCCATTTCGGCGACACGAACGAAGCGGCCTCGACGTTGCGGAAGCCCGCGGCCGACAAACGGTTGATCAACTCGATCTTGGTCGCGGTAGGGACGAACTCTTTTTCGTTCTGCAGTCCGTCACGCGGACCGACTTCGACGATTTTCACTTGCTGGGGTAGGGCCATGATGTGTCTCCTATGTCGACGCCGCGCGTGGCGGCGCTCCTTCAATGGGATTCGATGGGTTCAGTATCCACGTTCGATATTCACCACGCCGCTGACCGTGTCGCCGCGCACGAGCGCGGTGATCTTCCGCGCGACCTGGGCGACGCTTTCTTCGCGCAACGTCAGCGCGGACACGTGCGGCGTGATCGTGATGCGCGGCTCTTGCCAGAACAGATGATCCGGTGGCAATGGTTCCTCGCGGAACACGTCGAGCGTGGCGGCGGTGAGTTGCCCGCTCGCGAGCGCGTCGAGCAAATCCTGTTCGACCAGATGGCCGCCGCGCGCCACGTTGATCAGATACGCGCCGTGCGCGAGCTTCGCGAAGGTGCGCGCGTTCAGCACATCGCTCGTCTCCGGAGTATGCGGCAGCAGATTGACCAGCACTTTCACGCCGTCGAGAAACGCGTCGAATTGGGCTTCGCCGGCGAACGTCGTGATGCCGTCGATCTGCCGCGGGCTGCGGCTGTAGCCGCGCACCGGCATACCGAACGCCGCGAGCGCTTGTGCGACATGCGTGCCGAGCACGCCGAGTCCCAGCACGCCGACCGTGAAGGCGTCGCGCGAATGCGGTTCGAGCACTTCCCAACGGCGCTCGTTCTGCAGCGTCTGATACTCGTCGAAACGGCGCAGGTAGCGCAGCACCGCGTGCGTCACATACTCGGCCATTTGCAGCGCCATGCCGGTGTCTTCGAGACGGATCAACTGCGCGTTGCACGGCAACGTGCCGGGCTGTTCGTGTTCGAGCGCGAGGATCGCGTCGACGCCCGCGCCGAGATTGAAGATCGCGCGCAGATCGTCGCGGCCGGCCAGCATCTCACGCGGGGGACGCCACACGACCGCGAAGTCGGCCGGCGCGCTGTCGCCAGGCTGCCATTCACGCAGATCGGCGTCCGGCAGGGCGCGGGCGAAGTCGTGCAGCCACACTGCGGCGTCGGCATGCGGCATGTAGAAGAGGATTTTCATACGGTGCGGAAGGCGCCTGCGAGTTCGGGTCGAGTGACGAAGAAGCCACGGCATGACCGGCGCGACGGCTGCGGCGTTGCGGACGACGCTTGCGGCATGAGGCCTCCTCCTTTTATGGATAGGCTTCATTCTACTTTTTCAACGCGAATCGCGCGCGTTTGCGTACGGGCGTGCGGTTCGGTGGTGAGTTTTCCGCCGCGCGGCCCATAGGTGGCGGCGCCTTTGCCTGCGCATTTATCCTCGCATTTTGCTCGCTCATTTGCCCGATAACCAAAGCACAAAAACTTGGTTCGTCCGCGCGGCGCCCGGCGGGACAATCATTACCCGGATTCCCGCAGCGAGGCACACACATGCTTTCATGCACCAAATCGACATGGCCGCCGCGGCTCGTCACCGTTCCCGGTTTGCACGGCAGCGAGGGCGCGCACTGGCAGAGCTGGCTGGAGCGGCAGTTCGCGCGCTCGCTGCGCGTCGAGCAAGCCGACTGGGACGCGCCGGACCTCGCGCTGTGGTCGAAATCGCTGCGCGATCTGCTGGCGCGCGAACGCGGGCCATTCGTGCTGGCCGCGCATAGCTTCGGTTGCCTCGCGACTGCGCATGCGTTGCAGCAGGCCTCATATGCGAACGACGTGGTCGGCGTGCTGTTCGTCGCGCCCGCGAGTCCGCAGAAATTCGCCTTCGCGGGACCGTTCGACGCGCGGCGTCTCGGCGTGCCCTCGATTATGATCGGCAGCGAAACCGATCCGTGGATGCCGCTCGCCGGTTCGCGCGATCTCGCGCAGCGTTTCGGCAGCGCGTTCGTCAATCTCGGCGACGCGGGGCATATCAACACCGCGGCCGGTTTCGGTCCGTGGCCGCGCGCCAAGTATTTCGTCGATACGCTGGTGCACTGCGCGGCGCCGCTGCGTTTTCGCGAGGAGCCGTTCGAGGCCGCACAGCACGCGTTCGTGTGAGTGATTGGGCCGCGGCGTTCGCGCATCGAGTCACGCGCGAACGGACGGCTGGCCAAGTAAGCGATCCGTTAGAATCCCGCTTCACGCTGCACGTTCGTGCGGCCACTGGTTTTCATCATCGATAGGCGGGGACAAGATGGCAGGCAAGACGGGGACATCGCGCTGGCTGGCAGCCGGCATGACGGCAATCACGCTCGCGCTGGCGGGCATGTCGACGGCGCACGCGGATACATCGCTGCTCAACGTGTCGTACGACGTGACGCGCGAGCTGTACAAGGACATCAACGCCGGCTTCATCGCGGCGTATAAGCAGAAGAGCGGCGAGAACGTGTCGATCCGCCAGTCGCACGGCGCGTCGAGCGCGCAGGCGCTGTCGGTGCTGCAAGGCCTGCAGGCCGACGTGGTGACGATGAACCAACCGAACGACATCGACCTGCTCGCCGAGAAAGGCCAACTGGTGCCGGCCAACTGGCGCGCGCGTCTGCCGGACGACAGCGCGCCGTACACCACGACGATGGTGTTCCTGGTACGCAAGGGCAATCCGAAGCACATCAAGGACTGGGACGATCTCGCCAAGCCGGGCGTGCAGGTGATCATCGCGAATCCGAAGACATCGGGCAACGGACGCTACTCGTATCTCGCCGCATGGGGTTATCGCAAGCAGCATGGCGGCACCGACGCGCAGGCGCTCGATTTCGAAAAAGAGATCTTCAAGAATGTGCCGGTGCTCGACACGGGCGGCCGCGGCGCGACGACCACGTTCACGCAACGCGGCATCGGCGACGTGCTGGTGACTTTCGAAAACGAAGTGGCGCTGATGGACACGGGCGTGGGCGGGGGCAATTTCGAGGCGGTGTATCCGTCGGTGAGCTTGCTGGCGGCGCCGCCGGTGTCGATCGTCGACAAGGTGGTCGACAAGCGCGGAACGCGCAAGGAAGCGCAGGCGTATCTCGACTATCTGTGGTCGCCGGCCGCGCAGGACATCATCGCGCAGCATCATCTGCGTCCGCGTGACAAGACCGTGCTCGCGAAGCATGCGGCGGAGTTCAAGCCGATCAAGACGTTCACGGTGGAAGAGATGTTCGGTAGCTGGCAGAAAGCGCAGCAAACGCATTTCTCCGATGGCGGGACGTTTGATCAGATTATCGTCGACAAGAAGTAAAGCTTTAGTCGTGTAGTAAGTAAAAAGGCTGCCTCAAAAACGAGGCAGCCTTTTTTATTGCGCGTGCTTTATCTCACGCGATACAAACGCTCAGTTCGGCGCAGCGTGTTTATCGCAGCCATGCTCGCAGCCGCTTTGATCGAGTGGCATCTGTTGCGCGGCCTCGGCGCGAATGCCAAGACGTTCGAGCAGCTTGCGGTCCGCTTCTGCTTGCGGGTTGCTGGTGGTCAGCAACTGATCGCCGTAAAAAATCGAATTCGCGCCAGCGAGGAAGCACAATGCCTGCAGCGCTTCGTCCATCTGCTCGCGTCCGGCCGACAAACGCACCATCGCGCGCGGCATGGTGATGCGCGCAACCGCGATCGTGCGCACGAATTCAAACGGGTCGATCGCTTCGGTGCCGGTCAGCGGCGTGCCTTCCACCTGCACCAGATTATTGATAGGCACCGATTCCGGATACGGCTCCATGTTCGCCAGTTGCGCGATCAGGCCGGCGCGCTCACGGCGCGATTCACCCAGGCCGACAATCCCGCCGCAGCACACGTTGATGCCTGCATCGCGCACGCGTTCGAGCGTGTCGAGGCGATCCTGATACGTGCGCGTCGAAATGATCTGCCCGTAGAATTCCGGCGACGTATCGAGGTTGTGGTTGTAGTAGTCGAGGCCCGCTTCGCGCAGTCCTTGCGCCTGATGCGTTTCGAGCATGCCGAGCGTCACGCAGGTTTCCAGACCCATGGCCTTTACGCCGCGAATCATGTCCTTGATCGGTTCGAGGTGACGGTCTTTCGGATTGCGCCACGCGGCGCCCATGCAGAAGCGCGTCGCGCCGTTTTCCTTGGCGACTTTCGCGGCGGCGAGCACTTCGTCGACCGGCATCAGCTTATCGGCTTGCAGGCCCGTGTCGTGATGCACCGACTGCGGACAGTACGCGCAATCTTCTTCGCAGCCGCCGGTCTTGATCGACAGCAGCGTCGACAGTTGCACGGTGTTCGCATCGAAATGCTCGCGATGGGTTTGCTGTGCCTTGAACATCAGATCGTTGAACGGCAGTTCGTACAACGCGACGATGTCGGCGACGCGCCAGCGCGCGACCTGCTTGGTTGCCGCGGCGTTGGCATTGTTGTTTGCCACTGCCGTGTCGGCAGCCGTGGGAGCGATGTTCAGTTGTGTCATGTCGTCAATCCTCATGGATGGATGTGTGAGTTTTTCAGCGCTGCGTGTGCCGCAGCGTCTGCAAAAGCCGGTTGATGTCGAGTTGCGCCGCTGCGAGTTCGGACGAAGCCGGACTCAGATGCGGCACGATGCCGAGCAGCGGCGCGTCGTATTCGCGGGCGAGATGCTCGCGGATCGACGCGATGTTTTCATCAGGGAACGTCATGTCCGGATCGATGCGGTTCGCGACCCAGCCGGCGAGCGTGAGCCCGCGCGCGGCGATTGCTTCGGCGGTGAGCAACGCATGGCTGATGCAGCCGAGCCGCATGCCGACCACCAGCACGACCGGCAGCTTCAAGGCAACGGCTAGATCGGCGGTGTCCTGAGTGGCCGTCAACGGCACACGAAAGCCGCCGACGCCTTCCACCACGACGATCTCCGCGCGCTTGAGAGCTTGCGCATGACAGTCGACGATATGGTCGAGATCGAATGTCACGTTTTCCAGCGCGGCCGCGATATGCGGCGCGGCCGGTTCCTTCAGCAGATAGGGCGTGCGCATTTCGGGCGGCAGCAGGACGTTCGACGCGGCATCGAGTTGATCCGCGTCTTCGTTGTGCAGCACGCCGTTCAGTTCGAATGCGCCGGCGGCGATCGGCTTCATCGCGGCGGCTTGCAGGCCTTCGCGGACGAAGCCGCGCAACAACGCCGACGAGACGAACGTCTTGCCGATTTCCGTATCGGTGCCAGTGACGAATAAGGACAGTGCGTTTTGACTCGAGCCACTCATGCCGCTTTCGCTCCGAGTTGCTGCAAGCCTGCTTCGAGCCGGTCGAGGTCCGCTTGCGAGTGCGCGGCCGATAGCGAAATACGCAAACGCGACGTGCCGGTGGGCACGGTCGGCGGACGGATCGCCGGCACCCACAGACCCGCGCGATCGAGCGTGGCCGCGATGTCGAGCGTGGCTTCGTTCGCGCCGATGATGAGCGGTTGCACGGCCGTATGCGAGTCGACCGGCAGCCACGGCGTCGCCTTCAGCATGGCGCGCGTGCGTTCGATCAATTGCTGAAGATGCGCGCGCCGCGCGTCGCCTTCCTCGCCACCGATGATGCGCAGGCTCGCCGACACCGCGTGCGCCGCGGCCGGCACCGATGCCGTGGTGAAGATGTACGGGCGCGCGCGCTGCACGAGCCACTCGATCACCGTCTCATGTGCCGCGACGAACGCACCGGAGACGCCGGCCGCCTTGCCGAGCGTGCCGATCGAAATGAGGTTCGGCGAGCGCAGCGCGGCTTGCGCGATCGCGCCGCGGCCTTGCGGGCCGAGCACGCCGAAACCGTGCGCGTCGTCGACGATCAGCCACGCGCCGTGTTGCTCCGCGAGTTCGAGCAGGCGCGGCAGTGGCGCGATATCGCCGTCCATGCTGAAGACGGTATCGGAGACGATCACCTTGACGTCGGCGTCCGAGGCTTCGAGCATCGCGCTCAGCGCTTCTGTATCGCAGTGCGGGTAGATCTGCACGTCGGCGCGTGACAGACGCGCGCCGTCGATCAGCGACGCGTGATTCAGCGCATCGGAGAAGAGCGTCGTGCCGCGGCCCGCGAGCGCGGTGAGGGTGGCGAGATTCGCCATGTAGCCGGTGCTGAAGTAGAGCGCGCGCGCGTTGTCGACGAAGCCGCCCGCGAATTCCGCGAGATCGTCTTCGAGTTGCGCATGCGCGCGCGAGTGGCCGCCGAGCAGATGCGAGCCGCCGCTACCCGCGCCATAACGTTGCGCGCCTTCCGCGATCGCCGCGATGAGCTGCGGATGCGCGGCGAGGCCCAGATAGTCGTTACTGGCGAAGCCGATGATTTCGCGGCCGTCCACTGTCATGTGCGCCGCGCACGGTGTGTCGGCGGTGCGGCGGCGACGGCGCAGGCCGCGCGCGTCGATTTCCTTCAGGCCTTCGGTGAGCGTGTCGAGCAGGTGCATCAGCGGGTCTCCGCGAGCGTGGCTTCGAAGGTTTCGCGCGTGCGCGAGGCGAGCAGCGCGAGTTCTTCGTCGTCGAGGATATAAGGAGGCATCAGATACACCGTGGTCGAAATCGGGCGCAGAAGCAGTTCGCGCTGCAACGCGTTTTCGAAGAAGCGGCGCGAGAATGTTTTGGCTTGCTGAGCATCGTCGATCACGGCGTCGAACGCCAAGATCGTGCCGCACTGACGCAAATTGCGGACTTGCTTGTGCTCGGCGAGCGGCGCGAGCGCGGCCTTCAGCTTCGCGGATTTTTGCGCGTTGACGGCGAGCACGTTGTCGCTCGCGAACAGATCGAGCGTGGCGAGCGCCGCACGGCAGGCGAGCGGATTGCCGGTGTACGAATGCGAGTGCAGGAAACCGCGCGCGGTGTCGTCGTGATAGAAGGCTTCGAAAATTTCATCACGGGACAGCACGATCGAGAGCGGCAGATAGCCGCCGCTGATGCCTTTCGACAGACAGAGAGAGTCCGGCCAGATGCCGGCCTGTTCGCATGCGAAGAAGGTGCCGGTGCGTCCGCAGCCGACGGCGATTTCATCGGCGATCAGATGCACGCCGTATTGATCGCACAAGGCGCGCAATCCCGCGATATACGACGCGTCGTGCATGGCCATGCCGGCCGCGCACTGCACCAGCGGCTCGACGATCAGCGCGGCGATTTTCGTGGCGCGTGCGTCGAACAGCGAGCGAACGTGATCGAGCGCACGGCGTGCGACATCGGCGGCGGTTTCGTCGGCTTGCGCGAGGCGCGCGTCGGGTGATGCCACGACGTGCGCGTGGCGGATCAACGGATCGTAGGCGTCCTTGAAGAGCGCGACATCGGTGACGCCGAGCGCGCCGATGGTTTCGCCGTGATAGCTGTTGGCGACGCACACGAATTCCTGCTTATCGGCGAAACCGCGATTGCGCCACGAGTGGAAGCTCATCTTCAGGGCGATTTCGACGGCGGACGCGCCATCCGACGCGAAGAATGCGTGGCCCAGCGTGTTGTTCGTGAGCGCGCTGAGCCGCTCCGCGAGTTCGATGGCCGGTTCGTGCGTGCAGCCGGCGAGCATGGCGTGTTCGAGCGTGTCGAGTTGGTCTTTCAGTGCCGCGTTGATGCGCGGATTGGCGTGACCGAACAGGTTGACCCACCAGGAGCTGATGGCATCCAGATAACGATGACCGGCGCGATCGTAGAGCCACGCGCCTTGACCGCGCGCGACGGGCACCAGCGGCAGGCGTTCGTGGTGCTTCATCTGCGTGCAGGGGTGCCAGACGGCTCGGAGGCTGCGGGCGATCCAATCTTCGGGGGCTGGCGATGGTGGTGCTGGGTTTTCCAAAGGGTACTCCACGGGGTGCTTTTTTGCCGCTGCGCGGCGTGGCTTTTTTAGGGCCTTTTCGAGCCTCATGCGCACTTTTTTCTGCGCTGGGCGCGGCCCTTGGCGGGCTTGCGGGGTCGAGATTAGCGGTTTATTTCGTGCTCTGCACTAGGGGTGAGAGCGCGGTTTTTGCCCGCGGGGCTGGGGTTTGGCGATGTTCGGAGCAGGTGGTTTCTGTTTCTGCGTGAAGGTGAATGATCGGCGGAGTTGACGACGGCAAAGTAGTTGCAAGTTACTGGCGGGGATTTGGGGTTTGTGCCTGCTCGGCGGGTGTTTTTTTGTCTGTGTTCTCTGAGGTGTTGGCCTTTCCTTGAATTCACGGTGGTCTATTG